>JAFTRV010000047.1 GCA_017462065.1 Bacteroidaceae bacterium
TGCCACGGAGGAACGCGTGAGTTATGCGCTGGATGCCACATACCCTTACCTCAACTTCACGGCTTCAGCCGCGCAGACTATGACGATTAAAACCTACGGCGGCTATGTTTTGGACGAAAGTATGCAATACTCTGTAAATGGAGGCGAGTGGGCGCAGTTGACAGCCGGGGAAGCCATTACCTTTGGTGGAGATAACGGTACACTGCGCCTTCGTGGAAAGAGCGCCAATGGTACGGCGACATCTGATTTATCGCGCGCTCAAATATCTTTTGGCGATGACAATGTGCAGGTTGCCTGTTCGGGCGACATCCGCACTTTGGTGGATTATGAGAACCATGCTACAGTTTCTACCGCCAATGCCAGATTCTGCTCTTTGTTCGAGAGTTGCAAAAGTCTGACTACGTCACCCGAACTCCCGGCTACAACATTGGCAGAGTCTTGCTATGAATATATGTTCTATAAATGTACAAGCCTGACTGTGGCACCCGAACTCCCGGCTACAACTTTAACGGAATTTTGCTACAATCGTATGTTCTATAAATGTACAAGCCTGACTGTGGCACCCGAACTCCCGGCTACAACATTGGCACAGTCTTGTTATGAATATATGTTCTATGGATGTACAAGCCTGACTGTGGCACCCGAACTTCCTGCTACGACATTGGCTGAGTCTTGCTACTATCAAATGTTCAGTGGTTGCACAAATCTGACTGCCGCCCCAGAACTCAAGGCTACGACATTGGCTGAGTCTTGCTACTCTCAAATGTTCAGTGGTTGCACAAATCTGACTGCCGCCCCAGAACTTCCGGCTACTACATTGTTTGCGAATTGCTACTACAAGATGTTCAATGGTTGCACAAGCCTGACTGTCGCACCTGAACTTCCTGCTGCAACTTTAGTTAATTGGTGCTACTATCGTATGTTCTATGGTTGCACAAATCTGAGCAACATCACTATGCTGGCAACGGATATATCTGCATCTGGTTGTTTAAACGACTGGGTATCAGGCGTGGCTTCAACAGGTACATTTACCAAAGCGGCAAGCTTAATACAAGGCTCAGAAACTGGCCAAATACCAACCGGCACAAGCGGCATCCCTGAAGGCTGGACTGTTGTGAATAAATAAGGATTTTGAAGTAACTTAGGGCAGGAAGAGGGTAATGCCTCTCCTGCTCACAAAACGAGACTTATAGTATTAACATTAAAACATCACCTCTTTGTATACCACAAAACAACAAAAGCTACAGCAGTCGCGGGTGCTACAAAAATAAACTTACACCATCCACGGATTGCGGTATGGGTCGTAGTCATGCCCGTCCCGGCGGATATTTATCCGCTGTTAATGAGTGTCAGGGTCTGCGACCCGCAAACATACAGGGGTCAGAGACCCCTGCCTCTGCATCATCGGATAGATATATCCGATGAGACGGAAATATACAGGGGTCAGAGACGGATACATTTGGTCAGTTGGAGGAGTTGTAGTAACTTCGCAACAAACATCACCTTACATTATGGAACGCATACTATCGGAACTCTACTTCGTGACCACCACCGTAGTGGACTGGGTGGACATCTTCACCCGACCAAAGTATAAGCATATTGTCGTTGACTCGCTCGCATATTGCCAGCAATACAAAGGACTGAAAGTCTATGCGTGGGTACTGATGAGTAACCATCTGCATATGATCATATCCGTCGAAGGGCAACAGACCGTCGGTGACGTGATGCGTGACTTCAAGAAATATACTAGCAAGCAGGTGGTGGAAGAGCTGCAGTGTGACCTACAAGAGTCGCGCCGCAAGTGGATGCTTGACCGTTTCAGCTTTGCGGCCGCCAACGATACCAAAGCCACCAACTACAAGCTGTGGCAAGATGGCTACCATCCCGAACTGCTATACACCGGAGAGTTCTACCGTCAGAAACTGGACTACATACATAACAATCCCGTTGTGCAGGAAATTGTCGCCAACCCCGAAGACTATCTCTACAGTTCTGCCAAGGACTATGCGGGAGACGAAGGACTGCTACAGGTGATGGTGGGATAAATTATTGCATCTGAAGATGCTTATACTCGCTGTCCTGCGGATGACACATCCGCAGGACAGGGTTCGGAAATATACAGGGACTCTGTCCCAGCGGATATTTATCCGCTGTTAATGAGTGTCAGGGTCTGCGACCCGCAAATATACAGGGGTCAGAGACCCCTGCCTCTGCATCATCGGATAGATATATCCGATGAGACGGAGAGTGTGACGAATGTAGACCAATCAATAACCTATAGGGCACCCGTCCCGGCGGATATTTATCCGCTGTTAATGAGTGTCAGGGTCTGCGACCCGCAAACATACAGGGGTCAGAGACCCCTACCTCTGCATCATCGGATAGATATATCCGATGAGACGGAACTCTCAACTTTCTTCGCCGGCAATAACGGAGTGAAGTGCCCTCAAAACTTGGAAAAAAGTTTTGGGGGCACTTCGCTTTCATGAAATTCAAATCGTCCGGGACGGTCGCTCCTGTCTGGTTATAATCCTTTGACTCTATAGTAGAAGAATATTGCAGCAAAGATGAATGCCGTGCCTATTACGCCGTATACTATGCGGGCGCCGCCTCTTCCTAACCGCTTGACGACGAAGCTCGCATTGTCGGCTGTAAAGAACCAGTCCCGGTTAAGCAGCGAGGCAAGCAGGGCAATGACTCCTGCCAACAGAAATATCGCCTGGATGATATTGTGCATTATCATTTACCGTCGCTGTTTGATACCCACCCCTGTGCCTTCAGCTCCATCTCCACGCCGTCACGGGTGATGAGGGCAAGGCCCATGCTGTCGCTCACGACATGGCCGATAATGCGTACCTCTTTCATTGCCGCAACCTTTTCGTGGTCGGCGATAGGAACGGTGAAGAGCAGCTCGTAATCTTCGCCGCCGTTAAGGGCGCACGTCGTCACGTTCATGTTCAGCTCTTCGGCCATTATGGCTGTCTGGTAGTCTATGGGAATGCGCTCCTCATAGATGCGGCAGCCTACGCCGCTCTGCTTGCAGATGTGCATCAGCTCCGACGAAAGGCCGTCGCTGATGTCAATCATTGCGGTGGGCTTTACATTCTCCTCGGAGAGCTTCTCCAGAACCTCCTTGCGTGCCTCGGGCTTCAGCTGACGCTCAAGGATATATTCCTTGCCCTGGAAGTCGGGCTGTATGTCCTTGTCCGCCGTGGCAATCTTCTCTCTCTCGAGCAGCTGCAGTCCCATATATGCCGCGCCCAGGTTGCCGGTCACGCATATGAGGTCCGTCTCTTTGGCTCCGCTGCGTCTTACCGCGCAGCCTTTGGGGGCTGTGCCGATAGCCGTGATGCTTATGGCAAGGCCTGTCAGGGACGATGTGGTGTCGCCGCCTACAATGTCCACGCCGTACTGCCGGCATGCGAGCTCTATGCCTGAATAAAGTTCCTCGATGTCCTCGATGCAGAACTTGCGGCTAAGGGCGAGCGAAACGGTTATCTGCTTTGGCGTGCCGTTCATTGCGTAGATGTCGGAAATGTTCGCTATGACGGCTTTGTAGCCGAGGTGCTTCAACGGAAAGTATGTAAGGTCAAAGTGAACGCCTTCCATGAACATGTCGGTTGATACAAGCACCTCTTCGTCGTTGCTGAACTGCAGAATGGCGGCGTCGTCACCTGCCCCCTTCACGCTCTCCTTGTTGTTCACGGGCAAGTTCCCGGTAAGTCTCTCTATCAGTCCGAACTCGCCGAGCGAGGAAATCTCTGTGCGTTTTGTCGTATTCATCTTTTTTTCTTATGCTCTGTTGATAATCTCGCGGAATATTGTAGTCATCTTGGGCTGCGCCTCGTCTGCGGCTTTCTGTACCTCTTCGTGGCTGCACTCCACAACGATGCCCTCGACGCCGAGGTCGGTTATTACTGAAATGCCGAAAACACGTATTCCGCAGTGGCGGGCTACTATTACTTCGGGAACGGTAGACATGCCGACAGCGTCTCCGCCCATGCGGTGGAACATGCGGTACTCGGCAGGAGTCTCGAATGTGGGGCCTTGCGTGCCGAGGTATACGCCCTCGACGACACGGATGCCTTTCTCGGCGGCAATCTCCTTCGCCTTGGCTATAAGCTCCTTGTCGTATGCGGCGCTCATGTCGGGGAAGCGGTCGCCGTAAGGTATGTTCTTTCCTCTCAGCGGATGCTCGGGGAAGAAGTTGATGTGGTCATTGATAATCATTAGGTCGCCGATGAGGAACTCGGGGTTCATGCCGCCGGCAGCGTTCGACACGAACAGGGTCTTTATCCCAAGCTCGCGCATCACGCGCACGGGGAACGTAACCTCTTTCATTGAGTAGCCTTCGTAGAAGTGGAAACGGCCCTGCATCGCCATAATCTCCTTGTTGCCAAGCTTGCCGAATATGAGCTTGCCTGAATGCCCCTCTACGGTAGATAACGGGAAGTTGGGGATGTCCTTGTACTCGATTTCGTATTTGTCGGTAATCTCGTTCACAAGGCTGCCGAGTCCTGTGCCAAGAATAATGGCAGTCTCGGGCGCTGTCGTCATCTTTCCTCTGAGGAACTCAGCTGTCTCTTGAATTTTCTGTAACATAGTCTTCTAATATTTGGTTAAACAATTTTTCTTCGTTGAACATTATCTCAACCTCTATCGGCATTACATAGATATGCTCCTTCAACGTCTCCGGCACATCTTCGTGGCAGGATATTCTTGCCGCGTCCTTCTCGGTTGTGACGATAATCCTGTTTCCGTCCTGCAGAGCGTTGAACTTACGTTCAATATCAACAAAGTCGCGGGCCGTGAAGTTGTGGTGGTCGCCGTATTCCGCAAGTTCCGTTCGTGAACTTGCCCGCTCTATCTCTCTCTTCAGGGGCTGCGGGTTGGCGATGCCTGTCACGAGCAGCGCCTCCTTGCCTTGTATGTCTACGCTCTTTTCCGTGTCGGAGAGCTTGTAGAGCCTGCCGTATCGCATTCTGGAGAAGAAAACAGGTATATCTTTTCTCCTTTTTATGTAATTTGTATGCTCTTCACGCTCCTCGGCCGTCAGCGAGCCGCATTTGGTGAATATGACAATGTCGGCCCGCCTTATCCCTCTTACGCTCTCGCGCAGCCGCCCGAAGGGCAATATGCAGTCGTTCCATAGAGGCCGTTGGCTGTCGATAAGCAGAATGTTGAGCCCGGCCTTTACATGCCTGTGCTGAAAAGCGTCGTCAAGCAGTATGAGCCCGGTGTCCCTGAACTCCTCGGCAATCATTCTTATGCCGTCGGCGCGCTTTTCGCAAACAGCAACAACCATGTCGCTGAATTTGTTCTTTATCTGGAACGGCTCGTCGCCAATCATCCCTGCGGGTGTGTCAATGCCGGCAACCACAAATCCTTTGCTTTTTCTGCCATACCCTCGGCTCAGCACCGCCGTGGCGATCCTGTCCTTGAAAAGCCTGACAATGTATTCGACGTGCGGTGTCTTGCCAGTGCCGCCTACCGTGATGTTGCCGACGCAGACGGTAGGCACGCCAAATGCGCGGCTCTTAATAAGGCCAGTATCGAACATCCTGTTTCTTGCCGCAGTAATCCAGGAATATGGGTTGATAAGGTCTGCCAATATCTTAACGATGCCTCTCTTCTTCTTCATCGGTTGTGCCGGGTATAGCTTTTTATACAAAGGTAGCGAATTATTCCTAATGCTTCGCACCTTTTTACAACTTTTGTATTTTAAAGGTTGGGCGACTGTTAAAAAATCCTATATTTTGCATTTTCTCAAATTAGGCACAATCATTTTTTGAGAAAAATACAATGATTTGAAAAAAAAAGTTACTTTTGCCGTGGAATAGAGTGTTGCTTTGCAAAAAAAGTTGTAACTTGCAACCCGAATAGCTATTGACCGTAACTCAAGGAAAGATGCTCGAGTGGTTGAAGAGGCACGCCTGGAAAGCGTGTATACGTCAAAAGCGTATCGGGGGTTCGAATCCCCCTCTTTCCGCATTGTTTGAATAAATTAACTTAATATACTAATTCTAAAAACTTACACACAATGAAAAAGCTTTTTGCAATCGTTGCAATGATGGGTATGTTCACATTCGGTGCAACCCAAGTTTATGCTCAGGATGCAGTTGAGGCCGCTCCTGCAGATACAGTTCAGAGTACAGAAGATGCAGTAGCTGCTGAGGCTCCTGCTGAAGTTGAGGCTCCCGCTGAGGCTCCCGCCGAAGTAGTAGAGGCCGCCGAGACTGCCGGCGTTCACAAGGCTCTCAAGACTAAGTTCATCGAGGGTGGCGCTGAGTTTATGGCGCTTGTTGCTGTCGCAATGGTTATCGGTCTCGCATTCTGCGTTGAGCGTATAATCTATTTGAGCATGGCGAAGGTAGACGCGAAGAAACTTATGGAAGCTGTCGCTGAAGCTCTTTCTAAGAACGACGTTGAGGGTGCTAAGACTATCTGCCGCAACACGGCCGGTCCCGTTGCCGCTATCTGCTACCAGGGTCTTCTCCGTATCGACGAGGGTCTTGAGACGGTTGAGCGTTCTGTAGTTTCTTACGGTAGCCTTCAGTCTTCAGAACTCGAGAAGGGCTGTTCATGGATTACACTTTTCATCGCAATGGCTCCGTCACTCGGATTCTTGGGTACCGTGATCGGTATGGTCATGTCATTCGACGAAATCCAGCAGAAGGGCGATATCTCTCCGACTATCGTTGCCGGCGGTATGAAGGTGGCTCTTATTACAACAATCTATGGTATTATCGTTGCTCTTGTTCTTCAGGTGTTCTACAACTTTATCCTCACCAAGATCGAGTCTATCGTAGCTGACATGGAGGATTCTTCAATCACTCTCCTTGACATCTTGACAAAATACAACCTTAAGAAGTAATAACAGCTAAATAAATTTTGATATTATGAAAGCTGATTTGTGTTCAAAAATCTCAAAGATTACGTTCTACATTGCAATGGCAGTGTCGGTGGCTATCATCGCTCTGTTCTTCCTTGTAGGTTTCGGTAATAGCGAGACAATCAATAACAATGATATGCGTGCGCCTCAGTTTACCGACGCATTGCTGTATTGGGTGTACGCTTTGACAGCTCTTGCAGTGGTGTTGGTGCTCGTGTTTGGTCTTGTCTCTTTCTTCAAGAAGTTGAAAGATAGCCCCAAGAATGCGATTAAGAGCCTTTTGGGAGTTGTATTGTTGGCAGTCCTCTTTGTGGTGGCGTATGTTCTTGCGTCAGATGCTCCAATCTATGTGAACGGAAAGCCGCTTGCAGACTCTGACGGCAACGCCATTGCTGGGTCTATGTATATTCTGACTGACGTTTTGATATATGTTCAGTATACCTTGCTTGCTGCTTGTGTTTTGGCGACATTGTTCGGTATGCTCAATATCTCAAAATCTATCAAGAAGTAATTAACGAATAAAAGAGCTTAAAATGGGAAAAGGTAAAAGAAAAGTTCCGGGAATTAACGCCAGTTCAACGGCGGATATCTCGTTCATCTTGCTAATCTTTTTCTTGGTCGTGACTTCAATGAACTCATCAACCGGTTTGAACGTGCGTTTGCCGGAGCCTCCTGAGGATGAAGATCTTCAGAATCCTCCTAAGATCAAGAAACGTAACAGTCTTATCGTGTTGGTAAATATGGATAATAAGATCATGGTTACTCAGGGCGAAAAGCCGCCTTACGAGATTGACGTTACAGAGTTGCGTCAGTTGGCTAAGGAGTTTATTTCAAACGACGAGAACCGTCCTGACTATCCCGAGAAGCATGCCGAGGATATCGTATTCGAAGATCGAGGCGTTGAACATGTGTTGCCGAGTGGTCGTCAGCAGAACGTTACAAGCAAGCACGTAATCTCTCTGCAGACTCACCGCGGTACAAACTACAACACATACTTCGAAGTGTCAAACTCGCTTTATGGCGCATACGACGAGTTGCGTGACGAGTTGGCGCAGAAAGAGTTCGGCAAGCCTTACGTAAAGTTGGAAGAGGCTCAGCAGATGTTGTGCCGTCTCTATTATAAGACAATGATTTCCGAGGCCGAGCCTCGTCAAATTGGAGGAGGAATGTAATATGAGTAAGTTTGGAAATAAAGAGAAGGCAGAAATGCCTGAATTGAACACCTCGTCACTCCCTGACTTGATCTTCTCTATCCTGTTCTTCTTCATGATTGTGACTTCAATGCGTGAGGAGGAGGTGAAGATTGAATTCAAGTTGCCTAAGGGAACAGGTTTGTCTAAGATAGAGCGCAAGACAGCTGTCGTGAACATACACATCGGTTCTCCGTCAAAGCAGTATGTTTCGCAGTTCGGTACAAGTACGCGTGTTCAGCTGAATGACCGTTTCGCTAACGTTAAGGACGTGGCTCCTTTCGTTATCAACGAGCGTTCGCTTATGCGTCAGGCCGACCAGGCTATCATGAAGGTGGCTCTTAAGGCCGACCAGAATGTGCAGATGGGTATCATGACCGACGTGAAGATGGAGCTGCGTCATGCGCGCGCCTTGTCAATCATGTACTCTGCCGAAGAGAGAAACAAACAGTAATTGTTTGGTTATCATATAAAGCACTGAGTGCCAAGAAATTTCTTGGCACTCAGTGCTTTATATATATTGTATGAATTAACTTGCTGTTGCGGATATCTTGGCTCGCTTGCGGAGTTTTGCGGGATAGGCTTTGTCCGTTGCCCTTATCTCCTCGGGCTCTTGCGTCTTAGATATGTGACGAAGCTGTATTCGAAATTGTGCTTTTCGTCCTTCTCATGCCTCTCGTCCTGGATAATCTCCCATTCGAATCTCTTGAACTCAGGGAAAAAGGCGTCGGCGTTCTCCGGTGTGTCGTTTATCTCTGTCAGGCACAGAATGTCGGCATACGGCATTGCGGCACGGTAGAGCGTTTCTCCTCCTATGATATACACAATCTCCTCGTTGTTGCAGTTGGCAAGCGCCTCTTCGAGCGACTTGAATGTCTCTGCCCCAGGGAATGCGTTCTCTTTTCGTGAAAGGACGATGTTTCTTCTGTTGGGCAAGGCCCCTTTCGGCAACGAGCGGAAAGTGTTGCTGCCCATGATTATCGTATGCCCAGTGGTGAGCTCCTTGAAGCGTTTCAAGTCGTTTGGCAACCAGTAGATAAGCTTGTTCTCGAGTCCTATCGCATTGTTGCGGGCTATCGCTGCTATGAGTGCTAATTTATACATGGCATCATACGGCAACTACGCCTTTTATGTGTGGGTGAGCATCGTAGTTCTCGAGTGTGAAGTCCTCGAACTTGAACGAGAAAATATCCTTCACTTCGGGGTTTATCGCCATTGTGGGGAGCTTTTTCGGCTCTCTTGTCAGCTGCAGCTTCGCCTGTTCGATGTGGTTTAGGTACAGGTGGGCGTCGCCAAGAGTGTGGACGAACTCTCCGACTTTCAGGCCTGTCACTTGCGCCATCATCATAAGAAGCAGCGAGTATGACGCAATGTTGAACGGAACGCCGAGGAAACAGTCGGCGCTGCGCTGGTAGAGCTGCAGGCTCAGCTTGCCGTCGGCAACATAGAACTGGAACATTGCGTGGCATGGCGGCAGGTTCATGTTCTTTATGTCGGCGACATTCCATGCGTTTACTATTATGCGGCGCGAGTCGGGGTTGTTCTTGATTGTCTCCACAACCTCCTTTATCTGGTCGATATGCTCGCCGTCGTAGCCTGGCCATGAACGCCATTGGTAGCCGTAGATATGTCCTAAATCGCCGTTTTCATCGGCCCATTCGTTCCATATTCTTACTCCGTTGTCTTGAAGGTATTTTACATTCGTGTCTCCGTTAAGGAACCACAGCAGCTCGTGTATAATCGATTTCAAATGCAGCTTCTTCGTGGTCAGGCAGGGAAAGCCCTCTTCAAGGTTAAAACGCATCTGATGTCCGAACACGCTCAGCGTTCCTGTGCCTGTGCGGTCCTCTTTTTTAGTGCCCTCGGTAAGTATTCTGTCGAGGAGTTCAAGATATTGTTTCATGGTGATGAATTTATCGAATGGTGGAATATGCAAATATACAATTTTTTGTGATTTATCTCTATAAATACTATTCAATTTGACAATAAATTTGCCGTTATATTATTCTTATAGTTAAATTTATTTATAATTATTACAAATATTCTCTATTTTACGGAAAGAAGAGTTTAAAATTCGTATATTTGCATTTAGCCGTTGAAGTGCGTCTCATTAGTTTCGTGTGTTCACCGGTAACGAAAGGAATATCTGCATACAGGCTTGACAATGGAATTGAATGCTGAATTTGTAAGAAGAACGGAACAGCTTTTCGGAAATGAAATCTACTCGCGTTTCTCTCAGGCGCTCGACGAAGAGCCAGTTGTCAGCGTTCGTTACAATGCGAGAAAGCATCTTGCATGCGGCAGCCTCTCTAAAGTGCCCTGGGCTTCGAACGGCTATTACCTCGAGGCTCGCCCGGCATTTACTGCAGACCCGCTGTTCCATGCCGGTTGCTACTATGTGCAGGAGGCGTCTTCGATGTTCATTGAACAGGTTGTAAAACGCTATGTCAGCGCTCCGGTCAAGGCTCTTGACCTTTGTGCGGCGCCCGGCGGAAAATCGACGCATCTGCTGTCGCTGTTGCCCGAGGGCAGCATGCTCGTCTCAAACGAGCCTATGCCGATGAGGGCTCAGGTGCTTGCCGAGAACGTGATCAAATGGGGCTGTCCGGCTTCTATGGTAACCAAGAACATGCCTGCCGACTTCGCCCGTTTTGAGAACTGCTTCGACCTTGTGCTTGTCGATGCGCCCTGTTCGGGCGAGGGGATGTTCCGTAAAGAGCCTAAAGCGGTGGAGCAGTGGAGCGTCTCGAACGTAGAGATGTGCGCAGAACGCCAAAGAGAGATACTTGCCGACATCTGGCCCTCTTTGCGTCCCGGCGGACTTCTGATATACAGTACATGCACTTTCAACAGAGAGGAGAACGAGGATAATGTAAGGTGGATATCGGAAAATCTCGGAGCGGAATACCTTGAGGCCGATATGCCCGAGGGCGTGGAAATCACCGGCTCGCTTGCGGGCGACGACATTCCTGCATACCGTTTCATTCCTGGCATGACTGCCGGAGAGGGCTTTTTTATGGCAGCTCTGAGAAAGAACGGCGATTCGCCGGCGGCTCAGCCTCGTCAGGCACGCTGGCAAAAGGCTGCCGCAAAGCAAGCCGCCGAAGCAGGCAAGTGGATTGAAACTCCCGAACGCTTTGAGTTCGTGTCGGACGACGACCGCCTGGCGGCTCTGCCCAAAGAGCATGCGTCGATGATGATGGCTCTTAAGCAGAAGCTGAACGTCCTGCATTACGGTCTTCCTGTAGCAGAGGTGAAGAACGGCAAAATGCTTCCCCTGCATCAGCTGGCCATGAGCTTCTTTCTGCGTAAGGAGGCTTTCCGTGCGGTAGAGGTGGAGCTTGAGCAGGCGCTTGCATACCTGCACCGCGAGGCGCTCGTTTTCAGCTCAGAGCCGTTAGGCCATTTGCTGCTCACGTACAAAGGGGTGCCTATAGGCTTTGTGAAGAATGTCGGGAACAGGGCCAACAACCTTTACCCGGCAGAGTGGAGAATACGTAAGAACCCAATAGATTTATAACTTAAATTACATACGATGAAAAAATTATTAGTATCATTCATGCTGTTATTTGCCGCATTGCAGGCAAATGCGCAGTTCGGAAATGTCGAGCCTGTTACGTTCGAGAACAACATTTCAGTAAACGGCTCAGAAGGAACAATCGAGTTCGAGGCATACATCGAACCGGGTTATCATCTCTACTCGACGAATATCCCCGAGGGAGGCCCCGTTCCTATGAGCGTCACATACCGTACGGTAGAGGGCGCCGAGATTGTCGGCGAGCTTGTTCCCGGCGAGGGCGCTGTAACCGAAATGGACGCCATGTTCGAAATGATGGTGTCTCACTTCAGCGACAACGCTCTGTTCACTCAGAAAGTGAAGCTGCTCGGCGGCAAGTACCGTATTCAGGGTACATTGCGTTTCCAGTCTTGCAGCGATACTGACTGCATCCCCGGCCGTTACGATTTTGACATTACAGGCGAGGCGGCTGTCGTAAAGGCCGAAGAGTCTAAGCCTGCGGCAAAGCCCGAAAAGCCGGCAGTGAAAGAGACGCCGGCTCCTGTAAAGAAAGCCGAGGCAAAGCCTGCCGCTCCCGTAGCGAAGGCCGAAGAGCCCGTCGTTGAGACGCCTGCGGCGAAAGTCGAAGAGCCTGCGGCCGCTCCTGTCGTTGAACAGGTTGCTGAAAAGCCTGCGGACAAGAAATCTATTTGGGAGCCTGTTACGGACAAGTTCAACATGCAGGGCGAAGAGAGCGCTGCCGATACAGGCTCACGCTCATTGTGGATAACATTCATCCTCGGTTTCGGCGGCGGTCTGCTGGCGCTTCTGACACCTTGCGTGTGGCCAATCATACCAATGACGGTAAGCTTCTTCCTCAAACGCTCTAAGGAGCGTAAGCAGGCTGTGCGCGAGGCGTTGATTTACGGAGCTTCTATCGTTGTCATCTACCTTGTACTCGGTCTTGCGGTAACGCTTATATTCGGAGCGGGCGCATTGAACGCACTCTCTACGAACGCCGTCTTCAACATCATCTTCTGCCTGATGCTGTTGGTGTTCGGTGCTTCGTTCCTCGGAGGCTTTGAAATTACTCTGCCTTCGTCATGGACAAACAAGATGGACGAGAAGGCCGGCAATACAAGCGGTCTTTTGAGCATATTCTTCATGGCGTTCACCTTGACGCTCGTATCGTTCTCATGTACCGGCCCCATCATCGGTTTCCTCTTGGTCGAGGTCTCTACGTCAGGCGCTATCTTCGGCCCTGCCATCGGTATGTTGGGCTTTGCGTTGGCATTGGCATTGCCGTTCACTCTGTTTGCTATATTCCCCTCATTGCTTAAGCAGACTCCACGCTCAGGAAGCTGGATGAACACGATAAAGGTCGTTCTCGGCTTTGTAGAGATTGCCTTTGCCCTGAAGTTCTTCTCGGTTGCCGACCTCTCATACCATTGGGGCCTGCTCGACCGTGAGACATTCCTCGCTCTCTGGATAGCTCTCTTCGCAATTCTCGGCCTCTATCTGATGAAGGTTATACGTTTCCCGCACGACGATGCCGACGACAAGAAGACATCTGTTCCCGGCTTCTTCATGGGACTTGTATCTATCGCATTCGCAGTGTATATGATTCCCGGTCTTTGGGGCGCGCCTTGCAAGGCTATCAGCGCATTCGCTCCTCCAATGAGCACTCAGGACTTCAACCTCTACGACAACAGCTTCAAGCCGCACGTGGACGATTATGAACTCGCCCTTGAGATGGGACGTCGCGAGGACAAGCCCGTTCTTCTTGACTTCACAGGCCACGGTTGCGTGAACTGCCGTAACATGGAGTCTTCGGTATGGAGCGACGACCGTGTAATTGACATCATGCGTGACGATTATATCGTGGCATCGCTTTATGTCGATGACAGAACGCCTCTCGCCGAGCCTTTCGAGGTGGAAATTAACGGCAAGAAAGTGCTTCTTGAGACCGTCGGCGACAAGTGGACCTATCTGCAGGGCCATCGTTTCGGCGCGAATGCCCAGCCGTTCTATGTGCCTGTAGACAATGACGGCAATCCGCTTTGCGGCTCATATTCGTTCAACCTTGACGTTGATGCTTATATCAACTTCTTGAAGAAAGGCATAAAGAACTACGAGAAATAATACTATATAACTAAAACATAAACTTAAAACAGACAGCTATGAATCTGACACCATTCGCAAGACCATTCCTGCTTAGCAGGGCAAAGCAGATATCTAAGTACGATACCTGTGCGGAACAGTTGCAACGCAATGTGTTGAAGCGTCTTATCGATACAGCCTCTTCTACGGAATGGGGCATCAAACACTCTTTCTCAAGCATTACAGGCTACGAGCAGTTCGCAAAGAATGTAGCGGTGCAGGACTACGAGAGCCTTAAGGAGTATATCGACCGTATGCGGCGAGGCGAAAAGGATGTCCTTTGGAAAGGACGCTGCAAGTGGTACGCAAAGTCATCGGGCACGACAAACGACAAGAGCAAGTTCATACCTGTCACTCCTGCCGGCCTGGACAATGCACATTACAAAGGCGGTTTCGACGTCGTTGCTCTCTACTTGGCGAACAACCCCCAAAGTCGCATCTTCTCGGGCAAGGCGCTTATTCTCGGTGGCAGCCATGCTTCCAACTATAACCTTCCCGGCTCGCTTGTAGGAGACCTCAGCGCAATACTTATCGAGAACTGCAGCGCATTCGTGAACATGATGCGTGTTCCCGAAAAGAAGATAGCTTTGCTCAGCGACTTTGAGGAGAAGATGGACAAGATAGCGCGCATAACATCGACAAAGAACGTTACCAACCTTTCGGGCGTTCCGTCATGGATGATGGCCGTGCTTAAGCACATGCTTGACATTACGGGCAAGAAGGGCGTCGAAGAGATATGGCCTAATCTTGAGGTCTTCTTCCACGGCGGCGTAGCCTTTACTCCTTACCGTGAGCAGTATCATCAGATAATCAAGAACCCCGACATGAAGTACATGGAGACATACAATGCCAGCGAGGGCTTCTTCGGCATTCAGAACGACCCAGCCGACCCGGCTATGCTCCTGATGATTGACTACGATGTCTTCTATGAGTTCATACCGTTCGAGGACCTTGAGTCGGAAAACCCGAGAGTGTTGCCTCTGTGGGAGGTCGAGGTTGGCAAGAACTATGCGATGCTTATCTCTACTTCATGCGGCCTGTGGCGCTATATGATAGGCGATACTGTACGCTTCACGAGCAAAGACCCGTACAAAATTGTTATATCAGGCAGAACAAAGCACTTTATCAATGCTTTCGGCGAGGAACTTGTAGTAGACAATGCCGAAAAGGGCTTGCTTAAGGCTTGTACCGAGACTGGCGCTCAGGTGCTCGATTACACCGCAGCTCCTGTCTTCATGGACGCCAACGCTCAGTGCCGTCACCAATGGCTCATAGAGTTCGCTAAGGCTCCGGCTTCGGTGGAACAGTTCGCCGAGATTCTTGACAAGGAGCTTCAGGAAATCAACTCCGACTATGAGGCTAAGCGATACAAGAACAAGACCATGCAGCAGCTTGAGATTGTCGTTGCACGCAAGAACCTCTTCAACGACTGGCTCAAGAGCAAGGGCAAGCTCGGCGGCCAGCATAAAGTGCCTCGTTTGAGCAACAGCCGCAAGCATATCGAGGAGCTGCTGCTCATGAATAATGAATAATGAGAATAGGCGATAAGATATCAATTTTAGCGGCATTGTTCCTGTTTGTTGCGTGTGCCAGCATGGGAACACCGGACGGAGGGCCTTATGACGAGGCCCCCCCTGTTCTTATGAAGGCCAAGCCTGCCGTAGGAGCGACCGGGGTAAAGTCCGGTAAGATTGTACTCGAATTCGACGAAAACGTTAAGCTTGTAAACGCCTTTGAGAAGGTGGTGGTCTCTCCGCCGCAGTTGCAGATGCCCGACATAAAATCGGGCGGCAAGCGTGTGACGGTAGAGCTTATGGATACCCTCATTCCGAACGTGACCTATTCGATAGACTTCGGCGACGCCATAGCCGACAATAACGAGGGTAATCCGTACAAGGATTTCGCATACTACTTCTCGACAGGCGAGAGCGTCGATACTCTTGCCGTGTCGGGAACGGTGCTTAATGCCGAGAATCTTGAGCCGATAAAGGGCGCGGTAGTGGGCATTCACTCCTGCCTCGACGACTCCGCATTCACGACAAAGCCTTTCGAAAGAGTGTCACGTACCGACTCCCGAGGCCATTTTGTCATAAAGGGCATCGCTCCAGGCAAGTATCGTGTATATGCGCTCAGCGAGGCGAACAATAACTTCCTCTTCGACCAGAAGAGCGAGGCCATAGCCTTTATGGACACCCATGTGTCGCCCTTCGCAGTCCCCGACGTGCGTCCCGACACCGTTTGGCGTGACAGCGTCACGGTAGACACAATCATGCATGTGCCTTATACGCGTTTCATGCCCGACGACCTGGTACTCAGGTCTTTCAAGGAGGAGTTCTTTACGCAATACCTTGTGAAGTACCCCCGCGCCAGCCATAATAAGATGACGCTCTATTTTGCGGCGCCCAACAAGGAACTGCCTGTCATCGAGGGGCTTAACTTCAATGCCGACGGAGCGTATATCCTTGAAAAATCATTGAAGCAGGATACTCTGACATTGTGGTTCAGGGACTCTCTGCTTTACCGTGCCGACACGCTCGAGATGAGAGTCATGTATAAGGTCGCCGACTCGCTCGGCAATCTTGTGGACCGTGCCGACACTATTCTGGCTTCGCCTAAGCGTAAGTGGGAGAAGGTGGTCGAGCAGCAGAACGAGAAGCTCGAAAAGGAGCGTAAGGAGTTCCTTAAGAAAGCGAAGCGTGCCGAGGACTATGACGAGAACAACCCGCCCGAATATGTGCCTAAGGTGAAAGAGCTCTCTTTCCGCTTTACAGGCTCTACCTCAATGGATGTCAATTCCGACGTGACAATCTCTTTCGAGGAGCCTTTGGAACTTCTCGATACGGCAGGCATAAGGCTCTCTCAAAGGTCCGACACCCTGTGGCTGCCCGAAGATTATGTCCTTGTGCCCGACGAGAACAATACAAGGCTCTATCACCTCTACGCAGAATGGCGTCCGGGCGAGAGCTACCGCCTTGAAATTGACTCGGCTACTTTCAAGGGAATATACGGGGGCGTTTCCCAGGAACACTCACAAGAGATTAAGTTCCGTACTCTCGACGAGTATGCGGTGCTTTACCTCAATATCCCGGGCACGGGCGACAAGGCGGTCGTTCAGCTTATCAACAAGAGCGAGGCGGTGGTGCAGTCGGAGCGGACGACCGGCAACCATTGCGCCTTCTATTTCATAAAGCCGGGTGTCTACTATCTGCGTCTTTTCATTGACGAGAATGGCAACGGGATATGGGATACCGGCGATTACGAGAAAGGAAAGCAGCCCGAAAGCGTCTTCTACTATGACCGTCCGCTTGAGCTGCGCGCGCTCTTCGAGTATTCGCAGGACGACTGGGACATAACCAAGCAGCTCGACAAACAGAAACCGCTTGAGATAACGAAGCAGAAACCCGACAAAGAGCGTAAGACGATGAATCGTAACGCCACACGAAAGTTTAAGACAAAGGAAAAGAAGAAATAACAACAATATAATATAATAAGGTATGGAAAACAAGTTCATGATATACAACACGCTCTCTCGCAAGAAGGAGCTGTTCGAGCCGCTTCATGCTCCCAACGTGGGCATGTATGTGTGCGGCCCTACCGTGTATGGCCCGGCTCACTTGGGGCATGCGCGCCCTGCGATTACTTTCGACGTGCTTTTCCGTTATTTGCAGAATCTCGGTTACAAGGTGCGTTATGTGCGTAATATCACCGACGTAGGTCACCTTGAGCATGATGCCGACGACGGCGAGGACAAGATAGCAAAGAAGGCACGCCTTGAGCAGCTTGAGCCTATGGAGGTGGTGCAGCATTATACATTGCACTACCACAAGGTAATGGAGGCCCTGAACGTGCTGCCTCCGAGCATCGAGCCGCACGCCTCAGGCCACATAATTGAGCAGATTGAGCTTGTCAAGGAGATACTTGACAACGGTTTTGCCTACGAGAGCGAGGGCTCGGTATATTTCGATGTGGCGAAATATGACAAGGCGCATCATTACGGAGTTCTTTCGGGCCGCAACCTTGAGGATGTACTCAATACGACACGTGAGCTTGACGGCCAGAACGAGAAACGCAACCCCGCCGATTTTGCTCTCTGGAAGTGCGCTCAGCCCGAACATATCATGCGTTGGCCCTCGCCCTGGAGCAACGGCTTCCCCGGCTGGCACTGCGAGTGTACCGCTATGGGACGCAAGTATCTGGGCGAGCAGTTCGACATTCACGGCGGCGGCATGGACCTCATATTCCCGCACCACGAGTGCGAGATTGCGCAGGGCAAGGCCGCTATGGGCAAGGATGTCGTCAAGTATTGGATGCACAACAACATGATAACAATCAACGGAACGAAGATGGGCAAGTCTTTGGGCAACTTCATCACGCTTGACGAGTTCTTCAACGGCACTCACAAGCTGCTCGCTCAGCCCTATTCTCCGATGACTATACGTTTCTTCATTCTCCAGGCGCATTACCGCAGCACTGTCGATTTCAGCAACGAGGCATTGCAGGCTGCCGAGAAAGGCATGCAGCGTCTGCTCGAGGCGTACAAGACATTGACAAGCCTCACCGCTTCGGACACGACTACCGTGGATGTCGCTTCGCTGCGCGCAAAGTGCTACGATGCGATGAACGACGACATGAACACCGCTCAGGTAATATCTCACCTGTTCGACGCATGCCGCGCGATAAACCAGGTGGCTGACAAGAAGGCTACAATCACTGCCGGCGACCTTGAAGAGCTGAAGGCTGCTTTCAGCCTCTTCGCATTCGACATTCTCGGCTTGAAGGAGGAGCGTGGCTCCGACAGCGGCCGTGAAGAGGCTTTCGGCAAGGTCGTAGACATGCTCTTGCAGCAGCGTCAGGCGGCAAAGGCTAACAAAGACTGGGCAACGAGCGACAAGATACGTGACGAGCTTGCAGCTCTTGGCTTTGAGCTTAAGGACGGCAAGGAGGGTACTACATGGAAACTAAACCGCTGATGCGATGAACTGGATATATCTTTTCATTTCGGCAATGTTCCTTGTCGGCTGCGGCACGTCGGCCAAGGAGCAGAACGAAAAGCCCAAGCAGGCGGCTCCGGCTGTAGTCGAGGCGGCTGTCGTCGTTCCGGCGTTCGATGCCGACAGCGCATACTCCTTTATCGACGCTCAGGTGAAATTCGGTCCCAGAGTGCCGAGTACCGCTTCGCACCGCAAGTGCGGCGACTATTTCATCGCAAAATTCAAGGAGTACGGAGCGAGTGTCACAGTGCAGGAGGTGGACCTGAAGGCGTACAACGGCGACATACTGAAAGCACGCAACATTATAGCCTCTTTCCAGCCCGAAAAGGCCGACAGGGTAATGCTCTGCGCTCATTGGGACACCCGCCCGTGGGCCGACAGCGACCCCGACAAGGCGAACCATTACAAGCCGCTTCCCGGCGCTAACGACGGCGGCAGCGGGGTGGGCGTGCTGCTCGAGATAGCGCGTCAGCTTTCGGGCGTGCCGTCTAAGGTCGGCGTGGATATCATGCTCTTCGACGCCGAGGACTACGGGCTGCACGAGAATGACTGCCACCTTAGCGGCAGCAACATGCATTCATGGGCTTTAGGCTCGCAATATTGGTCAATAAACCCGCATAAGCAAGGGTACAACGCTCGCTACGGCATACTGCTTGACATTGTGGGCGCTCCGGGCTCACGTTTCTGCTATGAGGGCTACTCTCTGCAATATGCGAGCGATGTCGTAGCAAAGGTATGGGGGCATGCCAACAAACTCGGCTACGGCAAGTATTTCGTTGATGAAGAGGGCGGGACGATAACCGACGACCACTATTACGTGAACAGGATATTCGGCCTGCCGTGCATTGATATAATAAACTTTGACCCGGACAGCCCCAACGGCTTCGGCCCATATCATCATACCATGAAAGATGACATGGAATGGATAGACAAGGCTACGCTGAAGGCTGTCGGTCAGACAGTGCTTACTGTAATATATAACGAGAAGTAATGGCTACGATAAATGATATTCAGGACGGTATAATCGAGGAGTTTTCGGGCTTTGACGACTGGCTCGACCGTTATCAGCTGCTTATAGACCTGGGAAGCGAGCAGGAGCCTCTGCCCGCAGAGTACAAGACCGACAATAACCTTATCGAGGGCTGCCAGAGCCGTGTGTGGCTGCAGGCCGACTTCGTGGACGGCAAGATAATTTTCAGAGCCGAAAGCGACGCCCTCATTGTAAAAGGCATTGTGGCGTTGCTGATACAGGTCTATTCGGGTCGTACGCCCGACGAGATTCTTGAGTCGGACCTCTACTTCATAAAGGAGATTGGCCTGAGCGAGCATCTTTCGCCTACACGCAGCAACGGTCTCTTGGCTATGATAAAGCAGATGAGGCTCTATGCATTGGCGTTCAAGACGAAGATGAGCGTGTAAAGCGAAGCTTTTAGAGTTGAGAGTTGAAAGTTGAAAGCGGAAAGCTGAAAACTGCGAGCGTGACTAAGGGCAATTAAGGGAAACTAAGGGCTACTAATGACTACTAAGGTGGCTAAGGTAACTATGTAGTACTCGTTACTCGCTCATCGTTAATCGTTAATCGTTAATCGTTAAACGTTACTCGTTACTCGTTAAACGTTACTCGTTAATCTCTTGCATTATTGTACCGTCTTCGTTTACAGTGAGCGTTACCGTGGCTCCCTCAATCAGCGGGAAGTTCTCGTCGCAGTGTCCTACCGGGAAGCCGAAGCATGCGGGAATGCTGTATCTCTTTGCGATTCTTTCAATCAGTTCGTGAGCGGTGCCGCCGAAACCGCCGTTATCCTTTACGCCCGTGAAATGCCCTGCAATCAACCCCTTTATTCTCGACAGTGCCCCTGACAGCTCCAGCTGGTACATCAGCCGCTCAATGCGGTAGGGCTGCTCTCCCGTCTCCTCAATGAAGAGTATGGTCCCTTCCCGGAACATGTCGTAGCGTGTGCCGGCGAGTGCCGTTATAACGGAGAGGTTGCCGCCTGCAAGAGTTCCAGTGGCTCTGCCCGGTTTGTCGAGGCTGTTATGAGGCACGTTGTATACCGGCTTCTTGCCGAACAGGATATCCCTCAGCATTTTAGCCGGGTCGCTTCCGGGCATCTGTGCCAGGTGGCGGCATTGTGGCGAATGTATCGACATCACGCCTTGCGCAAGGCATGCCGCATGCAGCACGGAGCAGTCGCTCATGCCGATAACCCATTTGGGGTGTTCCTTAATAAGTTCAGAGAATTGTTCTGCCAAGTGAATGCAGCCGTAACCGCCGTAGCTGCATAGAATAGCCTTTACGCTGTCGTCACGCAAGCATTCTGCAATGTCTTTTATGCGTTCCTCCGCAGTTCCGCTGTAGTAGCCCTCTCTTGTCAGAGCGTGCGGGGCGACAACTGTCTCGAGCCCCCAGCCTTCGAGCGTCTTTATAGCGCCATCGACAATGGATGTGTCACGCAATGCTCCTGCTGGAGACACAATGGCTATCTTGTCGCCGGGCTTGAGAAAGGCTGGGCTTTTCATCGTTCTTTAGCTGCAAGGAGAGCCTGTGCTTACTATCTTGTAGAGCTTGTCGCTCGGGCGTACCTTGCCGGGCACCTTGAACGAGACACGCTCACCCTTGTGTACTGTCTCAACGCTTTTCAGTTCCACTCTCGGGTCCTCAAGCTCAATATATACAGCGCCTGTCGTAGGGCCGGTGATGAGTATCTTTTCGCCGGCATTGACCTCGCCGGCCTCAATAAGGAACTCGCCAACGCCGAGCTTGGAGAAGTGCTTAATGGCCCTGCCGATGTAGACCTTGCGTTCTGTGGCCTGTGAGCCGTAGATATTGCTCCATTCGCCAATCTTCTGTCCAAGATAATAGCCGTCCCAGAAGCCTCTGTTGAATACGGTCCTGAGCCTTTCGTCCCAGCCGTCCTTCTTCTCTTCGGTGAACTCGCCTGCAAGGTATGCCTCCAACGCCTCGTTGTAGCAGCCGGCGACGGTGCTTACATATTCGGCTCCGCGGGCACGTCCCTCAATCTTGAACACACGCACTCCGGCCTCAATCATCTTGTCCATGAAACGTATCGTCTTGAGGTCTTTTGGCGACATTATGTACTTGTTGTCCACCTCAAGCTCAATGTCGCTCTCCCTGTCCTTTACGATATACCCTCTGCGGCACACCTGCATGCATTCGCCTCTGTTGGCGCTGCGGCCGAGCTGGTGCAGGGAAAGGTAGCATTTGCCCGAAATAGCCATGCACAAAGCTCCGTGGCAGAACATCTCGATACGCAGCGGCTCGCCCTTAGGACCGCAGATATTCTCGTCTACGATTACCTTGTGTATCGCTGCCACCTGCTCCATGTTGAGCTCTCTTGCAAGCACCACCACGTCGGCGAACTGCGCATAGAACTTTACCGCCTCGCTGTTGCTGATGTTCAGCTGGGTAGAGAGGTGTACCTCAACCCCCACCTTGTTGCAGTACTGCATTACAGCGACGTCCGACGCAATGACAGCCGATATTCCGCTCTCCTTTGCGGCGTCAATAATCTCGTGCATCAGGTCAATGTCGTTCTCATATATGATAGTGTTTACCGTGAGGTAGCTCTTTATATCGTGCCTGTCGCATATTTCCGCAATCTCCCTAAGGTCGTTTATAGAGAATGCGCTTGCCGAATGGGCACGCATGTTAAGATTCTCAATACCGAAATATATCGAGTTCGCTCCAGCCTGTATAGCAGCCGAAAGGCTTTCACGCGAGCCCACCGGCGCCATTATCTCAAAATCGCTTCTTTTGTACTGCATAACGATGATTGTTTAGTGCAAAGATAGTGAAATTTCACTATCTTTGCACTAAACGAGAGTATAAGATATGAAAATAGCCGACATTGACTTTGGCAAGTATCCGGTATTCCTTGCGCCAATGGAAGACGTTACCGATGCTGCGTTCCGCCTCATGTGCAAGCGCTTCGGAGTGGACATGGTATATACCGAATTCGTTTCAAGCGACGCCCTCATACGTGACATAAACAGCACCGTACGCAAGCTGCAGGTGTACGACCGGGAACGCCCTGTCGCCATTCAGATATACGGCAACGAGGTAGAGCCTATGGTAGAGGCTGCCAAGCGAGTGGAGCAGGCGCGTCCCGATATCCTTGACATCAATTTTGGCTGTCCTGTAAAGAAGGTCGCCCGCAAGGGATGCGGTGCCGGCATGTTGCAGAACATTCCCAAGCTTCTTGAGATAACAAAGGCTGTCGTCAATGCAGTCAATATTCCTGTGACCGTGAAGACCCGCCTCGGGTGGGACGATAGCAGCAAGTGCATAGTAGAGCTTGCCGAACAGTTGCAGGACTGTGGCATTGCAGCCCTTACCGTTCATGGCCGCACTCGTGCGCAGATGTACACCGGCGATGCCGACTGGACATTGATAGGGAAAATCAAGGAGAATCCCCGCATGCGCATACCAATCATAGGCAATGGTGACGTGAAGACTCCCGAGCGTGCAAAGGAGTGCTTCGACAAATATGGCGTCGATGCTGTAATGATTGGCCGTGCAAGTTTCGGTCAGCCCTGGATATTCCGTGATGTCAAGCACTATCTCGAGCATGGCGAGCATGCGACGCCTTTCACGTTCGCCCAATGCATGGACATTCTGCGTGAGCAGGTACGTGACAGCGTCGAGTGGCTCGGCGAGCGTCCCGGCATACTGCATGTGCGACGTCATCTGGCGGCGACGCCCTTGCTTAAGGGACTTAACGACTTCCGCCCCCTGCGTATAGCCATGCTCCGTGCCGAAAAGATCGATGAGCTGATGGCTATCCTTGACAAGATTGTCGAGATTTATGGGAGCGAGAGTTGAGGAAGGGGCAGACCGGCGTGTCTGCCCGGCAACGTTTAACGAGTAATGAATAACGTTTAACGATTAACGTTTAACGATTAACGAGCAACGATTAACGAGCAACGAGTAGCGATTAACGAGTACTACATAGTTACCTTAGCCACCTTAGTTTCCCTTAATTGCCCTTAGTCACGCTCGCAGTTTTCCGCTTTCAACCCTCAACTCTTAACACAGACAGCCCGCAGCGGGCTGTCTGTGTTTTTACATATTTTATAATAAAGGCACAAAAATACAGAAACAAAATGCAGAGCGGTTTTGTTTAATATTCAGTATTTATTTATTAAGACAAATAGCATTGGATACTGCAAGATTCAGGAGAGAGCTGCTCGAGGTTCAATCCGAGCTTCAACGCTTTGCGTATAAACTGACTGCGGACAAGGAAGAGGCGAACGACTTGCTGCAGGAGACATCGTTGAAGGCATTGGGCA
>JAFTRV010000048.1 GCA_017462065.1 Bacteroidaceae bacterium
CCAATTTTCTGCGTTATGCTTTACATAAAACAGGCTACACCTCGGCATAATTAAAACAAGTTTTATTCTGCTCTCGGTTTGCACTGTCTTTGTCAAACAACTCTGATACAAAAGTAGCCAAACTTCTTGATTGAGCAAAGAATTGGGCTACTTTTTCAATTCTTTCCTATTGATATTGATAGTAGAAATCATATAAAGTATCAGGGAATCCCCAACCACATTCTTCTGATATTTTAAGCATCTTCTCAATACGTGGACGGAGTTCTTCTAAATAACCATTCTTATATATGAATTCCATGGCTTTATCAAAATTGTTTTCTAAAGCAGTATAGTATTGTTCCCACATATCGCCATATTCTGCGGTAAAATTTACGCCTGTTTCAATATAGAATAACATTAAGTCGGCTATGCAAGATGGAGAAGGCTTAAGTTTCTTGAAATCACTTATTGCTTTTCGGCATACACTGAAACGGCATTTGGGCTCACCACGATTGGGATAGAATTCATTGTAGATTATTTTCTTGTATTCTTCCAATTTGACGTCATCATTGGGATTTATATAAAAATCTAAATATTCTTTGGCTTCTTTACGTGCATCGTAAAGTTCCATAACCACATCTATAACCTGCTCTTTTGTTAACTTTGTCAGGTGTTTTTTTAATTCTGCTTTTGACATGTTTATTCTTTTCTTAAATATTAGTCTTTACTTATCCGATTCTTGACTGAGCAACTTTAATAGCATCTGACTTTAATTCCTCCTCATCCTCTACTGCATCAAGGACTTTATCCGCTACCCAAAGTGTGAGAAGTTCTTTTTCATCAACATTGAAATAGTTTGCTATTTGAATAACTTGTGTGCGTTTTGCACGTCTATCACCTCTTTCGATTTTTGAAAACATCGGGGTGTCAATTTCAAGAAGGGAGGCCAACTGTCTTTGTAGCACCCCATTCTCCATTCTTAATTCTTTTATCTTTTGTCCTAACAGCATCTTAAACTCTATTTTACTATTTACTTATAATTTCCCAGTGCCCAGATCTATCAGAACCGACACGCCTTATGACTCCTTGTTCTTGGAGTCGCTTCATTGTTTCTGCAACCCAACTTCTTTAATAGCCAGTTTTTTTCGCTAGTTCTATCAATGTAGATTGAGGATTGTGTTGTATTTGCTCCAATATTTTCAGTCCACTTTTCAGTCCACTTTCGAGTGCAGTTTGCAGTGCAGTTTCTGGTGCACTTTGTAGTGCAGTTTTTAGTGAACCTCGTTTAGATGCTTTTAATGAACCATCTTTATGTGCTATGTCTGCGATAATATTACCAGCAGCTTCATGACAAGGAATAGTTATTCTAAAGAATGTACGGTCATCATCAGTAACAACAGTAGCTCGTGGTGAACCATTATTCTCCAAAACATTTTGAATGGTAGGAATACCTGTGCTACGTCCCTCTGTCAAATCCAACTCCTTAAGGTATTCACCAAGCCTGCGATTACGATAACGCTTAGATACCAAAATTTCACATCTTGAAATATCGGCTGCAGATATACTTCTATCAGGGCCACCGACATTCTGTATGGTAATACCTTGAGGTTCTACGGTGATAACCACTGGTTCCCATTCACGATAATCTCTATGATAGAGTGAACTCGTTATGGCTATTCTTAAGCAGTCATCGGCTGTTTAGGGCAGGCGGAGGCCGGCTCAGTCGATGTTAGCTCCGGAACGCTTTACCTCTTTGATTATTTTCATAAGGTACTGCCCGTACTGGTTCTTAATCATGGGGCGGGCAATCTCGGTCAGCTTCTCCTCGTCTATCCAGCCCTTGCGGTACGCAATGCCCTCGAGACACGCAATCTTGAGTCCCTGACGCTTTTCTATGACCTCTACGAATATCGATGCCTCGGCAAGGGAGTCGTGCGTGCCGGTGTCGAGCCATGCGAAGCCGCGCTCGAGGGTCTGCACCTTGAGCTCTCCGTCGGCGAGGAAGCGTTGGTTCACGGTCGTTATCTCCAGCTCGCCCCGTGCCGAGGGCTTGATGTTCTTTGCGACATCAACCACTTTGTTGGGGTAGAAGTATAGCCCGACTACTGCGTAGTTCGACTTAGGGCTCTGAGGCTTCTCCTCTATTGACAGGCAGTTGCCCTCTTTGTCGAACTCGGCGACGCCGTAGCGTTCGGGGTCGTCTACCCAGTAGCCGAAGACTGTCGCCTTCTTCTCCTCTTCGGCTGCACGCACGGCCTCGTGAAGCATTGCCGGGAAACCGTTCCCGTGGAAGATGTTGTCGCCCAGTATGAGGCATGCCGAATCGTTGCCGATGAACTCTTCGCCAATGATGAATGCCTGAGCAAGTCCGTCGGGAGAGGGCTGCTCGGCATACTCGAACCTGACGCCGTAGTCACTGCCGTCGCCAAGCAGCCGCTTGAAGCCCGGGAGGTCGTGCGGGGTTGATATGATAAGAATATCTCTTATCCCGGCAAGCATCAGTACCGAAATAGGGTAGTATATCATGGGCTTGTCATATATGGGCAGCATCTGCTTGCTTACGCCTTTCGTAATAGGGTAAAGGCGCGTGCCCGAGCCTCCGGCTAATACTATTCCTTTCATTGGCTGGTAGTTTATGGTCTATTGTTATTTACGTCTTATTCTAATCTGAATGGCTTTGTCGATGGGCTTGTCGTTTACAATGACAAGGTATCCGCCGCCGCCGGCGCCCGTTATCTTGTAGCCCTTTACGGAATCCTTGTATTCGTTGATAGCCTTAAGCACATGGTCCGATATCATGTTTGGGAACATTGCGGTCTGTGCCATGAACGACTCCGTGGTGGCTTTGCCCCAAGCGTCTATGTCTTTGGCCTTAAGGGCGTTCCAGCAATCCTCGGCCGCAACGGAAAGGCGTTTCGCTCCCTCTTCGTCGATATGCGTGTCGGCCAGCACGTCGTACCGGCTGTCGCGCGGCGCCAAAGGTATGAGCCACAGGTTCTTTTCGATGAAGTCAAGAACGTCGGAGTCCTTTATGCTCTCGATGTTGTCGGGCCAGTAGTTGTTATTGTAGTTGAGCTTGTTCAAGCATGGCATCACGATGCCTATGGCGTCCTGCGAGCCGCTGATGTACGGGCTGCCTGGAGGGTTCTCGTAACGGAACACCATCTTTGCGAGTGTCTCGGGGTCTCCCTCGGGAATGTCGATGTGCCACATCTCGATAGCTGCCTTGCGTGACGATGTGCTCATGCCGCCGCGGTTGTTGAAGTCGTAGTCCGGCTCAATGCTTATGGTAAGGACCGGGCCGGGGTGGTACTTGCTGACATAGGGCTGGTCTAACCAGCCGCCCGCAAGGTCAATGCGGTATGGTATCTTGCACTCCTGGCGCAGGGCTGTGGTTGAACGTGTAGGAAGGCCCTCTTCGGGAATACGCTTGCTTACGACGAGCTCGATGCCGTTCTCTTCGCAGAAACGCTTCTTGCCCGGAGTGTAGCCGTCGCTGTTCACGAAGAATATGTCCGGCTTCAATGCTTTCACGTCCTCGGCAAAGTCAAGGATGCCGCTTCCGCTGTTTATGAATGCGTCTTTCACATACCTGATAGCCTTTACCATGTATAGACGCTCCTGTTCCGTGTTGATTGTCTTGCGGTCCTTGAGGTCACGGATAGTAGCGTCTGAACCGATGCCTACATAAAGGTCGCCGTGCGTCGCCGCCTCCTTGAAGAATGCCACGTGCCCTGAATGAAGCATGTCGTAGCAGCCCGAAACAAATACTTTCTTACTCATTGCTTTTGTTTTAATGCGTTCTCATGGCACGTGCGGCAATCCTGCCTGTCTTGTGTCTTGAGCATGCAAAGTGTTCAATATTGCAAAGATATAATTTAAATTGATAAAACCTTATTTTTATAAATATGTTTTTGTCGCATCTGTTTTGTCATTCTTTGCGGTTTGTCGCTTCGTGGTGAAATGCGTGTAAAAAAAGATTACCAAGATTTGCCTTTTTGTCACTTTCTTGTTGCCGGAACGGATGCCAGTCGTTACTTTTGCTATACCTTATTAATTTAAAATATTGATGTGTTTTTGTAACACTTCTCTATTTTAGAGCCTTTTTGTGGCTGAATATGCTGTTTCGCAGGGTTTTGAGCGCTTTCCTACTGTTATTTTTTGCTCTTTTTGTGAAAAAAACACTTTTTTTTCGCTTTTGATGAAAAAAAAACTCATTTATGTGTTGTTATTTGCGAATTTTGTTATCTTTGTGCATCATTAACCTTAATAACGAAAAATATTATGAAAGAACTTGTTGAGAAAATTCAGGAGACTTACGCTGCTTTCGCAGCTGACGCTAACGCTCAGGTAGAGAAAGGTAACAAGGCTGCAGGTACACGTGCACGTAAGGCTTCTTTGGAGCTCGAGAAGGCTATGAAGGCTTTCCGCAAGGCTTCTATCGAGGCTGCAAAGAACTAATAAGCTCTTTAGTATTTGCAAGTAATAAAAGTCACATGCGTGGCTTTTATTTTTTTTATACATACATTCCGTCAGGAGTGACCGTAAAAAGTCAGTCTTGTCGGAATTTGGGCTCAGTAGAAACTCCATGTGGGCTTTATTGTGTTCGTTCGCAACTTCAGATGATTAAGCGGTACGTTCCTACTTTGTTCTTACCCTTAGCCTGTTATCTTTTATTCTCGTTGTTATCGTTCTATCATGTACTTTTGTCGCACAAAAGTACCAAAAAGCCCGGCACAGGTAAGAACAGTCTGCCGGTTCTTTGCTCAGGAGTTGCCAGCAACATCCTTCGGTCAAACCGGCATTGCCATAAAAGGCTTGTCTTTGACATTCAGGGCTCCGGAGAGGCATGTTGTATTGCGTTTTGGACAAATATAACGGCATACAACACGCTCTGTCCTCGCTTTCTCCTGAATGTCAAAGGCCTTTTACTGTGTTCTTCAACAGTGCCGGATTATTTTGAAAGTTACTTCTGCTATACCATCAGCAATGGTAATCCCCTAACACCCGTCACCGTTAAAGTTACAATTCAGAATCAAATTTGTTTATCTCCTCACTCTTTTGCTACTGACCCCGTAAAAAGTCAGTCTTGTCGGAATTTGTTTTATTTGTAAATAATTTTTGAAAAACAAATTCTTTTATCTGATAATCGGCTCCGTTTTATTTCGTTATGAGCTAATTTTATATTAACTTTACAAAAGTTTGTGCATGCGTGCGTGCATGCGTATTGCGAAATGAATATTAATATTAAAACTGACTATCTATGAAAAAAAGAGTTGTTTTAGCGGCTATGGCAGTGTTTGCGCTGTCATCGGCATGCTTTGGACAGAATCTCGCCGGCTTTGCCTATGGCGATGTGGAGGCTCCGCGCGGCTACGGCTATGTCAAGGGACAGGAGGCCGGCCTGGTTGAATGGGAATCTCCCGAAGAGCTTTCGTTGAATAAGGAACAGCCTAAGGCTTGGTTCTTCCATTTCAAGAACGAGGACAATGCACGCAAGGTGCTGCCCGAGAACAGTGAGTATTACATGTCGCTCGACGGCACATGGAGCTTCAACTGGGTAGCCAACCCCTGGGAGCGTCCTGTAGACTTTTTCAAAACGGACTTTGACGTCTCTTCATGGGACAAGGTGCAGGTGCCTATGAACTGGAACGTGTACGGCTTGCAGCCCGACGGCTCTCAGAAGTACGGTACTCCGATATATGTGAACCAGCCCGTGATTTTCCGTCATCAGGTGCGGGTGGGCGACTGGAAAGGCGGCGTCATGCGTGAGCCGGCTCCGCATCACACAACCTACAAGTTCCGCAACGAAGTGGGCTCATACCGTCGTTCGTTCGTCGTTCCCGAGGATTGGGACGGCCGTGAGGTGTATTTGAACTTTGACGGAGTGGATTCCTTCTTCTATCTTTGGGTGAACGGCAAGTATGTGGGTTTCTCAAAGAACTCACGCAACCTTGCGTCGTTCAATATCACAAAGTATCTCGTAAAGGGCGAGAACGTGGTCGCTGTTGAGGTTTATCGTAACAGCGACGCCTCTTTCCTTGAATCACAGGACATGTTCCGCCTGCCGGGTATCTTCCGTACGGTTTCATTGACTTCGAGAAACCCGTTGGAGCTTCGCGACCTGCGTGTACGTACAGAGCTTGACGACAACTATAAGGACGCTGTAGCCAATATTGAGGTGGACTTGCGTAACATGACAAAAAAGGCTGCCAAGAACTACAAGGTCAAGGCGCAGCTTTACAAGAACGAGCTTTACGGCGACAACAACGAGATTGTTGAGGGCGCTGAGGCTGTCGAGGCTGTCAAGCTCGTAGGCAAGGGAGAGACTCTTACCGTGAACATGCCTCTCGCCGTGGCTAATCCCGCAAAGTGGAGCGCCGAAGAGCCTAACCGTTATACTCTTGTTGTCAGCCTGCTCGACAAGAAGGGCAATGTGGTGGAGATGGCTTCGACATACATGGGCTTCCGCGAGGTTGAGATACGTGACACTAAGGCCGAGGACGACGAGTTTGGCTTGGCCGGGCGTTACTACTATCTTAACGGCAAGCCAATCAAGATGAAGGGCGTGAACCGTCACGAAAACAATCTTGAACGAGGACATGCAATTACTCGCGAGCAGATGGAAAAAGAGGTTATGCTCATGTTGCAGGGCAACATCAACCACGTGCGTAACGCTCACTATCCCGACGCCCCTTACTGGTATTATCTGTGCGATAAGTATGGTATATATCTCGAGGACGAGGCTAATATCGAGAGCCACCAGTACTACTACGGAAAAGAGTCTTTGTCACACGTGCCCGAGTTCCTGAATGCGCACGTCGCGCGTGTAATGGAGATGGCGCACGCCACAATCAACTCTCCGTCGGTTTGTATATGGTCGCTCGGCAACGAGGCCGGCCCCGGTATAAACTTCGTAAAAGCATACGAGACGTTGAAGGCTTTTGACGCTTCACGTCCCGTGCAGTATGAACGCAACAACGATATCGTGGATATGGGCTCTAACCAGTATCCTTCTATCGGCTGGACCCGTGAGGCCGTAAAGGGCAAGATGGGCATAAAGTATCCTTTCCACATCTCGGAGTACGCTCACTCAATGGGTAATGCCGCAGGTAATCTAATCGACTATTGGGAGGCTATCGAAAGCACCAACTTCTTTATCGGCGGCGCTATATGGGACTGGACGGACCAGGCTTTCTGGAATGTGGACCCGAAGACCGGCGACAAGTACATGGGTTATGGCGGCGACTATGGCGACCGTCCTAACGACCATACATTCTGCATGAACGGTATAATGTTCCCTGACCACAGCCCCAAGCCTCAGTATTTCGAGGTGAAGAAGGTCTATCAGAACGCAGGCATCAAAATGCTCGAAAACGGCGAGGTAGAGATATTCAACAAGCGTTATTTCAACTCTCTTTGCGACCTTGACGTGAAGGTATCGCTCTGGGAGGACGGAAAGCAGATTGACTCATATTACATGCCGGGCATGAGCATCGCTCCCCGCACGGCGAAGAGCTTCAAGCTCAAGTTCGCTCCATCCAACTTCAAGGCCGGCAAGGAGTACTTCGTAAAGGTGCAGCTGTTGCTCAAGAAGGATATGCCCTGGGCTAAGAAAGGGTATGCGCAGATGGAAGAGCAGCTGTTGCTGCAAGAGGCTGTAAAGAGCGTTCTGCTCGCAGACGCTGCGAAGAACGGCGGAAAGGTAACAGTGAAGGAGAACAAGGCCGACGCTACGACTGAAATTGCCGGCGAGGGCTTTGCGGTATCATTCAATAACAATACCGGTCTTCTTTACAATGTCGTTTACGGCAATACCACCGTGTTTGAAAAGGGCGGCTCTATGACACTGAGCGCATACCGCGCCCCTGTAGACAATGACATCTGGGCATGGAACCGCTGGTACTCATTAGGCCTCTACGACCTTAAGGACGAGGTTCTCTCTTTCGTGTCAAAGAAGAACAACGACGGCACTGTGGTGCTGCAGTACATTGTACGCACTCAGGCTAAGCATCCGGGCCGCCGCATCAAGAACGACGACAACAGCTTTACTGTCAAAGATGACGAGCGTGAACTCGGCGAAAATGAGTTCCACTTTGTCTCTAACAGAATATGGACAATCTACCCCGACGGCTCTGTTGAGCTGAACAGCTCTGTTACCGGCAGCGATGCCAATGCTATGCTGGCACGTATCGGCTACATGATGCAGCTGCCTGCGGAACTCAAGAACTATACCTATTACGGACGCGGTCCCTGGAACAACTACAACGACCGCCGTACAGGCGCGTTCATTCAGCAGTACAGCAGTACGGTTGCCGACCAGTTCGTTCGCTTCCCCAAGCCGCAGGATATGGCTAACCGTGAAGAGGTGCGTTGGGCCGCTCTTACGAACGACAGCGGCAATGGCGTGATATTCGTGAGAACAGGCTCTCTCTCGGCATCGGCTTTGCCCTGGAACGACATAGAGCTTACCGAAGCCGCTCACCCGTATCAGCTGCCGGCTTCGTCGGGCACATGGCTGCACCTCGACAGCAAGGTGAATGGTCTCGGCGGCAACAGCTGCGGTCAGGGCGGTCCGTTGGAACATGACCTCGTAAAGGCTGGCAACAATAATGTCGGCTTCATAATGCGTCCTGTAAAGGCCGGAGACAGCTATGCCGCTTTGGCCGATGTGGCTCCTTCGGGCGTTCTGCCTGTTGTCATCAAGCGTGACGTTCTCGGTATCGTGACAATGAGCTGCGAGAAAGAGAATGCCGAGATTTACTACAGAATTGGCAAGAACGGGAAGAAGACGCTTTACACAGAGCCCGTAAATATGAACAAGGGCGGTGACATTACTGTATGGGAAAAGGCAACGCCCGCTTTGGCGGCTACATATTCTTACGACGAGATAACATCAATTCCTATTACGGTAGCCTTCTGCTCAAGCCGTGAGCCGGGCGAGGGCGCTGAAAGAATGCTCGACGGCGACCCAACGACAATATGGCATACGATGTATTCGGTGACTGTTGCCAACTATCCTCACTGGATTGATTTCGATGCAAACGAAGAGGTGATGATAAAAGGCTTCAAGTATATGCCTCGTCAGAATGGCGACAACGGCAATATCAAGGACTACCAGCTGCAGGTAAGCAGTGACGGCAAGGCTTGGAGCGAGCCTGTCGCTAAAGGCAAGTTCCCTTACAGCTCGGACAAGCAGACCGTACTGTTCGAGAAGCCTGTAAAAGCTCGTTTCGTGCGCTTTACTGCGCTTAGCTCGCAGAACGGACAGGACTTCGCTTCGGGCGCTGAATTCGAACTTATTAAGGAGTAAACAGTTTAAGCCATAAGGGGGTTGCCCCTTATGGCTTGTTTTGCTTTTCAAGGTATTCTATGGAGGTAATCAAAACAGACATTGAAGGTGTTGTAATAATAGAGCCTCGCATCTTCAACGACGACCGTGGCTATTTTTACGAGTCGTTCTCGCAGCGTGAGTTCGAGGAGAAGGTGTGCAGGACGACTTTTGTTCAGGACAACCAGTCAAAGTCGTCGTACGGCGTTGTGCGAGGCCTGCATTTCCAAAAGCCGCCATACAGCCAGAGCAAGCTCGTGCGGTGCATAAAGGGCGCTGTGCTTGACGTGGCGGTAGATGTCCGCAAGGGCTCTCCCACGTTCGGCAAGCATGTGGCCGTTGAGCTCACAGAGGATAATCATAGGCAGTTCTTCGTGCCTCGAGGCTTCGCTCATGGCTTTGCCGTGCTGAGCGAAGAGGCGGTCTTCCAGTACAAGTGCGACAACTACTACTGCAAGGAGAGCGAGGGCTCTGTAGCATGGGACGACCCGCAGCTTGCGATTGACTGGAAAATCCCGGCCGAAAAGGTGATACTCTCCGAAAAGGACAAGCTAAGCAAGAACATCGCCGATGCGGAGTTCCTGTTCGACTATAACGAAAATCTTTATTGATTATGAACATACTTGTAACCGGAGCCAACGGGCAGTTGGGAAATGAGATGCGCCGCTTGGGGGCGGTCTCTCCCAATAACTACATCTTCACCGATGTGGCGGAGCTTGACATTACCGATGCTTCCGCCGTGATGAATGCGGTAAGGGCCGCGTCAATCGACATCATCGTCAATTGTGCCGCATATACCAATGTGGACAAGGCCGAGAGCGACGAGGCGACAGCGGAGCTTATAAACGCAACGGCAGTGCGTAATCTTGCGGTCGCAATGAAAGAGGTCGGAGGGACATTGTTCCATGTATCGACCGACTATGTATTCGGTCTTGACGGTAACACCCCTCGCACCGAGGAGATGCCGGTGAACCCGCTTGGCGTGTACGGCCGCACAAAGCTCAACGGAGAGCTTGCGATAAAGGAGAGCGGCTGCAAGGCGCTCATCTTCCGTACCGCATGGCTTTACAGCGAGTACGGCAACAACTTCCTTAAGACAATGCTTCGTATGACAGCGGAGCGTGAGCAGCTCAATGTCGTATTCGACCAGGTAGGCACTCCCACATACGCTGGTGACCTTGCCTTAGCGATTTTCTCAATCATAGAGGCCGGGGTATATGAAGGAAACGAGGGCGTTTACCACTTCTCGAACGAGGGCATCTGCTCATGGTACGATTTTGCCGTGGAGATTGCTAATGCGGCAGGAAACGCCAATTGCAGAATCAATCCTTGCCACAGCAACGAGTTCCCCTCGCCTGTTACCCGTCCGCCGTACTCGGTGCTTGACAAGACGAAAATCAAGAATACGTTCGATATTGACATTCCGCACTGGAGAGAGTCAATGGAGTATTGTATAAAGAGAATAAAAGCAAGCAAACAATAATATAGGGTATGAAACGCAGTATAATAATTACCGGCGGAGCCGGCTTCATTGGCAGCCATGTGGTACGCCTTTTCGTGAACAAATATCCCGAATATCGCATAATAAACGTTGATAAGCTGACGTACGCAGGCAACCTCGCTAATCTCAAGGATATCGAGGAGAAGCCTAACTATGCTTTTGTCAAGGCCGATATCTGCGACTTTGACGCAATGTATAGACTTATGCTCGAGAATAATGTGGACGGTATCATTCACCTTGCGGCCGAGAGTCATGTGGACCGCTCAATCAAGGACCCGTTCACCTTTGCACGTACCAATGTGATGGGCACTCTCTCGCTTCTGCAGGCAGCGAAGCTATATTGGGAATCTCTGCCCGAAAAGTACGAAGGCAAGCGTTTCTATCATATATCTACCGACGAGGTGTACGGCGCTCTTGAGCTGAGCCATCCCGAAGGCATTGAGCCTCCGTTCACTACAACAGCCTCTTCGGGAGAGCATCACTTGGCGTACGGCAAGGACTTCTTCTACGAGACAACGAAGTACAACCCTCACAGCCCCTATTCGGCATCAAAGGCGAGCAGCGACCACTTCGTGCGTGCTTTCCACGACACTTACGGCATGCCGACAATCGTGACCAACTGCTCGAACAACTACGGCCCGTACCAGTTTCCTGAAAAGCTGATACCGCTGTTCATCAATAACATACGCCATCGCAAGCCGCTGCCTGTATACGGCAAGGGCGAGAATGTGCGTGACTGGCTGTACGTGGTAGACCATGCACGTGCCATTGACGTGATTTTCCACAACGGCAAGGTTGCCGACACGTACAATATCGGCGGTTTCAACGAGTGGAAGAACATCGACATAATAAAGGTAATCATAAAGACGGTAGACCGCCTGCTGGGCAACCCTGAGGGCGCTTCGCTCGACCTTATAACCTACGTTACCGACCGTGCGGGACATGACCTACGCTATGCAATAGACTCAACTAAATTGCAGAAGGAGCTTGGCTGGGAGCCGAGCCTGCAGTTCGAGGAGGGTATCGAGAAGACCGTGCGTTGGTATCTCGACAACCAGGAGTGGATGGACAACATCACGAGCGGGGAGTACGAGAAGTATTACGACGAGATGTATAAGAACAGGTAATTGCCTGTTCTTATATATTCATTGTTGCAAAATCACTTATTGAAAATAGTGACCGAATAGCCTAAGCGGGCATATATGGTGAGGTTGGCCGAACGGCCGAAATCATCGGTCTTGGAATTCTTGAATATGTCGGAAAGACCATAGTAGTATCGTCCTTCAATGAAAAAGTTACCGGCCCGGGTCTTCCATTCTACGCCGGCTCCGCCTGCAATTCCGTAATCAAACTTGTTCTGTAGTTTCTTCCCGTAGATGGGGTATATCGACGATGGCCTGCTCTCAATTTTCCAGTCGCCCTCGTAATGCTCTTTCTCGTTAAGGAAAAAACCGAACTGCGGTCCCACATTGAGGAAGAACTGAAAGCCTCGTTCCTCTCTTCCCCATGATACATGCGCGAACAATGGCACCTCGATGTAGTTTATGACTCTGCTGTAGTAATTTTCGGTGCCGTCGTCAAAGTCCTCTTGCCATCCTCTTTGCGAGAAATTCACCTCTAATTGTGTCGCACATATCATGCTGAAGTACTTCTCGCTGGTATAGCGGATGTTGAGTCCTCCGTTCCAGCCGCAAAGGAAGTCTTGTCTTATTCTCGGCTGAAATTCCATGCTGTTTATGTTGGTGCCGCCGGCTATGCCGAGTTCAAGCCTCTTGCGTGGCTTCTCAACCTGTGCGTAGGCTCCTGCGGCAAGCAGCAACATGCAGAATATCAGAGCGGCTCTTCTCATTTCTCTAATTCAATCTTCTCTATCCTGTAATCGGGAGTATAGTGGATGAAATTGACGCTTTTGTTTATGAAGGCTCCGTTCTTGAGCCTCTCGAACTTGAAGCCTGTCTGTATCGGGGTATAGCCTACCTCGTTTATCTTCTCGGCAAGCTCTTCTCCGTATATGCTTGCGGCAAGCAGGAAGTAGTAGCCTGTGTCGTATCCCAACATTCCGTAGCGAGGGTAAATGTTCTGTATGCCGCAGTCGTAGCGACGGATATACTCGTCCTGGAAACGTGATACCTCAGGAATGGAGTAGTGGCTGTAGAATGTCGCATAGAAGTATGTCTCTACTTCGTACATCTGCTCACGGGTGTCCTTTGCGTATATCTGCCATTCGGGGTATCCGAACAGCTTGTAGTCGGGAATGTCAAGCGAGTCGATAATCTCGGCCTGCTGAAGAGTCGGCAATATGGTGTTGAGCGTGTTGGCTGTGGAGGATGTCGGTATTATTATGTTCTCCTTGTCTTCACGCAGAAACTCTTTAAGGGTTATCAATGTAGTCTCTTCGGTAGTGAGGTTTGACAATGGTATCGTAAGGTTGGGAATGGAGTTTATGTCAAGCTCCTCGGTCAATGCCGAAATGAACTCTTTTTTGTTGCTCTTCTCCTCGTCATTGTCTACGAATACTACATTGGCGTTAGGGAATGCCTTTACGAAATATTCTGTAACGTCAGGTACAAGGTACGACTGCTGCACGTTTACGCAATATACCATAGGGTTGTTGTATATCTCTTTGTCTTTGTTCGTGAAAGGAACTACAAGCGGAATGTCTTTCTCTTTGGCGAACCTGGCGAGTTCCTTGTTGTGAGTAGGGTACATGGCGCCTATGATAAGCTCCATTTCGTCAAGCTTGCCGCTTGAAAGAAGCTCGTTGAGGCTCTTGTCCTGCGGGCCTGAATCGAATGTGTTTATCTCGAATGAATAACCGGCATTCTTAAGCTTCTCTACTGCGATAAGGAATCCTTGATAATACTCAATCATTCGGCCTTGTTCGCTTGGGGCATAGCTGTCGAGAAGGAACGGCAGGACTATAGCTACTTTCAGAACTCCGTCGTTGTAGTTCTTCTTTACTGCTATGTCGCTTTTTCCTGCCTGGCTGTTATCGGGTACCGTCTCTTCTCTCTTGGCGATTTGGGCGTTCTCTTTCTTCTCGGCTGCGGGTATGAGCAGTGTCATCTTTCTTTTGAGCGCATTGCCCTTAATGTCGGGGTTGCATGCGAGTATCTCCTCTACGCTGATGCCGTATTTCCTCGATATGCTGTAAAGGGTGTCGCCTCTCTTAACCTTATGCCTGATGTATCTGCCTTGATTGTTCTTTTCGGGCGTTTTCTCTTCTTTGACCTCGGCCGGCTCTTCCTTTACCTCTTGGGCTGCCTGAGGAATACGTATAGTCTCTCCTACACGGAAGTTGGCTGTAGAAAGGCCAGGGTTGGCGTCGCATATCTCCTGCGGGTCAATGCCGTAAATCTTGCCGAGCCTGTATAGTGTCTCGCCGCTCTGTATCGTATGGGTTTTCGTGCCGTACAAGTCCTTGCTCAAGATACTCTTGACGCTCTCATTCTTGACGCCCTTTCTGATTCTTAGCTCCTGGCCCACGGAGAGCCCCGCCTCGCAGCCGGGGTTAAGATTTACTATATTCTCGACTGTAGTGTCGTACAATTTTGAAATTGAGTATAGTGTCTGGCCCTTGTTTACGGTGTGTATAATGATATTGCCCTCCTGAGCGTTCATGCTCAAAGAGAGGAACAGCGTAATCGCAACTAATAGTGTCTGTTTTAGTCTTGTCATCTTGAATGGGATATATTTCCTTGCGAAGATACAATAATTATGCTGAATTGTGAAAAAGCTTTGGCTAAAAGTTGTTATATAATTAATGCGAATATAATTCTTCTTAAAATATGCTTTTATGTTATTCACGGCAATGATTTTTCGCTTCTATTTACTAAATTTGCAATAGAATGGCGAAAAGGGTGCCGCTTGTGCGTGGCTGTGCATGGCTAAAGCGGTTTTATTCCCGCTTTTCTTGTCAGAAGCATGTACTATTTGTGCTGTTTTTGCGTTTTGAATATAAAATTCAATTATCATGAAAAGATTTGTTCTGTCAATAATATCTCTCTTTTTTGTTCTTGGCGTCTATTCGCAGATTTCGGAGCCGCAGCAGCCAGCTCCGGTAGCGTATGTGACCAATGCTAAAGGCGAGGAGAGCGAGCTTGCCGCAGGGGATAATAGCTTCTCGGGCGAGGCTCCTGTTGTCGTCAATCTTTATGCCAACGCCGAAGAGGTCGAGGGCTTCTCTCTCGTATGCCAATGGGAGTTCAAGCGTGAAGGCGAGACAGAGCCCTATCTTGTACGTCATGATGCCGATGTGGTGATAGATATAAAAGAGAGCGGAACGACGATAATCCAGCCTGTAATAACATATACGAGTACAAGCGACAGCGAGATATACTACAGGTACGACGACGTGGAACTCGCATTCCGTATAACCCTTTCGGAGTCGTCTCTCGAGGTGCCCAATGCGTTCTCTCCCAACGGTGACGGCATAAATGACTACTTCAATGTCTACAATGCGAAGTCGCTTATAAAGTTCAGCGCCGCAATTTTCAACCGCTGGGGGCAGAAACTCTATTCCTGGGGGCTCGACGAGGTCGGCTGCGAAGGGTGCGGCTGGGACGGCACGTACAACGGACGTCCTGTAAAGGCGGGCGTCTATTATGTAGTGGTAAAGGCGAAAGGCGCCGACGGCATCGAGTATGACTTCCGCCGTGATGTTAATCTGCTGCGAGGCTATAACGAAAGCGGCGAATAATCAGTAGAAAAGTGAAAGAAGAAACAGGAAAAATAGAGGTGTTTGGCGCGAGGGTGCATAACCTCAAGAATATCGATGTGGAGATTCCGCACGACTCTTTGACCGTGATAACAGGTCTTAGCGGCAGCGGAAAGTCTTCGCTGGCCTTTGATACAATCTTTGCCGAGGGGCAGCGACGCTATCTTGAGACATTCTCAACCTATGCCCGCAATTTCCTCGGCGGCATGGAGCGGCCCGACGTGGACAAGATAACAGGCCTGAGCCCTGTGATATCCATAGAACAGAAGACAACGAACAAGAATCCACGTTCAACAGTAGGCACGACTACCGAGATATATGACTACCTTCGTCTGCTATACTCGCGTGCCGCCGATGCATATTCTTATCTGTCGGGCGAGAAGATGGTGAAATATACCGAGGAGAAGATTCTCGACCTCCTGCTCAGCGAGTATGACGGCAAGCGCATATATATGCTCGCTCCTCTTGTAAAGGGGCGTAAGGGACATTACAAGGAACTGTTCGAGCAGTTGATGCGAAAGGGGTATCTTAACGTGCGTATCGACGGAGAGCTTTGCGAGATGTCACGTGGCATGATGCTCGAAAGATACAAGAATCACGACATCGAGGTGGTTGTCGATAAGCTCGCCGTGAACGCCAAGGATACGCAGCGGCTCAAGCAGAGCCTTTCCACGACTCTTGCTCAGGGCGACGGCCTTGTCATGATAATGGAGATGCCGTCGGGCAATGTGCGTCATTACAGCAAGCATCTCATGTGCCCCGTCACAGGCTTGTCGTACAAGGAGCCCGACCCTCATAACTTTTCATTCAACTCCCCGCAAGGCTTCTGCCCTAAATGCAAAGGCTTGGGGCAGGTGAGCCTCGTCGATGTGGACAAGGTAGTGCCCGACCGTACGTTGTCGGTGTATGACGGTGCTTTGGCTCCACTCGGAAAGTATCGCCGTTCGTCAATATTCCAGCAGATTGAGGCTGTTCTTGCCAGGTACGACGCCGGGCTCGACACGCCTGTCGAGGAACTGCCTGACGAGGCTATCGACGAGATTCTTTACGGCTCTCCTGTCCCGCTTAAGTTGAACAGCGCCTCGGAGATGTTCTACGACAGCATATCGACATACGACGGCCTTGTAAAGTATATTCAAATGCAGAAGGATACCAGCGTGTCGGCAAAGGAACTGCGTTGGGCCGAACAGTTCTCGGGCATGCAGACATGTCCTGAATGCGGCGGGGCGCGCCTTAATAAAGAGGCTCTGCATTACCGCCTGAATGGCAAGAATATTTATGAACTCGCGTCAATGGACCTCTCTCAGCTGCAGGAGTGGCTGAGTGACCTCGATAACCATCTTGCTGATAAACAACGCTCGATAGCAGGGGAAATAGTAAAGGAGATACAGTCACGAATAGGTTTCTTGCTCGATGTAGGCCTCGGATATCTGTCGCTCAATCGTGCCTCGGCCTCGTTGTCGGGCGGCGAGGGGCAGCGTATACGTCTCGCTACGCAGGTAGGCTCTCAGCTTGTAAATGTCTTTTATATTCTTGACGAGCCGAGCATCGGCCTTCATCCACGTGACAATGACAGGCTTATCGGCTCGCTGAAGTCGTTGCGTGATTTAGGAAACACGGTGATTGTAGTAGAACATGACAGGGATATAATGCTTGCTGCCGACTATGTGATTGACCTCGGTCCAAAGGCAGGCCGCAAGGGCGGCAAGGTTGTCTTCGCAGGAACTCCTAAAGAGATGCTCAAGGGCGATACAATGACGGCACGCTTCCTGAACGGCGCGGAGAAAATAGAGATTCCTGCGGAACGTCGCAAGGGCAACGGCGCGTCTATTAGGTTGTTCGGCGCAAGAGGCAATAATCTGAAGTCGGTCGATGTGGAGTTCCCTCTCGGCAAGCTCATTTGCGTTACGGGCGTGTCGGGTGGTGGAAAGTCCACGCTTATCAACGATACCCTGCAGCCGATACTTGCAAAGCATTTCTATCGTGCGTTGCGTGAGCCTTTGCCTTATGACAGGATAGAGGGCATTGAATTTATCGACAAAATCGTAGATGTGGACCAGTCGCCGCTCGGGCGTACCCCTCGTTCAAACCCCGCTACATATACTGGCGTATTCTCTGATATCCGCAATCTCTTCGTTGATTTGCCCGAAGCCAAGATACGAGGCTACAAGCCCGGACGTTTCTCGTTCAACGTTAAGGGCGGCAGGTGCGAGGCTTGCGGCGGCAACGGCTATAAGACATTGGAGATGAATTTCCTGCCGGACGTAATGGTGCCCTGCGAGGTGTGTCATGGCAAACGCTACAACCGTGAGACATTGGAGGTGCGTTATAAAGGAAAATCTATTGCCGACGTTCTTGACATGACAATAAATATGGCTGTAGAGTTCTTCGAGAATGTGCCTGTTATTTTGAATAAGATAAAAGTGTTGCAAGAGGTGGGCTTGGGCTATATCAAGCTCGGTCAGCCCTCCACGACCCTTTCGGGCGGCGAGAGCCAGAGAGTGAAGCTTGCGACGGAGCTTTCGAAACGTGATACAGGCAAAACGCTCTATCTGCTCGACGAGCCTACCACGGGCCTTCACTTCGAGGATATCCGTGTTCTGATGAATGTGATTAACCGCCTTGTAGACAAGGGCAACACGGTCATTATAATAGAGCATAATATGGATGTTATAAAAATGGCCGACCACATCATAGACATGGGACCCGAGGGCGGGCGTGACGGAGGCATAGTCATGGCGTTCGGAACGCCTGAAGAGGTTGCTGCAAAAGGAGTAGGGCATACGGCCCCTTATCTTGCGAAGGAGCTCGGCAGGTAAGGTCATTCTTCTGTGAAAGCGAACATTTTCGTGCTGTGAGTGTTTTAATGGCTTGACAAATAAATAATATGACTATGCGTAAGAATTTTGGAAAAAAGAGCTGGCTCTATCCTATGCCGGTGCTTATTGTGGCAGCTTATGACGAGGCCGGAGTGCCTAATGTGATGAATGCGGCGTGGGGCGGCATATATACCGACGACATGATTGGAATATGCCTTTCCGAGGGGCACAAGACAACAAAGAACATTCTTGCGTCAAAGGCCTTCACGGTAAGCGTGGCAACGGCGGAAAAGGTTGTCGCATGCGATTATGTAGGAATCGTTTCCGGCAACAAAGAGCCCGGCAAGTTCGCTAAGGCGGGCTTTCATGCGGTGCGTTCCGCTTTTGTTAATGCACCGCTTATCAATGAGTTGCCAATGACCATTGAGTGCGAATTCGTCTCATACGACAGCGAGAGCAATCATCTTGTCGGCCGCATAGTGAATGTGAGTGCCGACGAATCAATCCTTACCGACGGGAAGATAGATGTGAGCAAGCTGCGTCCGCTCAGCTACGACCCTGTCAATAATCTCTATTACGAGCTTGGCGCCGTGGCTGGCAAGGCGTTCAGTGACGGCAAGGCGTTGAAATGATTTATATATGCAAAATATGGAGCGGAACTAAACATTCCGCTCCATATTTTTGTCTTCGTGCTTGTCAGCGTGAGCCGTAGGGTACGACTCTCAACCATACTTCGCTTATCCAGCTGCTTTCGTCAGTTCCGTTAAGGTTGTATTCAATGTAAAGCATGTTGGGGTTAGCTTCATTGAAGCGGTAACGCAAGTATGATAACGTGAGTTCGATATAAGAATTTTAATTTGTATTAAATTTAACTCTTTGAAAATTAGGAGAATAGCGATAATTGTTGTAACTTTAGGTTGCAATCAAAAAAAAATACAACACCTTACCGCTATGTTCTCCGAGGATAAA
>JAFTRV010000049.1 GCA_017462065.1 Bacteroidaceae bacterium
AAAGGCAACGGATAGGTAGCAATTCTTTCTCTAATACCCACCATATACGGCTCCTTCTGCCGAAATTAACAATATGGTGAGGTAACACAAAAATGGTATATGTACCAACCACTTATCAAATTTCACCCTCATCCTGCCATTATTACGCAAGTTCTTGCTATCTTTGTCAGTTGAATGAATTTCTTATTGACTATAATGATGTTGCTGGCAACGCCGCCCGTCGAGACTGTCGATTCGGTGTTGCTGCAGGCTGTGGATGTCGTCTCTTCTGTAAAGATATCGGACGATGCCCCCGGTACGTTCTCGTCTACCTCGCTTCGTCGTGCCGATCTCGAGAACAGGCATATCACATCGGTCAAGGAGCTGTCGGCATTGGCCCCGAACTTCTACCAGCCCGACTACGGCTCACGCATGACATCGTCGATATATGTGCGTGGCTTCGGCTCACGCATGGACCAGCCTGTGGTGGGAATGAACATTGACGGCATGCCTGTCATGAACAAGAACAGCTACGACTTCGAGCTTTTCGACATCGACAGGGTGCAGGTGCTGCGTGGCGCTCAGGGCCTTCTCTTTGGGCGTAACACTTCGGGGGGAACGATAAACATATATACTATGTCGCCGCTGAACTTCCAGGGCAAGCGGTTTGTCCTGGAATACGGCACTGCCAACAATGTGCGTGCCAAGGCATCGCACTATGCGAAATACGGCAATAGCTTCGGCTGGTCGGTAAGCGCTTCGTATAATCATAGCGACGGCTTTTTTTACAACCGAGGACGTGGCGAGAACTGCGACGGCGGCGACAATGCCGCTGTGCGTGCCCGCTTGCAATGGCTGCCGTCGGAACGTTGGAGCATTGACAACAGCCTCTCTTTCGGGTATACGGGCGAGGGCGGCTGGGCGTACAGGCATTATGACCCGGCAAACGGAGAGCTCTCTCCTGTCGATTACAACGACGAATGCTCCTATAAACGCTTCAATGTATCCGAAGGGCTTGTCGTGAAGCATTATCTGAATTGGGGTACGATATCTTCCACGACGGGCTATCAGTTTGTCAATGACCGCATGAATCTTGACAATGACTTCCTGCCGCTCGACTACTTCTCAATGGGGCAGTATCAAAGGGAGCATTCTGTAACGCAGGAGCTTGTCATCAAGCCCAACGACATGGGTATCTTCAATCTTATGGGCGGGCTGTTCGGCTTCTACAAGCATAACAGGCTTTCCGCGCCGGTGCATTTCAAGCAGTACGGAATAGACAATCTTATACTTAAGAACGCTAACGAGAACTACTATTACGAGCTTGGCGACGACCGTGAGCTGTCGTTCGAAGAGGATAATTTCGTGATAGAGGACGACTTTATAATCCCGGCATACGGTGTTGCGGCATATATCCAGGGCGGGCTCTCATATAAAGGCTTCAGCGTGACAGGAGGCGTGCGTGTCGATTACGAACGTTCCACACTGGGCTACAACTCGCATGCGACCGTGAACTACAGCACTTATCGTGACAAGCGTGACAAGACTCTGCTTAATACTGAATTCGTCGGCGGCAAGGCGGTGTCGGCCTTCGAGGTGCTGCCGAGCCTTGCGATATCATACGGCGGCGGCTGGGGCAATGTCTATGTGTCGGCACGCAAAGGGTACAAGGCCGGCGGCTTCAATACGCAGCTCTTCTCCGATATCCTGCAGCAGAAGATGACGGGGGAGCTTATAGGCAATGAACAGGATGTCGATGCCTCTACAATAATCTACAAGCCCGAAGAGAACTGGAACTTCGAGCTTGGCACGCATCTCTCTCCGTTGGCGAGCGGGAGCCTTGAAATCTCGGCGTCGCTCTTTTATATCGACTGCCGCAACCAGCAGCTTACGGTGTTTCCTCAGGGTATGAGTACGGGCCGCATGATGTCCAATGCCGGACGCTCTTTCAGCTGCGGAGCCGAGATTGGGGCACGCTGCGTGATAGGCCCTGTCACCGTAGACGCCAACTTCGGGTATGTTCATGCAGAATTCATAAAGTACAATCGTGGCGACATCGACCTCGCAGGCAAGGTGCTGCCTTACGCTCCAAGAGAGACGGCGGCTGCGAACGTGGCATACCGTATACCTGTTCCCCGCAGCTTTGCCAATATATTCGTGCTTAACGTGGGCTGGAGCGGCGTGGGCCGTACATACTGGAACGAGGAGAATACTCTGTCGCAACCTTTCTATAATCTGCTGTCGGCGTCTCTTGTATGGGAAAAGGGCCATTTCGGTGCTTCGTTGTGGGGCAAGAACCTGCTGAACACAAAGTATAGCACTTTCTATTTCCGCTCTATCGGCAATGACTTCTTTGCCCAGGGCAAGCCTTTGCATTTCGGCATTTCGTTTCATGTAAACCTATAAAAGTATGAGAAGGATTTTTTTGTTGTTGATTTTTGCGGTGTCTCTCTTTGCTTCGTGCGACAATAGCATAAAGCTTTTGGATAAGGTCGATACCTCTTTTACGGGTAATCTGTTGCTGAACGACAGTATAATATCGCATGATGTCAGGTGCGAGCTGAAGATAAACAAGGCAGAGGGCGTTGTTACAATATATGGTACCAAACAACAGACGATTCTGCCGCTTGAGGGTGTCAAGCTTGCAGGGCTTAGACCTGTTTCCGACGGATTTGGCTACCTTCTCAGCGGCGTCGATGTGTTGCCCGTCGTAGGCGACAGCGCACGTGAGGAGCTGAAGATGTCTTTAGTCGAGGGCAAGCTCAACGGAGCGAAGTTCGTAATCAAGATGCAGATGTCTCAGGGAGAGCTGGTGTTTACCAACGACGTGTCGGCAACGTATGTGGGCACTTTGGATGTCGATGGCTACGAGAGGACGGTCGAAATATCATTGACCGAGAATGTATTCGACTCTACCGTTGAAATATTCTTCGATAATGTTAAATTTGCGGCATTGATGCCTGTTACTGTCGATATAATACTTAAGGATATACCTTGCACGAGCCTCTACGACTTTCAATTCTCGGCAAAGAATGTGGTGCCGTACATAAACAAGGAGCCTGACCCTAAGCCGGCGTATAAGTTCGGCGAGATTTATGGCGGAGTAGCTCAGGGAAAGCTTTGGCTCTATGCGAAGATGGCCGACGACCTTAAGCCTTCTCGTGCGGGCAAGGAGTTCTCTTTTAAAGGCGAAAAGAAAAACGATTAATAGAATAAAAGCATGATGAAACGAATTTTTACAATGACTCTGTTCGTGCTTGCCGCAATGGCGGCAACGCCGCAGCTGAATGTGCGTTGGGGCAGCATAGACGAACGTTATCCCGTAGATGCCGATGCCGAGGTGGCGAATGTGGCTGTGAACAGCGCTGTCGCATGGCGTGGCGAGCGTGTAAACCTGCAGCTGCTCGTCGCAAACCTCAAGGGCGGCTCGTCTGCCGACAAGGAGCTCTCTTACCGCTTCGGCGAACTGAAGTGCGGCAAGAGCGTTATCCCTGCGACGAATGTCATAGGCGGCTTTGTTCAGCCGGTGATTACCGACAAGTTCACGGGGTGCGGCAAGCATGAGGTAGATGCCTATGGCGAGAACCTATCAGCCGACCGCATAACGAACGATAATCCGACGGTGGTGCCTGTGAATGGCTGTCGTGGCCTTTGGCTTACCGTGCAGGTGCCGCAGGAGGCGAAGCCCGGTACATACAAAGGCTATGTGGAGCTTGCATGCGAGGGCAAAAAGACGAAATACAATTATACGGTAAAGGTGCTTGCCCGCACGCTTCCGGCTCCAAAGGAGTGGAGCTTCCACCTCGACCTGTGGCAGAACCCGTATGCCGTAGCGCGCGTGCATAATGTAGAGCCCTGGAGCAAGGAACATTTCGACGCCTTGCGTCCCTACATGCTCAAGCTTGCGGCGGCAGGACAGAAGGCGATAACGGCTACGCTCATAGACCGCCCCTGGGACGGGCAGACGTATGACCCGTTCGGCAGCATGGTGACATGGGTACGCAAGGCCGACGGCACGTGGTGGTACGACTTCACAATCTTTGACCGCTGGGTGGAATTCATGATGGAGTGCGGCATAGACAAGGAGATAACATGCTTCTCTATGATACCCTGGAAGCTGTCGTTCCGCTATTACGACCAGGCTACGCACTCGCACAAGTATATCAATTGCGCTCCGGGAGAGGAATCCTATGCACAGTTCTGGGGAGGAATGCTTAGCGCTTTTGCCAAGCACCTCAAAGAGAAAGGGTGGTTCGAAAAAACCTTCATCTCAATGGACGAACGCAGTCTCCAGCAGATGCAGGCGGCGATAAAGGTGATAAAGGAGTATGCTCCGGGAATGAAAATATCAATGGCGGGCAACTATCACCCCGAGATTGAGTCCGAGATAAGCGATTACTGCCTCGACATATTCGCATACGGCGCTTACACGCCGCAGCTCATAGCGGAGCGTCGTGCGCAAGGCAAGGTCTCTACTTATTACACCTGCTGCAGCGCGGAATATCCGAACCTCTTCACCTTCACTGCGCCGTCCGATGCTGAGTTCATCGCTCTTGAGGCTCTTGCCAAGGACCTTGACGGCTATCTGCGCTGGGCATACAACAGCTGGACAATAGACCCGGAGAGGGATTCACGCTTTACGGCATGGCCGGCAGGCGATACGTATGTCGTTTATCCGTTCAGCATAAGCTCAATACGTTGGGAGCGTCTTGTTCAGGGAATACAGCAGTTCGAGAAGTACAAGATACTGCTTGCCGAAGCAAAGGCAAAAGGCAATGCAAGGCGTGTGAAAGAGCTTGAGAAGCTGCTCGGTACAATAAAGCTTGAAAAGATAGAAACGGAAAGTGAAAAAATGGTAAACGCCTTCCGCAACGGGCTGAACAGAATGTAAAAACCACGATAAAAAGAAGATTTTCTGCTCTGTTTTTGTATTTTTGCACCATAAACACAATGCTATGGAAATAACATCTTCAATCAAATATGTAGGCGTCGATGATCTCGACCTCGACCTTTTCGAGAGCCAGTATATTGTTCCCGACGGAATGGCGTATAACTCATACCTCATTCTCGACGACAAGGTAGCCATTATGGATACTGCCGACAGGCGTAAGGGACGCGAGTGGTGGAACAATGTAAATGAGGCTCTCGCCGGCCGCACCCCCGACTATCTTGTGGTGCAGCATCTCGAGCCCGACCATGCGGCTCTCATTGCCGAGGTGATAGAGCGTTACCCGGCTATTAAGGTGGTGGCGACAGCAAAGGCTGTCCAAATGGCTCCGCAGTTCTTCCCCGGCATGAATATTGACGCCAATCTCATGGCTGTCAAAGAGGGTGACACGCTCTCTCTCGGAAAGCACGTGCTGCAGTTCTTTACTGCGCCTATGGTGCATTGGCCCGAAGTGATGGTAAGCTATGAACAGAGCGAGAAGGTCCTCTTCTCGGCCGACGCATTCGGCAAGTTCGGAGCCTTGTGCAACGGCGGCAGCTGGGAGTGCGAGGCACGCCGTTATTATTTCAATATCTGCGGAAAGTACGGCATGCAGGTGCAGGCGCTCTTGAAAAAGGCTGCGACGCTCGACATCAAGACAATATGCCCGCTGCACGGCCCTGTGCTTAAGGAAAATCTTGGCCATTACATTGGCCTGTACGACACTTGGAGCAAATATGAGCCCGAGACGGAGGGCGTCTTTGTGGCGTACGCCTCAATTCATGGGGGAACGGCTGTCGTGGCCGAAAGGCTTGCCGATATCTTGCGTGAGAAAGGGGCTCCAAAGGTTGTGGTGACCGACCTGTCACGCTGCGACATGGCCGAGGCCGTCGAGGATGCGTTCCGTTACAGCCATATGGTCGTCTGTGCCGCCTCATACGATGCCGACGTCTTCCCTCCAATGCACGACTTCCTGCACCACCTCAAGATGAAGAACTACCAAAGCCGCAAGGTCGCTATAGTAGAGAACGGCTCGTGGGCTCCTACGGCCGGACGTGTGATGCGTGCGATGCTCGAAGGAATGAAGAACATTGCGATTGCAGAGCCTATGGTAACGATACGCTCACGAATGAAGGACGAGGATATTCCGGCTCTCGAGCAATTGGCGGAAGAGCTGCTGTAATACGCTTTTCAATAATTCAGGGGGGCTTGCTTATCGATAAGCAAGCCCCCCTGAATATTATTTATCTATTACTGCCTTACTTTATAAAAACTTTCTTTCCGTTCTTGATGTAAATGCCTCTTGTTGTCGGGTTTGCAACTTCACGGCCTGTCAAATCATAAATCGTTTCCGACTTATTCTCTTCGATTCTTGCATCTTCAATGCTTGTCGCATCTCCGGTAAAGTCAATCACAATTCTGTCTTTTGCGGCAGATGCAATACGGTAAGTGTCCTCGGCAACCTTCTCGGCCTTGACTGCTTTGCCGTTTATTGTTATATATGCATCTTCAATGTTCTTGCAATTAACTACGCAAGGCTGGCCTTGATTGTTGGTAATAACAACGTTTGTCGCATTGTAGTCTTTCCATTCAATGTCCACTGTAAAGTCGCCGACACCCTTAAGACCCTTGATGTTGCCGTTCTTCCATACCTTAGGAAGCGCAGGGAGAATCTGCAAGGTGTTTGTGTGGCTCTGGAACAGCATTTCTGCAATACCTGCACATGCTCCGAAGTTACCGTCAATCTGGAAAGGAGAGTGTGAGTCGTAGAGGTTATAATATACGCCTCCACCGCCTACGCTATGGTGGCGAAGAGCCAACTCAAGTATGTCGTGCGAGTGGTCTCCGTCCAATGCTCGTGCCCAAAGATTAATCTTCCAACCCATTGACCAGCCTGTAGAGGCGTCGCCACGCAACTTCAGTGAGTTGATAGCCGACTCAAAATATTCGTCGCCCGGTGTTACCTGGCTGAATGGGTAGAGGCACATGAGGTGTGACATGTGACGGTGTCCGTCAGCGCCGCTTGTATATGCACTGTACTTCCATTCACGCAGAAGCTTAGAGCCTGAACTGATGGCTGCAGTGCCCCAATTTCCATTGTATGTTTCAGTTGCCAATCCCTTGTCAAGCTTTGCGAAACGCTCCTTCAATGTCGCAAGGTCATTTGCGTCGATATTTACATTAGCTAAAATCTCAACAGCATCGAGAGTGTTGTCAAACAACTCCCATACAAGCTGCTGTGCATGTGCTACGCCATCCTCGCTTGGACCATGCTCGGGTGAGTATTCGTTAGGACATACATATGTACCGTCAGACGCAAGCTTCAGTCGGTCCATCCAGAACATAGACGCACTCCACATTGCGGGGAATGCCTTTGCAAGAAACTCCTTGTCAAGGGTGTATCGATAGTGTTGCCACAAGTGTGAGCAGTACCATGCATTTGCAATAACATAGTTGTGCATAAAGCTGCCGACACCTCCGAAGATGTTGTTCTCGGTATAACATGTCCAGCCACGTGACTGTCCGGCTCTTGTCGCATATTTCTTCCACTGCTCGCTGTCTGCCATGTTAATGATATAGTTGAGGAATGGGAGGTGCAGCTCGCTCAAGTTTGTGGGCTCTGCCGGCCAATAGTTCATCTGAACATTGATGTTTGAGTGTATATCGGCATTCCAAGCAGGCTCAGAACTGTTGTTCCAGATACCCTGCAGGTTGCTTGGAAGGTCCACGCCGCGAGATGATGAAATTTCAAGGTAACGGCCATATGCGAAGTATATCTGCTCGAGCATAAGAGCGTAGTCCTCCATGCCTGTAGAACGTTTTGCATACTGCTTTACAAGGTCATCGGTTGGCATTTTGTTCGCAGCGCCGTCAAGCTCAAAGCTGCAACGGTCAAAATAGTGCTTGTAGTCATTCACATGAGCTGTGTATATGTCGTTCCAGTTCTTTGCTGCAGCTGCATTGACTCTGTTCTCTACAAGTGCCGGCAATTCGCTTGTGCCTGATACATAGTTGTCGTTGTATGCATCGAAGTCTGTCGCTCCTCCAAGGATAAGCATAACCTCATCAGCACCGATTACCGTAACGCCCTTATCATCGGTTGTCATGTTTCCGCCTGTGGGAACAACCTTAAGGAGAGCCTTGTAGCTGATTGTCTCAAGCTTGCCTGCAAATGTTGCAGTGCCGTCGCTGTATGTCGTTGATACACGCAAGCCAGGAGAGCCGGCCTTCATTGTTATGTTCAATCCTATCTTTCCCGGCTTGTCTGCAGAAATACGCATCGCAACGACATTGTCAGGGTTGCTGGCGATATATTCACGGGTGTAGTTCGTTCCCTCTGTATCCTGGAAGTGTACGCTTGCTGTAGCGTTGGTGAGGTCGAGCTGGCGGTAGTAGCTCTTGACCGGACTGTCTTCGTCGAATACGCCGCTTATATCGTTAATGTATACGCTACCGAAGTTCTCATAGTTGCCATATTCTGCTCCGATATTATCTTTTGTGCCGCTCCACAATGTTTTCTCATTGAACTGTATCTGCTCCTGAGCAATACCGCCGAATACGCTTGCGCCGAATTGGCCGTTGCCGATAGGCAATGAATATTCCATCCATTGGTCGCCTACAGACATATTGCTTGCCGCATCCTTGTACCACAATGTGAGTGCGTTCTCGGGCTGGTAATTGCTGATTCCCTCAACATCGAAAACTGTTAATAGGTCGCCTGAGGGAATATAGATATATAACGGGTTGTTGTCGTCGTTATTACCCTTCCATAGTCCAATTGACATGCCGGCTTCGGCACCGCCCCACTGGTTGAACGTATTCTGATCGCTTGATGTTCCGTTATAACGGATTTCGTATGCGTCCGGATAGTTGCTGTTCCCCGTTTTCTCTATGCGGAATCCATTAGCGTCAGGTTGTGAAGCCATGTATAAGAATGTGCCGCTTTGAGTGTTTGTGGCAGTTCCGGCCTTCATAGTGCCATAATATCCGGTTTTGCTAACGAGCTGGAAGTTATTTGCGTTGCCAACGAACTTCCAATACTGTGATTTCACATTCTTCATTGCAGCGGTCTGTGCCTGTTCGTTCAATGCACCAGCCATGAGGTGGTTGCCGTTCTTGGCAAACTGTATCATAAACCAGTTCTCGGTTTCATCATTGCTGAAGACAGGATCGATGACTCCGCTGAAATTTTCAACACGGTTAAGATAGAACGGGTTGTTCGGGTCATTTACATTCCATTCGCCAAGCTCGGCTCCCGTAGCGGTTCCTCCCCATTGGTTCATGCATTTGTCGGTTACGGCCGTACGTTGCAGCTCCAGCGTCCCGTCTGTTGTGCCGGCAATAAAACGCAATGTTACTGCCGAAGCGGAACTGTTTGTCGATGTGAATCTCTCGCTGCTGTAGCCGACATAGTTCCCGGCTTTGCTTTTCATTACAAAATTGTCTTTTGTTCCAATGAACATCCAATAGTGTGAATTGCTTTCAGCAACTTTTGCTGTGTTCAAGTTCTGACCGTTTCCTCCGTCTTGCAGGAAGTTTCCTCCGGTCTTGAACTCTACAGAATACCAAACTGGGTTGGCGTCTGTCGAAAACTCCGGCAAACCGTTTTGGGCATTTGCCGCATAAACTGCAAATAATGCAATTAATGAGAAGTAGAATCTTTTTAGCATGTCTATTTTTTTTTAGGTTGTTATAAGACTTGATTGCGTATTTTGACTTTTTGCCAAAATCTTTGTAAAGATGTATAATTTTATTGAAATATACAAATGCTGAATGAACTTAATGCCTGTTTTTTTGTTCAAGCGCCCATGTGGCATGCAGAATCTTGCTTCTCAGTAGCGGAGAGTAGCCTGGGTTGTCTGCCAGGAACTCATTGACAGCGTTCAGTGCCTCGACGCTTCTGCGGCCCCGGAGCAGAGTGCGTGCCCAGCTCTGCGGGAAGAAGATGTCGTTCGTGCGTTGTATCTCCTGCATGGCCTCGAGAGCGGGGCGTATATATTTGACTGCTTGTCTCTCACGCAACGGGTGGCACAGGTAGCTGAGCCTCTTCAGAGCCCACGGCTCAATGCGGCGGTTTTCGGCTTTTAGCAGCGAGCGGAAAAGCTTCTCTTGTTCCAAAGTGTCGGGGATGACAGCCGCGGAAACGAACTCGAACTGCACTCTTCTGTCGGGGTCTTTTATTCTGCCGTGCTGTGTCTCAATAATCTCTTTATGTCTGCCCGGCATGCGAACGGCAAGCTCATAGGCAAGCGTCATGTAGTCGTTCTCGTTGAGCAGGGGATGTGACATCCGCTCCCACATATTGTAGAGGCTGTCGCAGACCTCCTGTGATGTCGCCGACGTTATGAGCAGGCGTGTCAGCCTCAGACGGCACGAGCGTATGGCGTGTGTGTTCGACAGCTCCAATAGCCTCTTTTCCATATCGGGGCTCTTGACATCCTGCAGCGGCCTGTCGATGTAGTTGCAAACGGTGGACGCTATAAGGGCATTCCTCTCCTTCTCAAGCCCTGCGACAAGCGAGCCGAGCCACTCGGCGGCCTCAATCTCGCCATGCTGAAAGCATTCGTGCAGGTTCATCAGCTGCGATTGGCGGTTTGTCTCGTCGCTGATGCCGTGCCAGTTCTGCAACATCCATGCAAGGCTATTGTCGTCGTAGCTGAAGTAGCCGTATCCCTTTCCGTCGCAGTTGGGCATAATGTATTGCGTCATCTTCCCTACGGCAATCTTCGTGACGGTATCCGTTATGTCCACCTTGTGTTCGCTGTAGCTCTCTCCGACGGCCGCTATCGAGAATCTCTGCCGCCACAGCAACCCTCTGCCGTGAGGGTCTTTCTGCTTTATGGCCAGCGTGTCGCCGCTTATCTCAAAGGTGAAGTGCGGCATGCCGTTGCTGTTTACCCATGTGTCGCTGAATGCGGCAATGTCCTTGTCGCTCTTGCCATCGAGTATCTCAATGAGGTCGTGCCATGACGCATTGCCGTACGCATGCTCCCTCAAATACTGCCGTATGCCTTCACGGAAAGGCTCTTCGCCCATAAGCTCAACAAGCTTCTCGAGCATCACCGGGGCTTTGTTATAAATAATGTTGTTGTATATGAGCCCTGCGTTGCGCATGTTGTCGAGCGGCTGTCTTATGGCCGTGCCGCCATTGGTGCGGTCTTCCGACAGCGACGGGGTGACAATGTTCTTCAGCCAGTTGAGGCTGTCGTTGATGCCCGGGAACATAGGCTTGGTGATGAGCATGGCAAAATAGTTGGCGAAGACCTCCTTCATCCACACGTCATCGAACCACTCCATTGTCACATAGTCGCCGAACCACATGTGGGCGGTCTCGTGCGCAATGAGCTGTGCCCGTCTCAGCTCCTCGTCGGGTGTGGAATGCTTGCCGAGGAACAGCTGCGAGTCGTTATACAGCGTGGCGCCCGTATGCTCCATTCCGCTGAACTGGAAGCCCGGGAGAATTATGAAGTCATATTTCGCAAAAGGGTAGGGAATGCCGGTGTACTCCTCCATCCAGGCGAGCGACTGAGCCACCTGCCCAAAGATGACCGGCAGCTGTTTGATGCGGTCAGGGTCGGTCTCGCGGTAGTATGCCGAAAAGGTTCGCCCCTCCTTGCTGTATGTCTCCCTTTTGAACTCTCCTGCCACGAACGAGAATTGGTAGGTGCTTAGCTTTTCCGTCGGGTTGAATGTTATTCTCTTCCTCTCTCCATGCTGTGCGGTATCCTTTACCGTAGTGTTGGAAACGGCTGTCCACTCTTCGGGAATATCCAGTGTGAGGCGGAACGTGGCCTTCATGTCGGGCTGGTCAAAGCACGGAAAGAGCGTGCGGGCCCTGTCGGGAACGAGCAGCGAATACAGGAACTCGTCGTTTCTGTTCAGCGACTGGTCGCCTGCCACAAACGACACCGCAATGCTGTTACGCCCGCCCTTGCTCGAAGCCTTCGGCAGAATTATATGCTCGTTCACAGTCTTGTAGGCTGTGCTTCCGCCGTTCATCGTTACCTCTTTAATATTATCGACCTCTCTGAAGTCGAGAATAATCTCTTGCGGTGTGTCGATGTCGAACTCAATCTCAATGCTTCCCTCGACAGGCGTCTCCTTCTTGTCGGGGATAGTAAAAGAGATATTGTACTCAATGCTGTCGATGCTTCCCTTGCGGTGCTGAGCGAGTTGCTGCGAAACGCCGGCCTCGTAAAGAAGTGCCCGTTCCTGCATGCCGCCGCAGCAGCATAGCGTAAGCACTGCAGAAAGCAATGTTATAGTTCTTGCCTTTTTCATTCTTGTCTGTTTTGTACTATAATCGCCAAAGATAGCGACAAACGAGCGAAACACAAAGTTTACTTTAGTGTTTCACCGCAAGTGCAGGAAATCTTCGAGCTTTAGCTCAAAGATAGCGACAAACGAGCGAAACACAAAGTTTACTTTAGTGTTTCACCGCGACAAAGCGACAGCTTTGTTTGCGACGGCGGGAGCTTTAGCTCCCCAAAGGAGTGCGGCTTGCCGCCTCAAAGTAAATCTTCGAGCTTTACTCAAAGATAGCGACCTATTTGTGTATAAAAACAAAAAGTAATTAAAAAAAATGAAAGAGGCGTATGTTTGTTTGATAAAATTCTTTTCATCAAATATTTTTATGAAAATTTTTTAATACGAGCTCTCAAAGAGTAACCGGCTCAATCTTTGCTATGCTTTAACACCGGAGCCTGAAAATCTTATGAAAAAAATCTTTATATTGCTGATTTCGATGTTGTTCAGCACAATAATAACCAACGCTCAAACACTCTATTCTACAGATTTCATGACTGAAGAAGAGTATAATAAATGGATAGCGATAGATGCCAATAATGATGCTGCAAGTTGGGGCTTCGACTCAAGTGCAGAGCCATCCAAAATATTCTATACTTATAATGGCGAGAATAGTGCTGATGACTGGTTTATATCTCCAGCCATAACATCAGAAAAAGACGGCTCTGTTGCCGTCATCGTAAAAGTCAAAGGCAGTTCGTATGGTGAGAAATTGGAGCTGTTCATGGGTGAGGGTGATAATATTGAAGACATGACCACTCGCATAAGCGAAGTTCTTTATCTTAATAATGATATTACACAGCACATCTACATTGTGGAAGTAGAGGCGAGCACTCCATTTCACATCGGTTTCCACGCAATAAGCGATGCCGATAAATGGCGTCTGCATCTATGCGAAATGACAATCAAATCTGCTGATGGTATTGTCGATTTGCAAGTGGCCGACATTATCTCTCCAGTAAGCGATACTAATCTGTCACAAGAGGAGATAATTGTAAAAGTAAAGAACATGGGGCCTCGAAGCGTCGATTCGTTTGATGTGTCATATTCAGTTAATGAAGGTGAAGCTGTGACGGAAACGGTTAATCAGGCATTGGCTGCCGGCGGTGTCTTAGAATATACTTTTATAACAAAAGCTGACATATCGGCATCCCGTCAAAGATATACGATAAAGGCTTGGACAACTCATCCTGGCGATATCGATATTTCAAACGATACAGCAAGTGTGAAAGTGCTGCATAAAGCGCCAGCGGCTTTGCCTTATTTCATGGGATTCGAAGAAGACGAATACACCGATGATATTACATTTTGGAATCTTAATGAAGATGATGGAGATTGGGAAATGCATTCAGACCCATGGTACAATTTAGCTCGCACAGGCGACCAATGTCTTGCCTACAACTTCGACAGCAACAATAATGCTGAAGATTGGGTAATTCTTGAGCCTATCACAATACCGGAAGCTGGCTATTATATCTTAAAATTTTGGTATTCAGGTGATGAAAATTTTCCTGAAAATTTAGGTGTCTACTATGGGGACTATGGCGATCCTTCGGCAATGACAAACAAAATTATCGAATATGCGCCTTTTGCTCATGGCGATTATGAAGAGTCAATCAACATAATCCATATCGATAACCCTAAAGATATATATATCGGATTCTACGCTTTCAGCGACAAAAACAGCAATTGGATTTGTGTTGATGACATCTCTTTTGAAAAAGTCGACGGCGAAACAATAGACCTGATGGCTCTGCCTGTTACAACACCTCTCGATTTTGTGCATAAAGGCACACAAAAAGACATAAACTTTAAGGTGCGTAATTTGGGCGTTAAAGAAGCTGCAGCTACGGTTAGGGCAACATTGTCTGGCAATGTTATATATGAAGAAAATATCACGTTGCCAGCTCTGGAAATCAAAGACATTGTGATTGAAAATGCCTTAAAGGAGTTGGCTGCCGGGCTGTATACAGTCGATGTGGAAATAATATCAACTGAAGACATTTACACAGGCAACAACTCAATATCTCATACATTCCGTGTAATGGATACTCCAGCCGCATTATGGGATTTTGAAGACGGTAGAGTTCCAAGCGAGTTTGCATTTATTGCAGATGACGAGGGCACGGTCGATCCGGGTGTAGGCGAGGTCAATGAATATGGATGGGGTATTGTCAATATTCAAGAACATGATTTGTATGGTGGACATGTGTTGGCAGGAACATCGCGGCTGGATGGTACAGAACAAGCAGACCGTTGGTGTATTCTTCCTCCATTCAAAGCATCAGAAGAGTCATTCATGGTTTGGGATGCTCGCTCATTTAATCCATACTACCTTGAAACATACTCTATAATGATCTCAAAAAAAGGTGATTATACAGAATCTTATTATACAGAAGAAATATACGCTGTAGAAAGTGCCGATTTTAAAACACGTGGAATAGACCTTAGTGAATATGCCGGCCAGGAAATACATATTGCATTCCGTCTTACGTCAAAGAACTGCGAACAATTAATTCTTGACAATATTGGTCTCTATGGCGGTTACTTGATAGAGCCTTTGGAAATAAAGGCAACCGCAACTCCTTCAGAAGGAAGAGTTAAAAAATTAGACAACTTTACTATTGATTTTGAGAATGTTGAGTCTGTAGCATTGGAAGAGAACCCGACTTCTTCGCCTTACATTGCTTCAGTTGATGAAAGCGGTTCATTAATACATATTGCAAATGTCAAGTTGTCCGCAGTAGAAGGCGAGCCTACAAAGATTAACGCTGCCATTGCCCAGGACGGCATGGCTGAAATCACAGAAAACGGCAGCTATGCGCTCGTTATTCCGCAAGATGCTCTCATTTTTAATAACGACAAGACGATAGACATTGCAGTCACCGAGTTTGTATTCCACTACGAAATCAGCGATGCAGAGGTGCAATATCAAATATCGGTATCTCCTGCTCCTGGCGGTGATATCGAAATTGACGAGCTAAGCGAAATGATTGTAACGTTTAATGGCGTCCAGGAGATTATCTTTAACGAAGAGGCACAATATGGTAGTTTGCAGCATTTAGATACTTCCGACAATGCAATCGAAGAGTTTCCTGTAACTTTTACAAAGATATCAGATGTCGCATGTAAGCTCTCTCTTGATACGTTGCCGACAGAGCAGGGTAAATATAGATTGATAATCCCTGAGGCAATAGTGATAATCAAGGACAATGCCGGCGTGATTGGTCATAACAAGAGCTTTATGGCAGACTATAACGTGACGGCATATACAAATGTGGAGGATATTACAAAAGAAGTAACTGAAATCAATGTCTATGACATCAATGGTGTTCAAATTCTCCACAAAGCCAAGAAAGACGCTCTCAAACTATTGCAAAGTGGGGTTTATCTCATCAATGGAAAGAAAATATTGATCAAGTAACGTTGTCAGTGTCTTTTAGCGCCCGCATAGGAGGGGGTGACTAAAAAGTAAATTTGGTACCCTAAATTTGGCGACGCTCGTTGTAAAACAACAAAGTAAACTTTGTGTTTAACTCGTTTGCACAAATTTCCTGTGTTACGTTTGCCTTCAAAATCCTCATTTACGCTCAGTAA
>JAFTRV010000050.1 GCA_017462065.1 Bacteroidaceae bacterium
CCGCAAGGAGGTTCGTGACCAGACATTCATCGACCGCACCGACAATCTCTTTCACATCAACCAGCCTCGCGAGTTCGACAGCTACGTCACCGAGAACGGTTACGACAGCAAGGAGATATACCGTGTCGTCCATAGCCTTCCCCGTGACTATCGCATACCATTCCTGATGCATATATCCGGTTTCAAGTACCGTGAGATAGCCGACAGGCTTAACCTGCCCCTCGGCACGGTAAAGAGCCGCATCTTCTTCACCCGCCAGCAACTGCAGGTGCTGCTGAAGGATTACAGAAGGTAAGGGAGCGTGTAACGAGTAACGTTTAACGATGAACGATGAGCGAGCAGCGATTAACGATGAACGATGAGCGAGTAACGAAGCTATTAATGAGAAGAGATGCTTCGCTTCGCTCAAGCATGACACGCATCGCAGAGGGTCATTCATAGTCCTGTTCATTTTGAACGCAGTGAAAAATCTCTTTCATCGCATCATCGTTACACGTTACTCGTTAAATGTTATCGGGCAAACACATCGGTTCGCCCCTACGACTGTTCATAGCAGAAGTAACTTTCAAAATAATCCGGCACTATAAGTGAGAGAGTGCAAAGCCCTGCCGGGTGCAGGGTATTGTGCGAGGACTGTTCTTTTAGCGAGTAGGCGGGAACTTGTTCACGCATGCAGCGAGCGTAACTGATGAAAGGTGAAAGCGGAAAGGTGAAAGGTGTGGATAAGGGAACGTGCAACGATTAAAGCGAAGCTTAGACGGCACTCGCCGCCTATGCGGTAGCGAGTGCCGTCATCGTTCTCTAAACTCTCAACTCTAAACCCTAAACTTTGACAACGTGCGTTAATCGCACCCCACGTGGCAACATCTTCGCCGTTGCTTCACGTGACTATTTGCTACGCACGTTATCGAAGCTAACGCTTTAAACTCTAAACTTTAAACTCTCAACTCTAAACCCTCAACTCTCAACTCTTTACTCGCCAATCGCTTCCAAGTAGTTCTTCACCGGGTTGGCGTACATCTCGAGTATCTTTGTGCGGCAGAAGTCGTCGTCACGTTCGGGCAGGTCTATCTTCTCAATCTGTCCCTGCAGGTATGCGTCGAGCCTTGCCTTCTCTTCGGCTGTATACTTGTCGGCGAAGCGTGTGTCGCCTGTCAGCAGTTCGTAGAAGTAGTAGTTGATAGCCCAGAACTTGTAGTTCTTGTGTATGTGCCTGTCGATGATGCGCGCGACGGCCGCGGTCTTCTCGTTCTTGCCCAGCGAGCTGTCAATCTTGTCAATCTCGTTGTTTATGCAGTCGGCGATGTGATAGTGTACGTGCCCTTTGTAGCCCATTACGCCCACCTTCATGTTCTCGAGGTCGTCGCCGGGCGACTTCTTCCATTCGGCATTGTCACGTTTCTGCTGGAACTCCTTCGCCTTAAGGTAGTCGCACGGGTCGTACTCGTACGATATTGTGGTAGGCGCAATGTTAAGTTCCATAAGAGCGTCTATGATGTCGCCGCTGCTGTACATGGAAAGCATTTTTATGAGGCCCTCCTGTGTGCGGTCGTTGCTGTCCTTGGCACGTCCCTCACGCTGAGCGAGCCAAATGGGCTGCTTGCGTTCGGCAATGGTGTAGTGCATGTACGACGACAGTCTTTTCGACGATGCGAGCATCTCTCGTATCGACGCTGAGCGCTGCACGATGAAGCTGCGGTTCACACGCACGAGCTTCTTTATCCAGGGGCGTATGAGCAGGTTGTCGCCTATGGCAATCTCTACGGTGTTGCCAATCTCATCGACATATACCATGTCCAGGAGCGCCGAGTCCATGATAATGTCTCTGTGGTTCGAGATGCAGAGCGACTTTGCCATGCTCTCCTTGTTCTCGATGCTTGCCGTGAGCCCGCTTGTCAGCTTTTGTATGACACCTTTCATAAAGGGGTATACAAGTGCCTTCTGGAACTCGATGTTGTCCTTTGAGGCACGCATGGCGGCTGCTATATGTTCAAAAGGCATGCCTTTGAAGGCGTATCCCATTACTGCCTGGAATTCAGGGTCGGCTATAAGCTCCTCGAATATCGCAGGAAGCTCTTCGGGCAGGTAAGGACGAATTTCGTCATATTCAGCAGGAATCATCATAATATAACTGTTTTAGTGATTGTCTGTTTTAATGGTGCTATGGGCCTCTTTCCGGTGTCGCGAGGCTCTGTTTTGGTATTCAGAATGCAAAGTACGGCAAAATATTTCAAAAAGCAAGCGACCGCCCTCTTTTTTGCGTTTTTGCCTCTCTTGGGCATAATCAACGGGGCTGCTTGTTTGCAGTCTCGGGATTTACATGTATTTTTGCACTGCATTGTGGAGCTGTAACGCCCAATGACTATTTAATTTATTAGAACAAGGTCAATTGCTATGAGGACAACAAGAAATTTTTTGAAGAAAATTCTCGGCTGGTTTCCTGCCGGGGTAATATGTCTGGTAATCTTTTTTCTGCTTTTTGGCTATCTTGCCTCAAAGATGGGTACGGCGAACATGCTGAACACAATCATGAACACGGCGCACGACCTTCTGCTTAATACGGTGTTCTACCTTATGGCAATTTGCGTGCTGACAGGCGCGATAGGAAAAATATTCGTGGAGTTCGGTGTCGTGAACCTGCTCGAGAAGCTGCTCCGTCCTCTGATGAAGCCTCTCTTCAATCTGCCCGGTGTGGCATCGCTGGGCGCGGTGCTTACGTTTCTCTCGGACAACCCTGCCATCATATCGCTTGCACAGGATAAAAAGTTCGCATCATACTTCAAGAAGTATCAGTATATCTCACTCAATAACTTCGGAACGGCTTTCGGTATGGGTCTCCTGGTTATTGTGTTCATGGTAGGTCAGGGCTATTTCCTGGAGCCTCTTATCGGGTTCATTGGCGCTTGTATTGGGTGCATCGTTTCAACAAGGCTCATGCAGTATTTTGTGGTTAAGGCATACCCCCGTTATAAGGAAGAGAATGCCGCCGAGCTGGACTCTGTTGAGGAGGATAAGGAGGTGCAAGGCCATAAACCTCTCTTCTTGCGTATCCTTGACTCGCTGCTCGATGGCGGGCGTACGGGTGTGGACGTAGGCTTGGTGATTATTCCTGGCGTGATTGTAATATCTACCTTTGTAATGATATTTACATTCGGGCCGGACAAGGCTACCGGTGAATTTACCGGGGCTGCATACCAGGGCGTGGAGTTGTTGCCTTGGCTTGGCTCAAAGCTGAGTTTTCTCTTTGAGTGGCTCTTTGGCTTCACCGACCCTCATCTCATAGCTTTCCCCATCACCGCTATCGGTGCCGTGGGCGCAGCGCTTGGTCTTGTGCCCAACTTTGCGGCCGAGGGGTGGATAGACAACAATGCGATAGCAGTGTTTACGGCAATCGGTATGTGCTGGAGCGGCTTCCTTAGCACGCATACGGCAATGCTTGATGCTCTCGGGTATCGCCGTCTCACGTCAAAAGACATACTTTCGCATACAATAGGCGGTATTGTGGCAGGTATTGCCGCTCATTGGATATATGTGCTCGTGTCGATGATTATTGCGTAATTTTGTTATCTTAGAATAAGACAGGGACTATATGAAGATAGGTGTATTGACAGCGATGACATCCGAGTTCGAGCAGCTCGCAGCGCAGCTCGCCGACGTGCGGGAGTGCGAGAAAGGCGGCGTCTCTTATCTCGTGGGCAAAATATCGGACAATGAGATAATGCTTCGTCAATGCGGCATCGGCAAGGTCAATGCCGCAGTAGGGGCAGCCGAGCTTATCCGCTCTTTCAGCCCCGACGCTATGGTAAGCACGGGCGTTGCCGGGGGCATAGATGCCTCGCTCGATGTCATGGACGTGGTGGTGAGCTCATCGTTAGTGTACCACGACGTGTGGTGCGGCATGGGATGCGAGTACGGGCAGATACAGGGCATGCCTGCGGTCTTTCCCGCAAGCGAGAGGCTCTGCAATGCGGCGTTGTCGCTGAACGGCATGCCGGGCAATCCGACGAAGATACATGCCGGCCTTATATGCACGGGCGATAAGTTCATTACAGGGCGTGAAGAACTCGACGAAATAAAGACAAGCTTCCCTTTGGGGCTTGCCGTGGACATGGAGTCGGCGGCCATTGCGCAGACATGCCACATATACGGCGTTCCCTTTGTCAGTTTCCGCATCATAAGCGATACTCCCGGCGTGGACAAGCATATACAGCAGTACGAGAACTTCTGGGGCGAAATGGCTGACCGTTCGTTCATGGTGACACGCAACTTCCTATCTAAAATATAATTATGGAAAAGATACCGAGCTTTACAGTAGACCATCTTCGTCTTAAGCGTGGCGTTTACGTGTCACGCAAGGACATTGCGGGCGGCGAAGTCATCACGACTTTCGATGTGAGAATGAAAGAGCCCAACCGTGAGCCTGCATTGAGCCCGAGCGCCATACACACTATCGAGCATCTTGCGGCGACATTCCTTCGCAACCACCCCGTGTGGGCAAGCAAGATAATATACTGGGGACCTATGGGCTGCCTTACCGGCAACTACCTTATAGTGAAGGGCGACCTTGCCTCGGCCGACATATTGCCGTTGGTCATGGAGACCTTCGAGTTCGTGGCGTCCTACAGCGGCGATGTCCCGGGCGCATCGGCTCGTGACTGCGGAAACTACCTTCTCATGAACCTGCCCGAGGCACAGTACGAAGCGAAGAGATATCTGTTGGAGACTCTTTGCGTAGCGACAGAGGAGAACCTGAACTATCCGGAATAATGCTTGACAGGCTGTCGAGCGTTCATGAAACAGGCTCACCAGCAAAGCCTGGGGGGAATAGAATGTTTCATTCTTATTGCAACTTACCCTTAGCCAGTTATCTTTTATTCTCGTTGTTGTCGTTCTATCATGTACTTTTGTCGCACAAAAGTACCAAAAAGCCCGGCACAGGTAAGAACAGTCTGCCGGTCCTTTGCTCAGGAGTTGCCAGCAACATCCTTCGGTCAAACCGGCATTGCCATAAAAGGCTTCTC
>JAFTRV010000051.1 GCA_017462065.1 Bacteroidaceae bacterium
ACGTATTTGTCTTTAAGCATAACTGTCTGATTTAGACTGCAAAAGTAAATTCAAATCCGTTCGCTCACAAAACTTGCATAACAAATTAAATATCAATCATTTCAAAGAACTATTTCGATTTTTTAGTGGACACTTATGAAAAATGTATATAGATAAACAGCCAATTGCAGTCTGCAATTGGCTGTTTTGATTATAACAATAGATGTTCTGTTAAAAAACGCCACTCGCCCGGCACAAGCGTTGTCTGTGCATCGTGCGACCTGCGGCTATGCAATCTATTCAAATGGCTAATAGGGCTAATTGACCAAATTGCATTTGCTTCGCAAACACAATTAGCGCTTCCCTAATGGCTAATTGACCAAATTGCATTTGCTTCGCAAACACAATTAGCTCTATTAGCATATAACGGTATACTCAATCGAGTATACCGTTATATGCTAATTCACCTTCGACAACGAAGAATAGCTCTTCGGGGTCGAACTCTCCTATTCCGTTCTTTTTGGCCTCTTTCGCTATGAACTCCGCTATTTCGTTGATGTCGATATCGACATACTCGCTGTTGCTGTCAAGGATACCGCTCTTGTCGTAGTAGTCGTATATGGTGTCAAGGAAATAGTAGAACTCGTCGTCGCTGTACTTGTCTTTCAGGTCTTGAGGCAATCTTTCTCTTATGTAGGCAATGGTCTTCTCGTCATCGAGGTCTTCCATGCCGAACTCGTCGTTCTGCATAGCCATTATCCTAAGAGTGCTTCGAACTTTGCCTGAACGTCGCTCTTTGACTTTGAGCCTACGAACTTGTCTACAACCTGGCCGTTCTTGATGAAGATGACGGTGGGGACGTTGCGGATGCCGTACTCTGCCGTAAGGTCATCGGCCTCTTCGATGTCGCACTTCGCTACTGCTATGCGGCCTTCATATTCCTGTGAAAGCTCTTCGATGATTGGAGCAAGCTGCTTGCAAGGTCCGCACCATGATGCGCTGAAGTCCAACACGATAGGTAATTCTGTTGCCATGAACTCCTTTGAGTTCTCGTTTGTTACAATTGTTGCCATAATTAAAACAATTTAGTGGTTAGTTAAATTTATATTCAATATTGTCTAAGCTCTTTATGTAGTCTATAAGCTCTTGGGTAGCCTCAATGTCGTGGCTCCTGGATGCCAGCTCAAGGGTGAACTCATGCTCGTAGTCCTTAATCTTGAATATGAGCTTGCAGTTGCCGGGGTGCTTCTCGGCATAATCGACGATGGTGCTGTAGACGTCATCGGTCAATGACATCACATCGAACGATATTGTAAGGCTCTTGACAAGGTCCTGCTTTATCTCGGTCATCAGCTCTATGCTGCTTACCGAAAAGTCGAACTTGGTCTGGTCCCAACGGCGTGGCTGGCAGCTGCCTTTTATATAAAGGAAGTTGCCGGGAATAAAGTAGTTCTGCCATTTCATCCATTCGTCGCCAAAGAAGAACAGCTCTGCCGTGCCCGAGAAGTCCTCGACCTTAGCCACTCCGTAGGGGCTGCCTTTCTTTGTGAAGCCTGTGCGTGGCGGGTCGCTTACTACGCCGCCGAATGTTATCTTGCGGCCTGCGAGCTTCTGCATCTCCTCTATCTCAGCTGCCTTTGTGTTGCAGAACTCGTTAAGTATTATCGAGTAGTCGTCGAGCGGGTGTGCCGAAAGATATATGCCTACGAGCTCACGCTCACGGTTGAGCTTCTCGAGCGTGCTCCAGTTGCCGCCCTCGGGTATCTCTGGCTTTGGTATCTCTGCCATCTCGGTATCGCCGAACAGGGTGTTGGTGGCGCTGGCCTTGTCGGTCTGGTAGAGGTTGCCGTACCTTATAAGCGCCTCAAGGAACTGCTCTCCCTTGCTGTTGGTGTTGGCGTACTGCTCGCGCGTTATGCCGCCCGGCAGCTCGTCGAACGCTCCGGCGAAGGCAAGGCACTCGAGGTTCTTGCGGTTGCACGCCGTGAGGTTCACTCGCTCCACAAAGTCGAATATGCTCTTGAACGGGCCGTTGGCCTCACGCTCGTCAATGATGCATTGCACGGCATTCTCGCCCACGCCCTTTACGGCGCAGAGCCCGAAGCGGACATCGCCGTTCTTGTTTACGCTGAACTTGCGGCGCGACTCGTTCACGTCGGGGCCAAGCACGTTTATGCCCATGTTCTTGCACTCCTGCATCAGCTTGGTGATTTCGGTTATCTTGTCAAGGTTGCGGCTCATGGCGCCCGCCATGTACTGCGGCGGGTAGTTGGCCTTGAGGTATGCTGTCTGGTATGCGACCCATGAATAGCATGTGGCGTGCGACTTGTTGAATGCGTACGATGCGAACTTCTCCCAGTCGGCCCATATCTTCTCGAGAATCTTCTCGTCGTGACCGTTCTTCTTGCCGCCGTTGATGAACTTGGGCTTCAGCTCGTCGAGCTTCGCCTTGAGCTTCTTGCCCATAGCCTTACGCAGCGTGTCGCTCTCGCCTCGGGTGAAGTCGGCAAGCAGGCGCGACAGCAACATCACCTGCTCCTGGTACACGGTAATGCCGTATGTGTCCTTCAAATACTTCTCCATGCACGGAATGTCGTACTGAACGAGCGAGGGGTTGTGCTTGCGCTGAATGAAGTCGGGGATATAATCCATAGGGCCCGGGCGGTAGAGGGCGTTCATGGCAATGAGGTCCTCGAATGTGCTGGGCTGCAGCTCGCGCAGGTACTTCTGCATGCCGGGCGACTCGAACTGGAATGTGCCGATGGTGTTGCCGTTGCAGTACAGCTCGTATGTCTTGGGGTCGTCAATGGGGATAGAATCTATGTCTACATCAATCTTAAGGCTCTGGCGTATGTTCTCTATCGCCTCCTTTATTACGGACAGTGTCTTAAGCCCCAAGAAGTCCATCTTGATGAGCCCGGTCTCCTCGATGACGCTTCCTTCGTACTGTGTCACGAGCATCTTCTCGCCGGTCTCCTTGTCTTCGGCGATGCTTATGGGCACGTGGTCGGTAATGTCGTCCCTGCAGATGATTGTGCCGCAGGCATGAACGCCGGTGTTGCGGACGTTGCCCTCGAGCATCTTCGCATACTTTATGGTGTCACGCAGCAGCGGGTCGGGCGAAGCCTCGGCCTCTCTGAGCTCGGGTACTACAGATATCGCATTCTGCAAGTTCATCTTGAGCCCGTCGGGCAGGCGGTCGGGGATAGCCTTGCACAGCTTGTTCGAAACGTCGAGCGGCACTTTCTGCACTCGCGCGACATCCTTTATGGCGAGCTTGGTCGCCATTGTGCCGTACGTGATGATGTGAGCTACCTTCTCCTGCCCGTATTTCTCCGTTACCCAGTTTAGGACACGGCCTCGTCCGTCGTCGTCGAAGTCCACGTCGATATCGGGCAGCGATATGCGGTCGGGGTTAAGGAAACGCTCGAACAGAAGGTCGTATTTTATGGGGTCCACACGGGTTATTCCCAGTGCGTACGCAACGACGCTTCCTGCGGCAGAACCACGTCCGGGACCTACCGAGACGTTCAGCTCTTCACGTGCCGCGCGTATGAAGTCCTGCACAATGAGGAAGTAGCCCGGGAAACCCATTGTCTTCATGATGTGCAGCTCAAAGTCTATGCGGTCGATAAGCTCTTGCGAGAAGGGCTCTTCGTAGCACTTCTTGGCTCCGTCGTACGTGAGCTTTCTCAGATAGTCGCCCTCAAGCTTTATTCGGTATAGCTTGTCGTAGCCGCCAAGCTTCTTTATCTTCTTTTCTGCCTCTTCCTGCGACATCACGACATTGCCCTTCTCGTCACGGGTGAACTCGTTGAACAGCTCCTCGTGCGTGATTGTCTGCCTGTATCCCTCTTCGGTGCCGAACTCTTCGGGTATTGCGAAGTTAGGCATGATAGGCGCATTGTCTATGGTGTAGAATTCCACCTTGTCGCAAATCTCCACGGTGTTGGCCATAGCCTCGGGCACGTCGCTGAACATCTCCCACATCTCGGCCTTCGTCTTCATCCACTCCTGCTTTGAGTAGAGCATGCGGTTGGGGTCGTCAAGGTCTCTTCCCGTGCTAAGGCATATGAGGCGGTCGTGCGCCTCGGCGTTCTCCTCATCGACAAAATGGACGTCGTTGGAGCATATCAGCTTCACGCCGCATTTTCTCGCAAGCTCAATTATATGTCCGTTCACCTCGACCTGTATCGGGTACACCTCGTGGTTGGCACGCTCAACGGTTGCCTTGTGTATCTGCAGTTCGAGATAGTAGTCGTCGCCGAACACCTTCTTGAACCACATGACGGCCTCTTCGGCCTTGTCAAGGTTGCCGCTCTTTATGAGTTGCGGTATCTCGCCTCCAAGGCATGCCGAGCAGCAGATAATGCCCTCGTGGTATTTCTCAATCTCCACCTTGTCGGTACGGGGGTTATAGTAATAGCCCTCGCTCCATGCCTTAGAGACAATCTTTACAAGGTTGTGGTAGCCCTTCTCGTTCTTCGCAAGCAGTATGAGGTGGTGTCCGCGCATGTCCTCTTTCAGCTCTTTGTTGAACAGACGACGCTCCGCCACGTAAACCTCGCAGCCTATGATAGGCTTGAACTTCTCGCTCTCCTCCTTGCCTTTGTTTATTTTGCTGACATAATTAAAGAACTCCTTGACTCCCATCATGTTTCCGTGGTCGGTCAAGGCAATTCCCTTCATGTTGTCGGCAATAGCCTTATCGACAAGCTTCTTGATAGCGGCTTGTCCGTCGAGTATCGAGTATTGCGAGTGAACGTGCAGGTGGACGAAATCTTGCATGAGCTAATAAACTTAATTTGTTGTTAAAGATAATACCTTTTACTCATTTAACTCGGCTTTTTATAAGAAAAGTTATTAACATTAACTATTATATGCTCTTTTCTTTTGTTTTATAAAGGAATAGAGTCGCTTGCTGCGGAAATCTCCATTTTGGGGCGTCAGGCCATGTTTGTCTTTTTTTACCAATTTTATTGTTGTTTAATATTTTATTATTACTTTTGTGAAATAACAAATAAAAGTTCGGCATGAAAAAGTTTAAGAGAATACGAAAGCTTAAGGATTACAGAATCCATAGAGAAGGCACAGAAATCCTTATAGTTTCGTTCCTGATATTCGCTCTGCTAAATTTCCCCTTTTGGTATTTCCTGCCATCATTCATCCTGTTGAACTCTTTTGTCGGACTTGCTTCGCTGGTGACCTATCTGTTGATAGTGAACTTCTTCCGTAGTCCCAAAAGAATATTTCCCGGGGATATCGAGGGTGTAGTGGTAGCGCCTGCCGACGGAAAGGTAGTGGTGATAGAAAAGGTCTTTGAGCCCGACCACTTCAAGGACGAGAGAATACAGGTCTCAATATTCATGAGCCCCATGAACGTTCACGCCAACTGGTATCCGGTAGACGGAGTGGTTACAAGGGCCGAACATCAGAAAGGAAAGTTCCACCGAGCATGGCTTCCGAAGGCAAGCACCGAGAACGAACGCTCGCTCGTTGTCATTAAAATGGAAGACGGCCGGGAAATTCTCGTGCGTCAGATAGCCGGCGCTATGGCACGCCGCATCGTGACATATGCCGCAGCCGGCGAGGAGTGCTTTATCGACCAGCACTTAGGCTTCATAAAGTTCGGTTCTCGTGTAGACCTTTACCTGCCGCTTGACGCAGACATAAAGGTTGAACTTGAACAGAAGACGGTCGGAAACGAAACTGTTATAGCAAATATCTGATATCATGTCAATAAAAAGGCATATCCCGAATGCGGTAACATGCTGTAATCTCTTTTCAGGGTGTATCGCTTGTGTAATGGCATTCAAAGGCGCTTTTGACCTTGCTATGCTTTTTATAGTGCTTGGCGCTGTGTTTGATTTCTTCGACGGCATGGTGGCGCGTCTCCTGCACGTCTCTTCTCCGTTGGGAGTCCAAATGGACTCTCTTGCCGACGATGTCACATTCGGCTTCGCTCCTGCGACAATTGTCTTCTGCTACATGCAGAATGCGCTTGTCTATCCGCCTTGCTTGGGTACGCTGTCCGGAATTATCCCTTATGCAGCATTCGCTATTGCCGTGTTCTCGGCATGCAGGCTTGCCAAGTTCAATGTGGACAAGCGTCAGACAAATACGTTCATAGGTCTTCCGACACCGGCGAACGCCCTCTTCTGGTCGTCGTTGATAACGGGAGCGGGCGGCCGGATATCAAATTTCGAATTCGCATGGCTTGTCATGCTTGGCCTTATCTGTCTCTTCTCTTTCTTCCTTGTTTCAGAGATTCCTATGTTCTCTCTGAAATTCAAGAATTTGAGTTGGAGAAGCAATAGAATAAGGTACATTTTCATCCTTGTGTCGTTGCCGATGCTGGCTCTCGGTTTCTTGGCTCCGGTTGCCATTATATCATGGTATCTTTTGCTTTCGATAGCTCTTTTTGTCAAAAGCTCGAAGAGCCGATAAGCCGTTCCTGAACATTTTGGCTCTGTTTACGTTATAAGCAAAGCCTGCAGTTTCTAATTTAAATCCGTATCTATGTTATCTTATATATTGTTCATTTGTATTGTAGGGTTTCTGCTAATGCTGCTTTTGCCCGCAATAATACTCTCGTTCTTTTCCAAGCTGCTTTATATTCTCGGTTTCAGAAGAAAGCCGCATGGCGGGCAAAGAAAAGAGCAGGGCTGGCAAAACGCGGGCGACAAAGCCCAGTCCGCCAATGCGGGCAAAAAAAATGAACACCGTAAAAAGGTGTTCGATGATGACGAAGGCGAATATGTCGATTTTGAGGAGATAAAGTAACGCTTTCAGCGTTTGCTGTTGAAAAAGCTCTTCATTAGCTCAGTTGCCTCTTCGGCGCATACTCCTGCTATAACCTCGGTCTTGGGGTGAAGCACGTCGGGCGCATATCTTCTGTAGCCTCTCTTTTCATCGGCAGCTCCGTAGACGAGCTTCCCTAACTGCGACCATGCTATCGCTCCTGCGCACATGGGGCATGGCTCGACCGTTACGTAAAGCGTACAGTCGTTAAGGTATTTCCCGCCTACAGCGGTGGCTGCTGCCGTTATCGCCTGCATCTCGGCATGCGCGGTAACGTCGTTGAGCATCTCCGTAAGGTTGTGGGCGCGTGCTACGATGCGTCCTTTGCACACTACGATAGCTCCGATAGGCACTTCGTCCTCGGAATATGCTTTCTTCGCTTCAATGAGCGCCTGTTTCATGTAGTCGATGTCGTTCATAGGCTCAGCGTCGCATGTCATGCTCTCCAAAAAGGGTGGGGTAGTCCTCGTCAAGGTTCTTGTATATGAACGACAGCAGGGTCTCGCGCATCCAGTTGCTCTTGTTGGTTATGCGGTATTTCTTCAGGTAGTCGTCGATGATTCTCATCTCTTCGTCGCTTACGAGGCATACAATGCGTGAATGGCGTACAGGCTGTGTCCGGGTTGTCGTAGCTTTAGGCTTTTTTGTCTTTCTTATACTCATTTGAGCTTTCTTTGTCTGTTTTGACTATTGCAAAAATAGTCTATCTTTAAAGGAATTGCAAGTTTTTCATTTGCTTTTGCATGCCGCATGTATTATCTTCGCTGAATAAAACAGGATATTTTGTATGGCGGAACATAATTTGCTCGGCAACAAAGGCGAAATGCTGGCCTCCCGTTATCTGCTCGATAAAGGGTTTGCCGTTCTGCATTACAATTGGCGTTCGGGGCATAAGGAGATTGACCTGATTGCCCGTGAACGTGACACTCTTGTCTTCGTTGAGGTCAAGAGTCGCCGTAACGAGCAGTACGGTGACGCTGCCGACGCAGTGACTGAAGAGAAGATCAGACGGCTCCTGACCGCTGCCGAATCGTATGTGATGCGTTACAGAGTAGACTCTCCTGTACGCTTTGACATCGTTACGGTGATAGGCGAGCATGAACCATACAAGATTGAACATATTAGAGACGCTTTTTATCCCAATTGGTAGTTTTGTGTTATGAATATCGAAGACGCGCGCTTGTATTGCCTCGGGAAGAGAAACGCTACCGAGGATTTCCCTTTTGACGAAACGACCCTTGCTTTCAGAGTCGAGAACAAGATATTTGCAATAGTGGACCTTGAGAATGTCAAGTGGTTCTGCGTGAAGTGTGACGCTGACTATGCAATAGAGCTGCGTGACAAGTACCCGCAGATTCTCCCGGCATGGCACATGAACAAACGCTATTGGAATCAGCTTGACATAGCCGCTCTTGACGACGAACTGTTCTATTCGCTCATAGACCACTCCTATGAAGAGGTACTGAAGAAACTGCCAAAGAAAATCCGTTGCAATTATGGGCTCTAATGTCTTTATAAAGACTCTTGACAGCATTGACTCCACTAACCGTTATGTCCGTGATGAGGCCGCTTCGCTGTGGAATGAGGCCGGTGCGGCTAAGGTCGTGGCTCTCTCTGCCCTTAGCCAGACATCGGGCAGGGGGCAGCGGGGCAACGTGTGGTTGTCCGAGGGCGGCAAGAATCTCCTTCTCTCTATTCTTGTAAGGCCTTGTTGGCTGGGTGTCAAGGAGCAGTTCCTGCTTTCTCAGGCAATATCGTTGGCTCTGTTGCGTGCGATGGAGCATTACGGGCTGCATGCCGAGATAAAATGGCCGAACGACATATATGTCGGCAACAGGAAACTCGCAGGCGTGCTTGTCGAGCTTGACTGTATGTCGGGAACTGTCGAAAAGGCTGTGATAGGGGTTGGGCTTAATGTCAATCAGTCCTCTTTCCCTGCGATGGACCGCATACCGGTCTCTATGGCGATGATTGGAGGCGGCGGCTACTCGGTCGATGATGTTCGTGACAAGTTGCTCGAATCTTTTCTGTACTATTATGAAATTCTCGAAAGAGGCGAAAAGGCGTCGATAGAGAATGAGTATAAGAGGCATCTCAAAGGCTATATGCTCCCGATGTCCTACAATGACGGCAATTCGGTTTTTGAGGCGGCAGTGGTGGACGTGGAGCCATGCGGCAGGCTGTGCCTGAGAGATGCTGCGGGAACGCTCCGCTGCTATGGGTTCAAGGAGGTAGAGCTACTCCTTTGACTCTTTATTTCTGCTCATCTCCCTCTCACGCTCCTCGCTCAGCTTTTTACGGCGGCGGAGCAGAACCCATAACAGGACAAGGATGCCGCACGACACGGCAATGGTCACCCATTTTTCGGTGTTTGACATTTCGTTGTTCTTGGGAAACAGATATATATACATTATCGATGTATATATCGCAAGCACGGCTACCGTTATGTTGGGGTTCTTAAGAAATCTCATGGCGTTAGTTTTTGACGGCGCTAATTTAAGTATTTTTTCGCATGTAATGAATTTGCTTAACCTTTTACCTCAAAATATAGTATATTTTAAGATTTTGTTCTAATTTTACAAAGTTGTGACGATTAATTACTAAAACATACAGATATGGCAAAATTCAAACGTATTCTGCTGAAGCTCAGCGGAGAGAGCCTTATGGGCGAACAGGGTTACGGAATTGACGTAAAGCGTCTGAACGAGTATGCGGCCCAGATAAAGGAGGTTGCGGAAATGGGCGTACAGATAGGAATTGTAATAGGAGGCGGCAATATTTTCCGTGGCCTGACAGGAGCGGGCAAGGGATTCGACCGTGTAAAGGGTGACCAGATGGGCATGATGGCGACTGTAATCAACAGCCTTGCCCTTAGTTCGGCTCTTGGAGCGGCCGGCGTTCCCAACAAGGTGCTTACTGCGATACGCATGGAGCCTGTCGGCGAGTTCTACACAAAATGGAAGGCAATAGACGCCATGAACGAAGGCAAAGTGGTCATAATGGCTGCCGGAACAGGAAGTCCTTATTTTACGACTGACACGGGCTCGTCATTGCGAGGCATAGAAATTGAGGCAGACGTGATGCTCAAGGGTACAAGAGTAGACGGCATTTATACGGCCGACCCTGAAAAAGACCCGACAGCGACCAAGTTCAGCGATATCTCATACGACGAGGTTATAAGCCGAGGCCTTAAGGTCATGGATATAACAGCTACAGCGATGTGCCGTGAGAACAATCTTCCTATCTACGTCTTTAATATGGACGTGGTCGGCAATCTCAAGAAGGTTATGAACGGAGAGGAAATAGGTACTTACGTTCATCCATAACGTATTATTCATATAAAAAGCGTAGCGGAAACATTTTGTGTTCCGCTACGCTTTTTATATGGGGGTTGTTGCTCTTATTCAGCCTCTTTAATCATTAGCCAGCCTCCTTTTTGCGTCGCTCCGTTCTTGAATGCCGTAGCGTTTTGGCTAATAGCGTGCAGTATTCCGTTCGTAAGGTTCGCATTGGTGGTTGAAACGGCATAGCTGTATGCGCTAAGCACTGTTCTGCCGCCAGTGACAATCAGGTTGTCCGCATCTACGGCAACGCTCTTGCTGTCGTCGTCGTCTGCCCCGTTGAAGTTCTCGGCCTCTGACAGTAATGTAGCTTCGCCGCCCTTTATCATCGCAATCTTGCAGTTCAGGCCCTTGGCTCCCTTGCCGCTGCACTTCATGGCTATCGTGCCGTTGTTTAAGGTGAAGTTGCCCTCGCACTTGATGCCGCCAGCCGATGTGGTGTCGTTCAGCACTGTACCTTCGCAGAAGCCTGTGACTTTTCCGTTGTTGAACGTGATGCTCTTGTCGCAGTTGATAACTTTAGAGCCGTTGCCTTTTACGGTTCCGTGGACAATGCCGCCGTTCTGCACGAACTCTCCGTTCGTCTTTATGCCCGAACTCTTGTCGCCTGTAGTGGTGAACTCGACATATCCTCCGTTGATTGTGGCTTTAGGAACAATGAGAGGGTCGGGCTCTGTGGCTTCATATACGGCTTTAATAGCCTCTCCGCCCGATATTATAGTTGTCTTTCCTGCATCGATTATCACTTCGCCTTTGCCGCAGTCAATGCCGTCGTTAGCTGCGGTTATATTAATGACCGGAGCATGTTCTGCCGTGCGGCTTATCATTAGCTTGTCGTTCGTGTGGAAGCCGTCCTTCGCAGCGTTCTTTATGTTAATGTTGCCACTGCGTATTCTAATATAGTCGTCGCTGCATATGCCATGCCCTCCGAGGCTGGTAACGTTAAGCGTTCCCGTACCGTCGAATATGAGCTGTCCTTCGCTGAAAAGCGTTCCTTTCTGGTCCTCGTATGTTATTCCGTCGCTGCTCAATACCGGGGCATTGTATGTGGCGCCGTCGCATAGGCTGTTTGTGCTTCCCTCTTCGACAGTTAAGTATACAGTCTTTCCCGTCTGTATGTTTATGGCCGGGCCTGCACTGTTCGTAAGGTCAAGCCCGCATAGCACGAGCTGGAACTTCTTGGGACTGTATATCTTAAGCGAGCCGTTGCCGCTCTTTCCCGAAACTACATATGCCGTTTTTCCTTTCGTTCCTGTAATGACAAGGTGCGCTCCATCCTTAGTATATGTAACTACGCTGGTGTTTCCGCTGACAGCGACATCGTTCTCCGTGAACTGTATGTCTATTACATAAGAAACCGTAAAGTTCTCGACAAAGTCTCCCGATTCGTCTATCAGTTCGTCTGTGATAATGGTCTCAGTTACCTCGTTGTAGCTCTTCTTGTCGTTGCTGTCGAACGAAACAGTGGGAGCGAGGCTGTATTCAAGCTTCTCCTGCTTGTTGCCGGTCTTGGATATATCCTCGACCTTGTCCGTGTGGAAACTATGCCTCTCGCCCTCGTTCATGGAAAGGGTGACAATCTTCTTCGCTTCGTCGAAGGTAATCTCGCTGACCGCTTTTGTGTCAAGCGGCAGGGTAGTGCCGTCCGTGTTGTTCACGTTTATTACCTGTGCTTGCAGGCCGGCTGCTACCAGCAGCATTGTCGCAAATGTATATCGTCTCATCTCTTTACAAATTTAGCGGTGCGGTCATCAACTTTTATTATATATATGCCTTTGGGCAGTTGAGCGATGCTTGCTACGCCGTTGTCGGCCTTTTGGCGCGTGCATATGACTTCTGTGCCAATGATGTCGTATACGGCAATCGTAATTCCCGCTCTGCAGTTCACGGCTATCGCATCGTTCGAAACGTAGGCAATAAGTTTTTCTGCTTCAAGCTCAAGATTGTCGATATTGCTGTAATCGCCGAAGTGTATTCTGCTTATCTCGCTCATGGCGGCAGAGAGTGTGGTGCCGTCGGCTTTGGTTATATTTACGGTCACGTCATCGAATGTTATCTTTTCAAATTCGCTGAATTCAATGGTTTCGCTGATGCTTCCTTTTTCCACAATCATCTGTTGCGCCATAGCCGGTATGGCTGCGGCTAAGAATAAAATAATCGTGTAGAATTTTTTCATATATTCCCTTTTTAAATGTCTAATGAATATTCGACGCCGACTGCATGTCCGCTCGGCTCGTCATCGTCGCTCTTGTCCTGGTAGAGGTAATAGAGCGAAATGGAGTTCTTCTTGTTTATTTTCCAGGTGCCGCCTGCACGGTAACGGAGCTTGTCGTACCCTTTCCATTTGTCGAGGCGTGTATAAAGCTCTACCGATGCGAAAGGCGTAATCTTGCACTTCGGGATGTCGTACTTCACCTGCAGGCGCGAGCGGAGCGAGAGGTCGTTCTTGGCGTTCTTGAACTCACGGTCTACGGTTACCTTTTCTTTCCATTCCCCTTTATATCCGCCTTCTCTCTCGTAACGTACTTTCTTCTCGTCAATAGTCGCCGAGCCGGTATGCGTGTACTGAAGACGCTCGCGCAACGAAATTTCGAAACGTCCTATCTTGTATTCTCCGCTGATTGTGGCATATACCCTGTTGCGTATAGTCCAATAGTCGGCGTCAATGTTCTTGTTGTAATATCCGAGCTCGGCGTCAATCTCCTCCTTGATGCTCGTTTCGCTCATTTTGTGCCCGTAAATGAAGCTATAACCGACATTAGCCTTAACCCACTTGATTATTTTGTAGTCAATTTTAGCGCCTATCGCAATACGCTCGGCGTCTTTGACAGCCTTTATCGTACGCACTTCGGCGTCGATAACGAACTTGGTGTTCTTGGTGGCTTTCTTCGAGAACTCGGCTGTTGCCCAAATTCCGAATTCGTCACCTCTGTCCTGCGCGTCAATGGTGCTGAACGACGTGCATGCGAGCGTGGCCGCAAGCATTATTGCAGCCAGGCGGCTTTTAGTTCTTGAGTTTGTATTCATCTACCGGAGCTTTTAATGTTGTGTCTACCGAATTGTTCGACTGACCGCTTTTGTAATACATCTTTACTATAGCCGCATCCTTTAGGAAGTCTATGCTGCCTACCTCAACCTTTTCAATCTTAAGGCCTGTACGCTTTTCAAGGTCTGCAATAAGTTCTTCTCTCTTGTCGGTCGCAATAAGGTTTATGTTGTCATATTTGATTACTTTGTATGAATAGTGGCTTATTAGGAGCTTGCTTTCGCATATCCAAATGGATATAATGAACAACAAATTTATTATAAGCACCTCGCCGTAGCTCAGCTCGCTGACAGTAAGGCCGTTTATCGCACTTATCGCTATTATGATGAAAAGGTATGTCATCTCTCGTATCGCAACCTGCTCGGTACGGTATCTGATGATGCTGAATATGGCGAATAGTCCCAGAGCTATGCCCGCTTTCAGCTTCACGTCGCCAAGCACGTATATGAGCATGAATGTGCTTATGGCTATAAGAATGTATGTGAAGAAGAACTCTCCACGTTTGCATTTTGGATAGTATAGCCCACGCACGACAATCATTATGGCGATGAGGTTTATCAGGAATGCGATTAAAAGGTCTCTGACGTGCGGCACGTCTATGAACTTGTTGTCGCTTATTCTCTTCTCCTTAATGCCGATGGACATCTTCTCTTCTTTGAAGTCATCGTCTACGTCAATGTTGTAGCTGTTGTCAAGGACTTCCGTTATTATAGCATTCTCCGCTCCCGCTGTTACCGATGCGTAGCTTTGCGCATTCGCTTGTGTATTTATTCCTAAACTAAGGAAAAAAAACAAAAGTGCTGTTATTATTCTCATGTCTGTCAATTTATAGTTTGTATTCCATTTTATTTATCATTACAAGTCGCTCTTTGAAGTTATTGCGTTTCAGCGTTTTGTTCGTCAGAGCGCTGCCTATGCAGTATTTGCTGAATCCGGAACGCTTGATGCGCAGCTCCCTTAGGATGTCCAAAGCCGGCGAGGGTACGTTGCCGTCACGTTTCAGCTCAATGATTGCTACTCTGTCCAGCCTGTCGTGCCCGTCGCTCTTTATGTGGTGAAATCTAAGGTTGAAGTCAATAGTGAGTCGTTCGGTCTTAGCGTAGTTCACTAATGTTATGCGGTTGAACCAGTTCTCGATGACAGGCGCTATCTCATTAATATCGTACCATGCGTGCTTCTCCATGAATGGTATAATGCTCTCCTGTTCTTCGCCGACAGTGTCGTGCCCTTGAATGGCTATTCTTTTTTTCTTGGTGCGTCCGTGATTGTTCTTGTTCTTTATCTCAAAGAATGTATCCTCGCTGTCGAGGTAGGTTCTTACCCTTATCTTCTCACGTGTAGTCCTGCCGCAATGGTGCATGTTGTACATCTGGTAGTCCTCGGTGTCGAAGTAGGTCGTGTGGTATGATGCGATGCGTTTCCCGTTGATGTCTTGGATAAAGTACTTGCCGCGTACGGCAACGAGAAATGCGTGCAACTGCTCGGCGGTTGCAACGAATTTCGTGTCGGTGCGGTTCATCAGTTTGATGCCCGACATCTCCTTTAGAGTTATTGGAGGCAGCAATTGTGCCTTTTCTGCTATGCCGTTGTCCATATGCGTCTCATGTTGTTGGTGCAATGATGTGCCGGCAGGCGGCATTGCCGTGTTTGTTGCAAAGATAGGGAAAAGATTTATAAATAAAATAAATCCCCTCTTAATTATATAAACTTTAATAATTTATATATAAAACAGGCTTTTTGATATGTTGCTATTGCATTCTATTTTTATTATCTTCGTGAAATAAATAGAGTAATATAATTAATAATGTAAAATATTTTCAATGGATGCGAATGAGATAATCGACCGTTACTACCCTTGCGGCAGCGAACTGAGGAATATATATATGGCGCACGCCGAAAAGGTAACAGAGCTTGCTCTTGAGCTTGCCGCCAGGCATCCCGAACTTAATATGGATATGCAGTTCATAAAGGAGGCTGCAATGCTTCACGATATCGGTATTTTTCTCACCGACGCTCCTCGCATATTCTGCTACGGCAAGGAGCATTACCTGTGTCACGGGTATCTTGGCGCAGAACTGTTGCGTTCTTTGGGGTATGAACGCCATGCGAGAGTCTGCGAGCGTCATACAGGAACGGGAATCCTAAAGTCGCAGATTAAGGCTAACGGCTGGAACTTGCCGGCAAGGGATTTCCTGCCCGAAACGCTTGAGGAGCAGCTCATCTGCTTTGCCGACAAATTCTACTCAAAAACCAAGCATCTGTATGTTCCAAGAACGTTGGAGCAGGTTGTGGAAAGCATGCGGAAAATCTCGGAGGAATCGGCCGAAAAGGTGAAATATTGGGCGACGCTTTTCATGTAATTGAATAATTGTTGTTAAAGAGCACTCTTTTAGAGTGCTTTTTTATCTTAAATTCAGAAAAATAGTCCTTTATTTTACTATTTTTGCAACTTGCGAATATTATGTGGCTCCGTATGGGAATTAAGTTCGCTTAATTCAAGTCGTGCTCCATGTGCCCGCAAGTTGTTTTTGAACGTGTCAGATGAACAATATTTCTGTTAAGATAACAATAATGCTCCTTTTGGCGGTAATTGCGTTAGCATTGCCTGCCAAAGCCGGCGTATTGCCGTTGTCCCAGAACAGGAATTTCGCATTGAGCGATTCTGTCGCTTCTGACAGTATTGTTTCCGACAGTGTAAAGGCCGAAAAGAAGGAGTTCCTGAATGCGCCGGTCTACTATGAGTGCAAGGACTCTATGGTGTGGTCGCGTGGCGGCAATGCCTACCTCTATGGCAGCGGCAAGGTCAATTACGAGAACATCGAGCTTACCGCAAGTAAAATAACCATGAACATGGACAGCAGCGTGGTGCATGCGGTAGGAACAGCCGACTCTACAGGCTATGTGACCGGTCTGCCGATATTCAAGGACGGCAATACGCCGTACGAATCGGACCGCATGACATATAACTTCAAAACCAAGAAGGGTTTCATAAACAACGTCTATACCCAGCAGGGCGACGGTTTCTTGATGGGCGGCAAGGCGAAGAAAGACTCTTCGGACGTATTCTATTCGCAAGACGGAAAATACACCACATGCGACGCCGAGCATCCCCACTTTTACATAAAGCTTACACGTGCCAAGATACGTCCGCAAAAGGATGTCGTCTCAGGCCCGTTGTATCTTGTCGTCGAGGATGTGCCGTTGCCGTTGGCTCTGCCGTTCGGCTTCTTCCCTTTTACCGAGGAGTACTCGTCCGGCTTTATCATGCCGTCGTATGGTGACGAGACTGAACGAGGCTTTTATCTGCGTGACGGCGGTTACTATTTCGCCATAAGCGACAAGTTCGACCTGCGTCTTACGGGTGAAATCTTCACAAAGGGCTCTTGGGGCGTGAATGCCGCATCAACGTATGCCAAGCGATATAAGCTGTCGGGTAATTTCAGCCTAAGCTATCTTGTTACCAAGAACGGTGAAAAGGGCCTGCCCGACTATGCTGTAGGAAAGAACTTCAGAGTGCAATGGAGCCATAGGCAGGACCCTAAGGCCATGCCCAACACGAATTTCTCGGCAAGCGTGAACTTCGCGACCTCGAACTACGAGCGCGCCAATCTTAACAGTCTTTATAACCCTGCGCTCAACTCGCAGAGCGTGAGGACCTCGAGCATCAGCTTCTCGCACAACTTCCCGAGCATTGGTCTCTCTTTGTCTGCGACAATGAATATCTCGCAGAACGTGCAGGACTCGACTATAGCATTGACGCTGCCTACATTGAACGTGTCGCTGTCGAAGAAGTATCCGTTCAAACGCAAGAAACGTGCCGGCGACGAACGGTGGTACGAAAAGATCTCTCTATCCTACAGCGGACAGATAAGCAACAGCGTTACTGCAAAAGAGGATAAAATCCTAAAAACCAACCTCATCGATGACTGGAGAAACGGCGTTAAGCATAATATTCCGATAAATGCGACGTTCCAGCTCTTTAACCACATAAACATAACGCCGAGCTTCAATTATACCGAACGCTGGTATTTCAAGAAGGTAAATCAGGATTGGGACGAGGCTACGAACCGGGTCGTAAGGGATACCATACACGGCTTTCATCGTGTGTATAACTTCAATGCCGCCTTGTCGGCCAATACGACCTTGTACGGTTTCTACAAGCCGGCGGGCTTCATGAAAAAGAGCCGTATACACACGGTGCGTCATGTCTTCAAGCCGTCTGTCTCGTTTACATATGCCCCGGACTTCGGAAACGAGTTCTTCGGCTACTACGACACCTATGTGTATACCGACGAGAACGGCGAGGCCCGTACAGTGGAATACTCTCCCTATCAGGGCGCTCTGTACGGCATACCGTCGAAAGGAGAGACCGGAAGCATCTCTTTCAGCATGAGCAATAATGTGGAAATGAAGTGGCGTACCAAGAACGACTCCTTGAAGAAGATAAGCATCATCGACGAACTCGGAGCCTCGCTGTCGTACAACCTTGCGGCGAAGGTGCGACCGTGGAGTAACCTCTCTACCCGCTTGAGGCTCAAGCTCACCAAGAACTACACATTCAGCTTCAACGCTACATGGGCTACCTACGCATATACTTTCAACGAAAGGGGGCAGGTCGTTGTAGGCGAGCGTACCGAATGGTCATACGGCCGTTTCGGCCGCTTCCAGGGCATGAGCCAGAATCTTTCGTATACCTTCAATAACAAGTCATGGGATAAGTTGAAGAATTTCTTCAACAAGTTCAAAAAAGACAAAGACGACGAGTGGAACGAAGAAGAGGGCGAGAATGTCGGAACAGAAGAGAAAAAGGAGGACGACAAAGGCGGCTCATTCAGAGACTCTACGAAAAAGAAGGCCAAGAATGCCGACGTGGACGAGGATGGCTACATGCCCTTCAAGCTGCCGTGGAGCCTTACGCTCTCCTACGGTATCAGCATGGCCGAGAATACTGCCGCAAAGATAAACATTAAGAATATGAGATATCCCTATAAGTTTACGCAGAACCTTAATATTTCGGGCAACATCGGCATCTCCGACAACTGGCGTATAAACTTTACTTCGGGATGGAACTTCGAATACAAGAAACTTACTACTACTACTTTGAACATTTCACGTGACCTCCATTGCTTTGAGATGTCGTGTGGCGTCGTGCTAAGCCCTTACAAGTCATTCAACTTCACATTCAGGGCTACCTCGCAGATGCTCGCCGACTTCCTCAAGGTTGAGAAGCGAAGCGACAGAAGCTCGAATGTTCAGTGGTATAATGACTGATAATACTCGCTGTTTATAAAATATGCCGTAATATATGAAATCGCATTGCACTCTTTCAAGAACGCTCTTTATACTTTTTGCAGTACTTTCTCTTTTGTCATGTAATGACTTTGAAGGCTTGGAAAACAGAGTTGATGAATTGGAAAATAAAGTGTCGAGCTTAGAAGCATATTGCAGCACTCTCAATTCAAATATCAATTCGCTGAAGTCTGTCATAGACGCTCTTTCGGAATGTGACTAGAGAGCGTGCGCCCGGTTACGGAAGAGGGGCTTGTTGTCGCATATGACATTAAATTCTCGAAGCAGGGCAATGTCACTATTTATACTAATGCAAATGCCGTCTCGCCTATTATGGGAGTGAAAGAGTGGGGCGATGCCTATTATTGGACAATGTATGGCGACTGGGTCTTTGACTCTGAAGGCAAAAGGATAGGTACGGAAGTGGTTCCTGTTGTCAAGAATGAAGATGGAGCGCTCTGTGTCTCGTTCGATTCTGGTACAACATGGATTGGGATTGACGTGGAACTGCATGACAATGGTTATGTTTGCTTTACAGGCGTATCTACCGACGATGACAACGCATGCTTTACTTTGAAAGACGGAACGGAAATAGTCTTGCCGCTCTCTTCGAACAGCATCTTTTCAAGAATTCAATCATTGTCATATATCCCAAGATACAGCGACGGAAAAGTGCCGGTCTTCGGCAATACGGCGGAATCGGGGTATGTGGCCCTTGACTTTTCGGTATCTCCCAAGAGCGTCGTTCCCAAATTGGAGAGCATCTGGCGTTCTGCTGTAATGGTAAAAGCGGTCAAGACAATGGTGCGTGCCGTCTCATATATCGACATGCCTGTATTTTATTTCTCAGCCGATGCCGCAAATGGCGTGATAACGGTCTATGCATCCACAAAGAATCTTTCAAAGGAGTTCTTTGAAGGTAAGAATTCGGCCAGTCTCGCATTGCATATAACCGACGGCGATTATGATATCACGTCCGACTATGTATGCATGTTTCCGCTCGGTGTGCGGGTGGTGGCGCATCGCGGCTACTGGAATATTGACGAAGGTGTAGAGAATTCAATGAAAGGCTTGCTTGCGGCAGACAGCGTCGGCGTATGGGGTTGCGAACTCGATATCTGGGAAACGAAAGATAGTGTTATAATACTGCATCACGACAAGAGTATCGACGGAAAAGTCATTGAGGAAACGAATTACAGCGAGATAGAGAAACTTGCGTTGCCCAATGGCGAACCGTATCCGACACTGCGTGAGTATCTTCTGACTTACAGGGATAAATGCTTTAAGACTAAGCTGATAATAGAGCTCAAGCCTCATTCGACCTCTGAGAAATCAAGACGTGTGGCAAGAAATACTGTGGCGATGGTCAAGGAGCTTGGTCTGGAGGATTGCGTTGAGTACATATCGTTCAGCAGTATTCCGTGTGACGAGGTGATAAAGAATACGCAAGGAGCAAGAGTCTCGTATGTAAGCGAGAAGATAATTTCTGTGGGCGGTTATGCCGCAAAAGGGTATACGGGCATTGATATTAGGTCTGATGTCCTATCGTCAAATCCATGGCTTGTAACAAATGCGCATAGTGCAGGCATGGAGGTTAATTCCTGGACTGTAAATGATGAGGATGTTGCCCGAAGCCTGATAACTCTCGGAGCGGATGTGATTACAACTGATATTCCTGAAAGGATTCAGGAAATTATCGTAGAAATGGCTTTGGCCAAATAATTACCACACGATTCTTTCTTTGCCGTGCTTGGCAAGGTAGTCATTCGCAAGAGTGAAATGGTGATTGCCGAAAAAGCCCTGATACGCCGACAATGGTGACGGGTGGGGCGATGTCAGCACAAGGTGTCTCTCTCGGTCGATGAATGCTCCTTTCTTCTGTGCATAGCTTCCCCATAGAATGAATACGATGTTTTCACGGCGTGACGCCAACTCTCTAATTGCAGCGTCGGTGAACTCCTCCCAGCCTTTTTTCTGGTGTGAGCCTGCCTGTGACGCACGTACCGTAAGCGTGGCGTTCAACAGCAGCACTCCCTGGTCGCTCCAGCGGGTAAGGTCGCCGTCAAGCGGAATAGGGGTGCCAGTGTCGCTCTCAATCTCTTTGAAAATGTTAAGCAGCGACGGCGGGAACTGAATGCCTTTGTTTACAGAGAAGCAGAGACCGTTCGCCTGTCCTGCGCCGTGATACGGGTCTTGTCCTAATATGACAACTTTTACCTTGTCGAACGGGCAGTGGTCGAATGCGTTGAAAATAAGCCTTGCCGGTGGATATATCGGGGTCGCTCCTTTATATTCGTCACGCACGAAAGCTGTAAGGCGTTCGAAATAATCCTTCTCGAACTCCTCTTTTAGCACCTCTTTCCAGCTCTGTTCTATCTTTACATCCATGTCGCTGACATTATTATATATTACAGGCGGGCTTTGCCGGCCCGCCTGTATCATCGTTTATGAATCAATATGCTCTCGCAAACAGTACTCGGCGTGCCGACGGCTTGCCTGTAACCATGCAGGTGCCCGGTGTCTCGTCCCAGCCGATAGGGATGCAACGTATCGTAGCTTTTGTCTCGTTCTTGATACGCTCTTCGGTCTCGGGCGTGCCGTCCCAGTGAGCGTATATGAAGCCGCCCTTCTCAATCTCGACCTTGAACTCCTCGTATGTGTCTACATTCCTTGTGCATGCCTCACGCATAGCGAGCGCCTTGCTGTGCAGGTTGCGCTGAATGTCGTCGAGCAGCTCTTTCACATAGCCGGCAATGCCGTCGATAGAGCGTGTCTCCTTTGTGAGTGTGTCACGGCGCATAACCTCTATCGTGCCGTTCTCAATGTCACGTGCGCCAAGAACAAGACGGACAGGAATGCCCTTCAACTCGTATTCGGCGAACTTGAAGCCCGGGCGACGGTTGTCAGCGTCGTCGAACTTTACTGTTATGCCCATCTTCTTGAGCTCAGCGATCATTGGGTCTACCTTTGACTTGATAGTGTCAAGCTGCTCCTCATTTTTGTATATAGGCACGATGACAACCTGTATCGGCGCAAGAGCAGGAGGCAGAACAAGGCCGTTGTCGTCGGAGTGCGTCATGATGAGAGCGCCCATAAGACGTGTCGATACGCCCCATGATGTAGCCCAAACGTATTCAAGGTTGTTGTTCTTGTCCACGAACTGCACGTTGAATGCCTTTGCGAAGTTCTGGCCGAGGAAGTGAGACGTGCCGCACTGCAGCGCCTTTCCGTCCTGCATCATGCCCTCGATTGTGTATGTGTCAAGCGCTCCGGCAAATCGTTCGTTGGCCGACTTTACGCCCATTACAACCGGCAATGCCATGAAGTTGTTGGCAAAGTCGTTGTATACATGCAGCATTGTCTTGGCCTCTTTCTCGGCCTCTTCTCTTGTGGCGTGCGCTGTGTGTCCCTCTTGCCACAGGAATTCCGCGGTACGCAGGAAAAGGCGCGTGCGCATCTCCCAACGCATTACGTTAGCCCACTGATTGACCATGATAGGCAGGTCGCGGTATGACTGTATCCAGTTCTTGTATGTACTCCAAATGATAGTCTCCGATGTGGGGCGGATAATCATCTCCTCCTCGAGCTTAGCCGCAGGGTCTACAACAACGCCGCTGCCGTCTTCGGCATTCTTAAGGCGGTAGTGTGTGACAACTGCGCACTCTTTCGCAAAGCCCTCGACATGCTCAGCCTCACGGCTCAGGAATGACTTTGGAATGAGAAGGGGGAAATATGCGTTCACGTGACCTGTCTCTTTGAACATGTCATCGAGGTTGCGCTGGATTTTCTCCCAGATAGCATAGCCGTAAGGCTTTATAACCATACATCCTCTGACGGGAGACTGCTCAGCCAAGTCCGCTTTCAATACAAGATCGTTATACCATTGCGAGTAGCTCTCGCTGCGTTTGGTCAAATCTTTAAGTTCTGCCATATATGTTATTGTTATTGATTATTCGATTAATTCATGCAAAAATAGTAAAAAATATTCATATAGCAGGGCTGTGCCTGAATTTCTTGCGAAAATAATAGGCTATGACTTCTATAAAGCGAAAGACGCCGACTGAAATGTAATTTTCAGCAGGCATCTTTCATTGTGATTCCGGTGGGATTCAAACCCACGACCTTCAGAACCGGAATCTGACGCTCTATTCGGCTAAGCTACGGAACCATTTGCGATGCGAAGATAACAAAAAAACGGCAAGCAAGCATTGATAATTTGCCAAAAAAGCTGTTTGCAGTCGTTTTATTGAGCAAAATATTGAAAAATTTGCCATAAAACAGATAACTTTGCAAAAAATAGAGTCAAAAATATATAACAAACAGGCTGATTTGTGATTTTTATCGCTGAACAGCCTGCGCTGCAGACAAATTGTCAAATATGAAACTATATAGACTTCCGAACGAATACAAGCCACTGCTCGACCTGAAGCAGACGGAGCTTGCCATTAAACAGATAAAGGAGACATTTCAGCTTAACCTTTCGTCAAGCCTCAGGCTGCGTCGTGTGACAGCGCCTCTCTTCGTGCTTCAGGGTACCGGTCTCAACGACGACCTCAACGGCTATGAGAATGCAGTAAGCTTTCCTATCCAGGACATGAACGGGGCTGTTGCCGAAGTTGTTCACTCTTTGGCCAAATGGAAGCGTGTCACTCTCGCCGAATATGATATTGCCCACGGGTACGGCATATATACCGACATGAATGCGATACGAGCTCACGAGGAACTTGACAATCTGCACTCTCTCTATGTAGACCAGTGGGACTGGGAAAAGGTTATAAGCGACCGCGAGCGTACCGCTGAATATCTGCGTAGCACTGTAAGAGAGATATATTCGGCAATACTGCATACCGAATTCACGCTAAGCGAGTGCTATCCGCAGCTGAAGCCCTCTCTGCCCGAGAAAATAGAGTTCATACATAGCGAGCAGCTACGGCAGATGTACCCCGACATGACTCCTAAGGAGCGTGAGGAGGCTATAACCAAGAAGTACGGCGCCGTGTTCATTATCGGCATCGGCAACGAGCTTGGCGACGGAAAGCCTCATGACAATCGTGCCCCTGACTATGACGATTACACGACGCCTAACGAGGACGGCTTCAACGGGCTTAACGGAGACCTTATGATTTGGAGCGATGTGCTTGGCAAGGCAATGGAACTTTCGTCTATGGGTATCCGTGTCGATAAGAAAGCTCTTCTTCATCAGTTAGAAAAGGCAGGAAAGGAGGAACGCAAGTCGCTCTACTTCCATCGCCGTCTGCTCGAAGATACTCTTCCGCTGAGTATTGGCGGAGGTATCGGCCAGTCGCGTCTTTGCATGCTTCTCTTGAAAAAGGCGCATATCGGCGAGATACAGTCAAGCATCTGGCCCGAGGAGATGAGGAAAGAGTGCAGGGCTATGAATATTCCTATAATATAATTGAGGAATATGGCTCTTGCCTTCGCTGATGTTCAATAATCACTAACAAAGATAAGGGCCTGCCTCTTGTCATTTATTGTTACTGTATCCTGAATACTCTGACGCCAACGTGGCGTTTATTCTTCGCTAAGTAAAGGCACAGGGGAACAGTGTCGAGTACGACCGCTCTTTTGCCGCTTGAAGCGTGTATCATGTGAAGTTCTCCCTCAACAAGGCATGCTATGCCCACGTGCGTGACGTCAAGTCCCTCGACGTCGGTCGCAATGGCTATGATATCGCCCTCTTTTATGACCTCTTTGGCTTTTTCTGTTCCTGTAAGCTCCTCTGGTATGTAGCTTACGCTCTTGCCTCTGTAGGGCTTTTCGAATTCAGCAATTCTATTGACAAGTTCCGGGTTGTTCTTCAGCATCGCATATTTATCGCTGTTGCGGCTCATGTAGCATAATTCAAGCCTTTGCTTGCCTGTGTGCATGTCGGAATGTATCTCTTCAATAACGCCTATTTTAGCACTGTCGTCTATCCACCAGCTTATGTAGTGCAGGCGGCTCTCGTATCCGCAGTGTATGCCATTCCTGTAACGCAGCCTTTCGATATTCCTGCAAACGCTTTTAAATGAGGCATCGTCGTCGTTGCATATAGCCATTGCTGTCACGAGCTCTACGAGAGTGGTGCAGTCGAGTTCTGTCGTGCTGACAAAGAGCGGCTCTCCGTGATGTCTGTCAAGAGTGCCTGCCACGTAGTCTGTGCCAATAAATTCTTTTGCTATGGCGACGGCTCTCTCTCCTCTGCACGCATATTTGCTAAGGGGGTGCTTGGCGAGTATCTTTTCAATGAATATGCTGTCCTCTTTGCTGTATATCGTCTCCTGTGCCTCTATGTGCAATGCATGAAAGAGAATCGAAAAAAGCATTATAAGCATTGTTTTTTTCTTCATGGGTATGCAGTTTGGCATAAAAGTAGTTATTTTTCATGAAGTTCTCTAATCATCTTCTAAAACTTTCTGTTTAAAGCTGAATATGGCGGTTATTTGTTTTTTAATTCTTATCTTCGCTGAATAATTGCATTAATGATGACAAGGCTCGTAATATCAATCTTCATATGGCTGTCTGCCGTAGCGGCAAATGCGCAGTTCGCTGTATCGCGCACGCAGTCGGTACGTACCCCTCAGATGACGCTCAACGGCGACTGGCTTGCTCCTGCTGTTATGGAGCTCGGGAGCGACGATGTTCTTGGCGTCTCATTCGATGAGATGTCGCATTCGTATCATCGCTATATTTGCCGTGTGACGCATCGCAATGCGGCAGGCGAGCCTTCGGAGCTGCTTGAGACCGAATACCTCGATGGTTTCAATAATTTCCCTATCGATTCGTGGGAGAATTCAAAGAACACCACGCAACAGTATACTCATTATGAGTTTACGATACCCAACGAAAATGTTTCGCTTAAGGCTTCGGGGAACTACAGGATAGAAATAATTGATGATGAGGCTGCCGATGCCGTGCCTGTGGCGACATTCGAGTTCGCCGTAGTTGAGCCAAAGGCAAGAATAAGCGCAATGCTTACAGGCGACACGGATACATCTTTCAACGAGGGGGAACAACAGCTCTCTTTTGTGGTAAATTACAAAGGATGCAATGTGGTCTCTCCTGCAAGCGACATTATCCCCGTGATATACCAGAACCGCCGCAAGGATAATGCTGTCATTGGCGTGAAGCCCGCATATGTACGGGGCGACGAGGCGGAATATGTCCATAATACGGAACTTATATTCGAGGCGGGCAACGAGTACCGTCGTTTTGAACTTACAGACCCGAACTCGCCCGGAATGAACGTCGAGGATGTCATATATCACGATAGTCTGTATCACGCACTGTTGTATATTGACAGGCCGTCGGCCTCGTATAACAGTTACAGAGACGAAAACGGCCGTTTTTATATAAATACCCTTGAAGGCTACGGCTCGCCGATAGAGGCCGACTATGTAAATGTCCATTTTGCCATAGCCATGCCTTATCGTGCAGGCGGAAGCTACTATCTCCTCGGCGATTTTGCGGGCAATGCCTTCGGCAAGGATAACATGCTCATGTATGACAGTGAAGAGGGGTATTACTTCACGTCGCAACTGCTAAAGCTTGGCGTGTATAATTATCAATACGCATGGATGCCCGACGGGGCGGCTTCCGCCTCATTGGACTCTACCGAAGGAAATTTTCATAACACCGGCAATGAATACCTTATATATATATATCATAGGGAGTTCGGGGCGCGCTATGATAAACTGATAGGCTTTCTCTCCTTAGGACATGACAAGTGATTATGCGTGAAATAAGCGTGCGGCACCTATCAGAAAGATAGCTGCCGCACGCTTAATATTGTACTTTTTATAACCTGTCGATTAAATTCTCGACATGTTCCCAATATCCCTTTTTCTCGAAACTTACGGCTTTTGCAATGCGTCTGAGCATTTTCAAGCCTCTGCCGCCTTTGTTTATCTGCCGCTTTGCGAAGTTGTATAACAGGATAGTGAATGTTATGCTCAATGCAAGCACAATGTATAGCTGCATGTCAATGGATGCTCCTAATTTATATGAGAGGAACCATGCGGCTACAACAAGGAAATTTAGAGACAATATTGTCACTGTTGTTCCTGCGTGCGAGAATCCTAAGTCTATGAACATATGATGCAAGTGCGTCTTGTCCGGGTTGAAAGGTGACTTGCCCTTCATTATGCGTGAAGACATGACACGGAGCGTGTCGAACACCGGTATTGACAGAACGGAAAGAGTAAACGGAATAAGTCCCATTCCCTCCTGCACGAACGCTCCGCTTAAAGAGCCCGACCTCAAAGTGCTTATAACGAACATTGACATCATAGTTCCAATGAACAGCGTACCGCCGTCGCCAATGAACATTCTTGTCTTGTAGCCGAACACGTTGTGCAGGAAGAACGGCACGATGGCGCCGGCTGCCGAAACGGCAATGGTAAGCATGACAATGTTTCCCGAATAGTAGAACATGGCCGCAAAGAGAGCCGATGCCATAAAACAGAAACCCGAAGACAAGCCGTTCACGCCGTCAATGAGATTTATGGCGTTTATTATGCCTACGCAAGCGAATATGGTAAGCGGTATCGATATCCAGTGTGATATGGTGTCTGTATCCCATAGCCCCCAGAAACAGTCAATGGACGCTCTGTTTATGTACATCAGCCATGCCACGACTAAAATCTCAACGAAGAAGCGGAATGTCGGAGTCAGGTTGATAATGTCGTCGATTGTTCCAATGTAAAGCATAATGAGCATGCCGGCTATCAGCATGAACGCATTTGGGCTGTTGAACATCGTCTGTGAGCTGCACATTCCTATGAGTACGCCGAAATATACAGCGATGCCTCCCATTACAGGGATAGGTCGGCGTTGCAGCTTTCTTGCATCCGGGTTGTCTACAAGGTTTTTCATTATAGCGATTTTCAGTATCTTCGGGTGTATCCAAAGCGTACCAACAAATGCTAACAACGCAGGGATGAGTACTTGATATATGTCCGGCATGATAGTTCTCTATTTTAGTGGTTAAATTTTGTAAAACGGAGTATCTCAAACGCAAAAGTAAGAAACGAAGATTTAAAAAGCAACTATATTTTAAAAATATTATAGAATAATCGAAATATATTTACGTAACGCTCTAATGATGTGTAGAATTTCTTGTATATCACTGAGATAATATATAATATAATCGTTGAATTTGTTCGGTCGATACCGTAAATTTTGAAGTTATTTGCATATAGAATTTAAAATGATTACTTTTGTGAGAGTATATAAGTTTATTCTATGGCATCGAATCATGTTGTTATAATGGCGGGAGGTATCGGCAGCCGTTTTTGGCCTGTAAGTTCCGAGGACAGGCCAAAGCAGTTTATCGACGTGCTTGGTTGCGGCAGAACTTTGCTTCAGCTGACATATGACCGTTTCGCAGGGATATGTCCTAAAGAGAATTTCTGGGTATTGACATCGGAGAAATACGCTCCGTTGGTAAAAGAACAGCTACCGGGCATTTCCGATGACCATATTCTCAAGGAGCCTTGTCGTCGCAGCACGGCGCCGTGTATTGCGTATGCGGCATGGAAAATCAAGAAGATAGACCCGAAAGCCAATATGGTAGTAACGCCAAGTGACCATTTCATTGCCGATGTCAATGAGTTCCGTCGTGTGATAGACTCTTCACTCGGCTTTGTAAATGACTCTGATGCGATAGTCACTCTCGGCATTAAGCCGACACGTCCCGAAACGGGCTTCGGCTACATTGAGGCCGTTCTTGGAAGCGCTACGTTGTCGAACAAAGAGATTTTCAGAGTGGACTCTTTCAAGGAAAAGCCGGCATTGGACATTGCTCAGGCTTATGTCGCAAAGAATAACTACTATTGGAACTCAGGCATATTCGTTTGGAATGTCTCTACCATAGTTAATGCATTCCGTGTTTATCAGTCGCCGATGGCTTCGGTCTTCGAATCGTTGATGCCTTACTACTTCACGCCTGAAGAGCAGCAGGCCGTGAACGGGAAATTCCCGGAATGCCGTAGCATATCCGTCGATTACGCAATTATGGAGCGTGCCGACGAGGTGTTTGTCTTTCCTGCTGAGTTCGGCTGGAGCGACCTCGGCACTTGGTTCTCCCTTTATGAGAATCTTCCGAAGGATGTAAACGACAATGTCATAATAGGCGACAATGTATCTATGGCCGATTCTCGCAACTGCATTGTAGATACCCGCAATTTGAAGAAGGTAATCGTGGTGGGCATGGAGGATTGTGTAATTGCCGAGAATGACGGTAGCTTGCTGGTAAGCAAAATAAACGAAGAAAACCGTATCAAGGATATTATTGACAAGTGAGGACGTTGAATGTATGAATAAAATAACGAAGCCGCAATCTTGCGGCTTCGTTATTTTATCTTGGCTATGAACTCTTCAGTTGTGATATTGCTGCTGAAAGGAACGTCAAATAGCTCGAACAGAATGTCCGACTTGTCGTATACGGCATTCCTGACATGCTCTGATATATTCTCTTTTCCCTCCGTCCTAAATATTATGTATGCGAGATATGCATGCGTGTCGGAGTCCTCACTGCCGTTCTGTATAAGGTATTCAAAAACTTTCTTTGCCGGCAGCAGGTGGTTGTGTCTTACAAGATGCTCGCCGAGGCAGAACAGCTCATCCTTGAGTTTCCATTCCCTTTTTTCAAAGATGTCAAGGTCGGCGTTCGTGACATTCTCGCTGTCACGAGGCTCATAGAGGTGCTTGCCTGTCAGCAGTAGCTGTTCCAGGTTACCCGGTATCATGAGGAGCGCCAATGAGATAGCCTCCTCGGCACGGGAACTCTCCCCGCGCTCGTCAAGAATCATGGCCTTGTTTATTCTTGCGAGCGTTATCTCAATGCTGTTCTCATTGGCCTTGCCAATGAAATTCTCAAGCGTTTCCAGGGCTTTCTCTTTTTCTCCCTCGTAATAGTACGACAATGCGGTGTAGAAGAGCGCCTGCATCGAAACCTCGGGCGAGTTCTGGCGGCACCACTCGAAATATTCTCTTGCAAGCCTGTAGTTCCTTAGCTGGAAATAGCAGTAGCCTTCCATTATCTTGACATAATCCAGCCCCTCTTGTATGGTGTTGTGGTATTCGTAGCACTCAAGCGACTTGGCGTTCCTGCCGATAATGTAGTAGAGATGCCCGAGCCTTTCCCAGTAGTTCGTGTTGTACGGCTCTTCGTCAAGCAAGGCGTTGTATGTCTCTATGGCTTCGTCGCTTCGTTGAAGGTCGGTAAGGCATTCGGCCTTGATGTCGAGCAAAGCTTTTTCTGCGGGCCTGTTCTTCAGGATGCTCTCGCAAAAGGCCAATGCTTCATTGACATATCCGCACTCAATTATAATGCTCAAAGCGTCGTGCATGCTCTCGGGGTCATTCTCGCTGCTCCTCAGTATGTCGAGGGCGTGCCTCTTCGCATTGTCGAAATCTTTAAGAAGCAGAAAGGCCTCGGCCTGCAGTCTTCTTATTTCGTTGTCGTTAAGGTATTCGAACTTGGACAGGTATTGGAGAGTCTGTTCCGGCCTTCCCGTACAAAGCATGAAGCGGGCCGTCATCTTGATGTATTCCGCAGAGTTGCGAAAGAGTCGTTCCGCTATTGTAACGACTCTTTCCGCTTCTTTGAATTTCATTGCGAATATGTAGTATGACAATATGTCGGAAAGGTCGTCTATCTCAAAATAGGGCGTTTCCTTTTCCTGTATTGCCTGCTCGTATCTTTTCAGCAACTCTTGAAATTCCTGAGAATTGAAGAAGTTAATATCCTGCGGCGTTGCCATGCTCTACTTCTGGGCTTATCTGTTCTTCAGCTTGTTCCATGTATCCTTGAGAGATACGGTGCGGTTGAATATAAGGTTGTCGGCCGTTGAGTCGGGGTCGATGTTGAAATAGCCTATTCTCTGGAACTGCAGGTAGTCGAGCGGCTTGCGTTCGGCAAGGTACTTTTCTACATAGCAGTTCTTGAGGACTTTCAAGGACTCAGGGTTAATCATCTCCTTCATGGCTGTGAGGGCGTCGCAGTTCTTCGCTTCACGTATCGCCGCCATCTCGTCACGAGGATTCTCGACGCTCCACAGACGGTCGTACAGGCGTACTTCGGCCTTCAGGCAGTGGTCGCAGCTTACCCAATGAATGGTGCTCTTTACCTTACGGTTGGCTTCGGTTTCGCCGGTCTTTGTTTGTGGAATGTATTCGCAAAGCACCTCGGTGACGTTGCCGTTCTCGTCCTTGTTGCATCCTGTGCAAAGAACGATATACGCATTCTTAAGACGCACCTCTCTGCCCGGAGTCAAGCGGAAGTAGTTCTTCGGTGCCTCCTCCATGAAATCGTCACGCTCTATCCACAGCTCACGGCTGAACTCTATTGTATGTGTGCCGTCCTCGGGCCTTTCGGGGTTGTTGATGGCCGTGAGCTCTTCGGTTTGTCCTTCGGGGTAGTTGGTGACGACGAGCTTTACAGGGTTTATGACTGCCGAAACACGTGTCGCACGTGAGTTCAGGTCCTCTCGTACGGCGCTTTCAAGCAATGCGAAGTCGTTAAGCGCATCGTATGTGGTGTAGCCGATTTTGTCTACGAAATTCCTGATTGACTCTGGGGAATATCCACGACGGCGGAAGCCGCATAGTGTCGGCATGCGGGGGTCGTCCCATCCGGTCACGAGCCCCTCTTTTACAAGAATGAGCAGGTTGCGTTTGCTCATGAGGGTGTAGTTCAGGTTGAGCTTGTTGAACTCGTACTGACGGGGGCGGTTGTCGTCAAGGTCCTTGCCGTCCTTGACCCAGTCTACGAACAGGTCGTACAATGGGCGGTGAGGCACGAACTCAAGGGTACACAAGGAGTGCGTTACGCCCTCGAAATAGTCGCTCTGCCCGTGGGCGAAGTCGTACATGGGGTATGCCTTCCATTTTTCGCCGGTGCGGTGGTGCGCCGCCTTTACGACACGGTATATGATTGGGTCACGGAAATGCATGTTGGGGCTTGCCATGTCAATCTTGGCACGCAGCACCATCTTGCCCTCTTCTATTTCGCCGGTATTCATCTTCCGGAAAAGCTCAAGGCTCTCCTCTACGGGGCGGTTGCGGTAAGGGCTGTCGGTTCCCGGTTGGGTAGGGGTGCCCTTCTGCTCGGCAATCTGTTCCGCAGTCTGTTCGTCAATGTATGCCTTGCCCTCTTTTATGAGCTTGATTGCGAAATCCCATAGCTGGTCGAAGTAGTCCGAAGCGTAATACACGTTCGCCCAGTCGAAGCCGAGCCATTTGATATCCTCCATAATTGCGTCCACATACTCAACGTCCTCTTTGGTGGGGTTGGTGTCGTCGAAACGGAGGTTGCAAATGCCGTCGTACTTCTGTGCCATGCCAAAGTCCATGCATATGGCCTTAGCGTGTCCTATGTGGAGATAGCCGTTGGGCTCGGGCGGGAAGCGTGTCTGTACCTTTTTCCCGTTCTTGCCCTGCTCAAGGTCGTTTACTATAATCTGCTCAATAAAGCTTATGCTTTTTTTCTCGCCTTTCTCGGCTTCTATATTCTCATTCATCATTGTGATGTTTTTCTGTTGTGATTTATATTAATATACAAAATTAGCTTTTTTTTTTGAATAAAGCAATGCCTGCTTCTAAATATAATGCTTGACACTTAAACGGCTTCTCTTTTACTTGTCAATGGAAATGTAGTAACCCAATTTGTAGATGTTGAGTTTCTTTAGTGACGGATTCTCTCCTAACAGGTTCCTCTTTAGATTTCCTTTTTCCGCATTCCAGTATTTCATGAATAGTTTTTTAAGGCGGAACCGTTCAAGATTGTTCGCGACAGAAAGGAGTGGGGTGACGCCTATCTTTTCTTTGATTTCAACAAGTGTCTGTAACGAATGTTCTACTTTAGTTAAGAAAACTTCATTGTTATCTAAACCATTATGGAGTAGTTTGTTGTTGATGTGCAGAATGTTGATGTCACGTTGTTCGAGTTCTTTGCCGAAAAGCACGTCCTCGTATCCGTATTTTGTTATTGTTTCATCGAACATGATCGAAAGGAATAGCTCTCTCTTAATGGCAAAGTTGAATGTCGTGAAATTCTCGAAAGGCTTCTTCCTTCGTGTTTCGGCGTCACGATGCTTGTCGGCTTTTTTTTCGTACTTGAACCTTAGCGAGCAGCTCCTGTCTGCAAGCGTCTCGGCGTGGTACAAGGAACCGCATACAACGTTATTGTCTTTAAGTGCGGTGATATAGCATTCGAGGAAATCATCCTTTTCAACTACGGCGTCGCAATCGATGAATATTATGTTGGGGTATTGTGCTTCGGTTGCAAGCAGGTTGCGTATTTTCGCCCTTCCAACGCTTTTCTCCCTGATTATTCTCCTGCAGTTCTTTAAGTTATCGACCTCAGAATTCAAGTGCAGGTTGCAAATGCTTGTACCATCCTCGCCGACAAGTACCTCGTACGGAACTCCGCGCTTTTCACCTTGTATCTGCAGCGTTTGGACAAGTCTGCAGCAATTGTAGTCTTTTGAAGGTATTAATATTGATATCATGCTCCATATAATGTTATGCAAAGCTATTAAATTCTTTCAAGAAAATGTCAATAATTCGCAGTAATCTCATTTGCTTTCAAATTAAATGCAAACCCGCTTTAAAATATTGCATTTTTTCGGGATATTTACTATCTTCGCTGAATAATATCGAATTGAAATAATCTAAAACATACATTTATGAAGAGCGACATTCAGATAGCACATGAGACCAAGCTTGAACGTATCGAGAACGTAGCGGCCCAGATTGGAATAGATGCCAATGACCTCGAGCATTACGGCAAGTACATAGCAAAGCTTCCGCTTAATCTTATCGGTAAGCAAAAAGGTAAATTGATACTTGTTACTGCCATTACTGCGACTAAGGCCGGCATTGGAAAGACTACCGTTTCCATAGGTCTTGCTCTCGGTCTTAACAAAATAGGCAAAAAGGCTGTAGTCGCTCTGCGCGAGCCTTCTCTCGGTCCATGTTTCGGCATGAAGGGCGGCGCTGCCGGCGGCGGCTATGCCCAGGTGCTGCCAATGGAGAAAATCAACCTCCATTTTACGGGTGACTTCCATGCGATAACATCGGCGCACAATATGATCTCGGCGTTGCTCGACAACTACCTCTATCAGCACGCTAAGGAGGGTTTCGGCCTAAAGGAAATCCTGTGGCGTCGCGTGCTTGACGTGAACGACCGCTCGTTGCGTTCGATAATCACAGGCATAGGCCCTGCTACGAACGGTCTTGTGGAGCAGGCCGGCTTTGACATAACTCCCGCTTCGGAACTCATGGCAATACTCTGTCTTGCAAGCGACGAAGAGGATTTGCGTCGCAGAATAGAGAATATCATGCTCGGCTATACATATTCGGGCGAGCCATTTACAGTAAAGGACTTGGGCGTCGCAGGCTCTATCATGGTGCTTCTTAAGGATGCTATTCAGCCTAATCTCGTGCAGACAACCGAGAATACTCCTGCAATCATTCATGGTGGCCCGTTCGCAAACATCGCGCATGGCTGTAACTCTCAGCTCGCAACCAAAATGGCCCTTGCCCACAGCGAATATACTATTACTGAGGCTGGCTTCGGAGCTGACCTCGGCGCCGAGAAGTTCTACAATATCCTCTGCCGCAAGAGCGGTCTTCAGCCCGACGCTACTGTAATCGTGGCAACGGCCCAGGGACTCAAGATGCATGGCGGCGTTGAACTCGACAAGATAAAGGAACCCGACATGGAGGGCTTGCGTAACGGTCTTGCCAACCTTGACCGTCATGTTGCAAACCTGCGTTCGTTCGGTCAGTCGGTGGTTGTCGTTTTCAACCGCTTCGCTACGGATACGGACGAGGAGATGGCTCTGCTGCGTGAACACTGCGAGAAGGAGCTCGGCTTGCCGTTCGTTATAAACAATGCGTTCGCGCAGGGCGGCGAAGGCGCTGTAGAAATGGCGAGGATAGTTGTCGATACAATTGAGAACAACCCCTCTCAGCCGTTGCGGTTCACATACGACGACAACGACAGCATACAGACGAAAATCGAGAAGGTCGCAAAGAATATATACGGCGCGGCATCTGTCTCTTTTGCAAAGCCGGCGCTCGACCGTATCAAGCTTGCCGAAAAATATGGCCTTGCATCGTTCCCCGTGTGTATAGCTAAGACACAGTTCTCTTTCAGTGCCGACGCTAAGCAGTACGGAGCAGTAAAGGGCTTCAATCTTCAGATAAGGGATGTGGTGCTCAATGCAGGCGCAGAGATGATAGTAGCTATTGCAGGCGATATCATCAGAATGCCGGGCTTGCCGAAGGACCCGCAGGCTAATCACATAGATTTTGTAGACGGCGAAATAGTAGGCTTGAGTTAATCGCAGAATTATAAACGTGTCAGAACCTTGTACTCTCGTACAGGGTTTTGATGATATATGAACACTATGGCACAACCTTTGGCGGAACGCATGCGTCCTACCTCGTTCGAGGGGTATGTGGGGCAGAAGCACCTCGTTGGCGAGGGGGCTGTCCTGCGTCGGATGATTGATTCGGGGCGTATACTCTCATTCATAATGTGGGGCCCTCCCGGAACGGGAAAGACCACTATCGCCCGCATTATCGCTCATCAGCTGAACCGTCCTTTCTACACCTTGAACGCAGTGTCGTCAGGCGTGAAGGAGGTGCGCGAGGTAATAGAAAAGGCCAAAAGCTCCCCTCTTTTTTCTCGCGGCGGCGCAATATTGTTCATAGACGAGATTCACCGTTTTAACAAGTCGCAGCAGGACTCTCTGCTAAGCGCTGTGGAGACGGGAACCGTGACTTTGATAGGAGCTACGACAGAGAATCCGTCGTTTGAGGTTATCCGCCCATTGTTGTCACGCTGTCAGTTGTATGTGCTTAAGTCGCTTGAGAAAGACGACCTCCTTTCGCTCTTGCGGCACGCCATAGACAATGATGACATTTTACGTGGCAGAGGCGTGGAGCTTAAGGAAACGGATGCGATGCTCCGTTACAGCGGCGGCGACGCTCGCAAGCTGCTTAATATACTTGAGCTTGTAGTGGAGAGCGAGCAGGCTTCGCCTGTGGTGATAACTGACGAAAAGGTAGTCAAGGCTCTTCAGCAGAATCCTGTCGCATACGACAAGGATGGCGAGATGCATTACGATATTGTCTCGGCGTTCATAAAGTCAATACGTGGCAGCGACCCCGACGCAGCTCTCTATTGGATGGCTCGTATGATTGAGGGCGGCGAAGACCCGGCGTTCATCGCGCGGCGCATAGTGATATCCGCTGCCGAGGATGTAGGCCTTGCCAACCCGAACGCCTTGCTGCTCGCCAATGCCGCATTCGATGCGGTTACGAAGATAGGCTGGCCCGAAGGCCGCATCCCTCTTGCCGAGGCTGTGGTATACTTAGCCACATCACCCAAGAGCAACTCTGCATACATGGGCATAAACAGTGCATTGCAGAAGGTGCGTGAAACGGGTAACCTCCCTGTTCCCCTGCATCTGCGTAATGCTCCGACGCAGCTTATGGCGGACCTCGGCTACTCCGACGGGTACAAATACTCCCACGACTATCCCGGCCATTTCGTGAAGCAGCAATATCTGCCCGACGAGGGCAAGGAGTTCTCTTTCTGGCATCCGCAGGACAACCCTGTAGAGGCTAAGAGCAAGGCGTGGATGCAGCAGTGTTGGGGAGACGACAAGCCTTTTACGAAGTGACGGAATAATATATACATAAAGAGGCCGGGTCAAAAGTAATTTTGGCTCGGTCTCTGTTTTTCGTTGATTTTCCCGTTTTTACCTTTAAATTCGGGAAAATATCATTTTTGCACGCATAAATCCCTTATGCCGCCCGGCAAGATTCCCAATATGCTCTAATATTGGCAATAAAAAGTCTTTGCCGGTTGCTACTTTCCGTTTTTCGGGCAATATACTTCCTTAGATTGTGAGCAATGGCTACAAGCCCCCATTCGACAGAGACCTTTTCTGCCGACTTCAGTCTGAAACGCTTGAACCCGTGATTGAACTTTATGTTTCCGAACACAGCTTCGGGTTCTATCGGTCTTCTGCTTCTGTGTTCCAGCCCCTTTTCACTTGTCAGCAGTTCCCTTGCCTTTGCCCTGTATGCGTTATTCTTATGATTAGCCTCAATGATGCGCCTGTCTGTCTTTCCTTTGTAACACATTCCACGCAGAGGACATCTTGTCTATTACCTGTATGTCGGGTTGCGTAGTTTTTGTACACCACCTGGAAATAGTTACGGGGTCTTTTCCTAATTGGTCTGCAAACCAAACTCCAGTTTTACCAGCATCAGCCAATGCTCCTTTGATTCTATTCAAATCTTCCATGCATATTTCTTAATGTTTGATGCGAAGATACTAAAATCCATGGAAAATACTACCGCGAACATAATGAATCATTGATTTCAACTAAATATTGAAATACATTTTCCGCAAACCTGGTGGAATTTTCTAATTGTTTGTCAACTTTTCTTTGAATCCCTATTCTTCATCGCCCAATAGTGCATCCAACTGTGCCTGCAGTTCTTCACGTTTGGGTAAATATAACTGATACTTTGCTGCGAATAACAGGTTAGTTATACCTTGTAGAGCATATTCCATCAGCAACTCATCTTTTCTTGCACCAAGTACAATGCCTATTGGTGGGTTGTCGTCCGGCTGGCATACTTCTGTTTGGAAATAATTGAGGTAAAGATTCATCTGCCCAATATCACCATGCTTTATCTCTGCTCGTTTCAAATCAATAAGTACATAGCATTTAAGGATGCAGTGATAAAAGACTAAATCTACTTTGAATACTCGACTTCCAATGTGCATCTGATATTGACGACCAATGAACGCAAAACCTCGTCCCAGTTCCAATAAGAAATGCTCCATATTGGCTTTCAATGCAACCTCTAATTCGCTTTCCTTATATCTTTTCTTTTGGGGCAGACCTGTAAATTCAAGAACGAAGGGGTCGCGAATTATGTCTTGTGGCTTCATTATTTGATGGCCTTCATTTGCCAAAGCCAATACACCTTCTTTGTCGGTGCTCAATGCTAGACGCTGAAATAAACAACTTTTCATCTGTCTTTTCAACTCGCGTACCTTCCATCCTTCATTAATACATTGCTTCATGTAGAATTGCATTTCCAAAGAATCGTCGCATTTGAGAATTTCATAATAATGGCTCCATGTCAATTTGAGGGTGACCCAAAAGTCAAAATGGGTTACCCTTCTTCATTTTATTATTTCAGCGTTCAAATTGCCGTATGATAATAAAAAATATAGCTATTCCTTTGATAAACATTGGAATAGCTATTGTTTGTTTGAGAGATATTTACT
>JAFTRV010000052.1 GCA_017462065.1 Bacteroidaceae bacterium
CACACACACACACACATAAATCCTTATACTATACAAAATCTATTAGCGTTCAGCTACAGAACGCTATTGCAGTCCAAGCGTAAAATATACGCTTGGACTCTTTTGTTTTCCCCCTTTTGAGCAAATTAAAGTATTAAATAAATCTTGAATCTATGAAAAAGTTATCATTTCTTCTCGTTGTAATGGCTTTAGTAAGCAGCTGTACTTCATTCACAAAGTTTACAAAGACAGCTACTCATACTAAAATAGGCGTAGTTACCCCAATGACAGCCTTAATGGCCGACTTAGAGGTCTCTCCCGAAAAGATTTCGCACTTTTACATTCCTGCCAGAACAGTCAAGAACGGAGGCTTCGACAATATCGTGAATTGCGCTGTTCAGGAGGCTCTGGAGGAGAACGGCAATGCCGACGTTCTTGTAGCCCTCGAAAAGCAGGTTAAATATAATAAGGACGGTGAGGTAGAGTCTATTGTCGTTACCGGATACCCTGCGAAATATGTCAATTTCCGCAGCCCGGGCGACGATTATATCCGTGAAGTATCCAAAGGTAGGCCGGTTGAGGTTCCTGCAAAGAAGGGCTCGTTCCTCGGCGGTATTAAGTTCTGATAAAAATGAAAAGAGTCGCATTTTTAATGTTATGCGTCATGCTTTCCATTGCCGGCATGGCGCAGAATGCCCGCATAGTTAAGGGCCTCGTCATCGACGAAGAGGAATTGCCTGTCGAGGGAGTTCTTATAGAGGCGGTAGGTTCCGACAAAACAACCATGTCCGACGCTAATGGACAGTTCAGGCTTGAGGTTACTCCGTTCACCAAGTTCATCATGGCCTCAATGGAGGGTTATATGGCTGTCAGAGTGGAGCTCGACGGCTCGTATGTGTCGGTAAGGTTAAGAATTGACAAAGGCTACATGAAAGCAAAGGCCAAAGCCGAAGAGGAGGCGAGGCTTGCAGCCGAGAGAGAGGCCGAGGAGATAGCCCGTGCCGAAGAAGAGGCGAGGCTTATTGCCGAGCGGGAGGCCGAAGAGCGGGCTAAGGCCGAAGAAGAGGCAAGGATAGCCGCAGAAAAGGAGAGAGAGAAGGCTGCCGAGGCTGCCAGGCTCGCTGCGGAAAAAGAGAAAAAAGCAAGAATGAAGGCCGCCGAGGCTGAAAGGCTTGCTGCTGAGAAAGAGGAAAGAGCAAGAGCAAAGGCTGCAGAGGCTGAAAGGCTCGCCGCTGAAAAGGCGGAAAAGGCAAGGGCAAAGGCTGCCGAGATTAAAAGACGTGCTGCCGAGCGAGAGGTGAGAGTCCAAGCCAAAGCCGAAAGGGCCGAGGAGCTGCGTGCGATATACTCAGAGCATCAGAGCGGCTACGCCTCTATTGTGGACTTGGTATTTACGGGCGGCTTTCAGTCAGCTCCTAATTATAATGCGGGAGTAAATTATATCGGCGGCTATCGCTTTAACAACAACATCTTCCTCGGTGCCGGCGTTGGCGTGAGAATTCCTTTCGACTTCAAATATAATGCGACTCTTCTTCCTGTTTCCGGTGAATTGTTGCCGAACAAGGGATTGTGCGTGCCTCTTTTCGCCCATGTTAGGGCGAACTTCCTGAATCGCCGTTGCTCTCCGTTCTTTGCCTTGTCCGCAGGCGTACGTTTTTCGACTCCTCAGACATTGCAGCTGGAGCTGTTAGAGACAAGATACAACAATAGCACTGCTGCTTTCGTGAATCCGCAAATAGGAGTCGATTTCCGTGCCACAACAGGTACAAGTGTCTATTTTAGTGTAGGTTATAGTGGGTACACAAATACAAAATGTATTGAGAGTACCGGATATAATGCTGTATTAAAGCAAACAATATGCAGTGAATTCGATATTCATCTTGGAGTAACCTTTTAATGAGACATAGACAATGAAAACATTTTTAAAATATTTGTTATTGGTTGCTGCAGTTATTGTTCCGGGAGCATGTGAGCAGTCGGTAGGCTTGGAAGAGAACGAGGTTATCGTAGTCTCACAAGAGTCGTTTGAGTATGGTTGCGATGGCGGCAGTGACAATCTGGTCATAAATTCATATTGCGACTGGTCTGCCTCATGCGACGAGTCTTGGGTGAAGATAGAGCATCTTACAGGTGAGAAAGGCATAGTTGAAACTAAAATAACAGTTGAATCCAACCCTGCCACAAAGGAACGTACTGCGGTAATTTCCATAAAGAATGAGCAATATGAGATCGACAGGAAGATAAATATTGCCCAAGAGCCTCGCAGTGTTATAATGGAGGATAATCTTGTGAAATTTATAACGGAACAGTCAAAGACTGTTAAGATAGAATCGGCTGTTCCCTGGAAAGCCGAGTGTGAAGCGTCATGGCTTACACTGGTAAAGGACGGCAATAATCTTAAGATTACAGTTCAAAAGAATCTCTTTCTGCAGCCACGTACCGCCACAATCAACGTCAAGAGGGCCGACAACAACGAAATTCTCTCTACCATAGAGGTCGTGCAGTCCTACTTTGCTCTTCAGCAGAGTAAACTCGATTTTAAATTAGGCGCTTCTACACAGAATGTCACAGTAGAGACAGACATTCCTTGGGTTGCGGAATGCAAGGAGTCCTGGGTTACGCTCGTAAAGAACGGAAATGTCCTCTCAGTTTCAGTCAAAGAGAATTACCTGTTGGAAGAGCGTGAAGCTACCATAAATTTCAAGAGAGCCGATAATGGCGATATTCTTGGTTTTGTAGAGCTGTCTCAGGGTAAGTCCAGCTTCCTTATACAGCAGACAGCCTTGAATTTCGGAACAACAGCCTCGGTGCAGAATGTTATTGTGGAGACAAACATACCCTGGGTGGCAGATTGTGCGGCCTCATGGGTTACGCTTGTAAAGAATGGCAATAACCTCTCCGTCTCTGTCAGTGAAAACACCTTGCTTGAAGAGCGTGTCGCTACTATTGTTGTCAAAAGAAGCGGCAGCAATGATATTCTGGGCTACGTACAGATAAAGCAGACAAAGACCGACTTTGCCGTATTCCCGTCTACTTTGGACTTTAAGGATATAAAATCGGACAAGGTTTTGGCTGTATATACAAATATATCCTGGAGAGCGGAATGTAATGCGTCGTGGGTTACTTGTATTCCGAATGGAAACAGTTTGACTGTTACAGTAGAAAGGAATGAAAATAGAACTGAACGTAAAGCAGTTGTCGTTTTCAAACGTATCGACAATGGCGCTGTATTGACATCAGTGGACGTTACTCAGGCCATTGCGACGACAGGTTCGGTTAATGGCTATGATTTTGTCGATTTAGGCTTGTCGAGCGGTTTGCTATGGGCAACCTGCAATGTTGGCGCTTCGGAGCCCGAAGAGAACGGCGACTACTATGCTTGGGGCGAGACATCAGTCAAGAGCAGTTATACATTGGATAACAGTCTTACTCAGGGCATGTCGTTGGGAGATATCTCGGCAAACCATTCGTATGACGCTGCCGCTTCAAAGTGGGGAAGTACCTGGCGCATGCCAAAGGAAAAGGAGATGGAAGAGCTATTGTTTGAGTGTGATTGGGCGTGGACAACGCAAAATGGCGTAAACGGCTATAAGGTTACCGGTCCTAATGGCAATAGTATATTCTTGCCGAACGACGGGGCGGGAATGCAGGGCCAATATAGCTCATCGTATTATTGGACATCGTCGCCGAATGGCAATCAAGGCGCTGTCACCCTCTCTGTTTCGGCTGCGTACAATGGGCTTGTCTCGGCTGCCAACCGTTTCTTTGGCTATTGTATTCGTCCTGTATGCAAATGAGAATGTAGAGCATGAGAAAAATTTAACAATAGAATAATGAGTAGAAGTTTTTTTAAGAATTTCATGGCGGCGCTCATCTTTTCATGCGCTACTGTGGCAAACGCCTATGATTTTGAGGTTAATGGTATTTATTATAGAATATACGGCGGTAACTGTGTGCTTGTTACATTTAATTGGAATCCTAATATTGCTCCGACCGGTGGTCACTATGCCGGCAATGTAGTAATTCCTGAAACAGTTGCTTATAATGGTATAGACTACAGCGTAACGGGTATTGAATACAACGCATTTTATGACTGCCCCGCTCTTCTAAGTGTTAAAATCCCGAATAGTGTAACAACTATTGGTAGGTTTGCATTCAATCGTTGTTCCGGCCTTACAAGCATTGAAATTCCAAGTAGTGTTGAAACAATAGAAGAAGGTGCCTTTGCAGGATGCGGTGCTCTTGAAAGCATAATGGTTGATGAAAACAATGTGGCGTACGATAGTCGCAACAACTGCAATGCGTTAATAGAGACTGCGACAAACACATTGCTTAGAGGATGTGAAAATACGGTAATACCGCATAGTGTAACAAGCATTGGGAATTATGCGTTTGATGATTGTATAACCCTTACAAGCATTGAGATTCCTAACAGCGTAACAGTAATTGGAGATGATGCATTCAGATGCTCCGGACTTACAAGCATTGAAATTCCTAACAGCGTCACAGTAATTGGAGATGGAGCATTCCAAAATTGTTCCAGCCTTACAAGCATTGAGATTCCTAACAGCGTCACAAGTATTGGTAGCGGTGCGTTCAGTGATTGCGAGGCCCTGACTGATGTTATGCTTCCCCATGGGATTATATGTATCGGAAGTGGGGCGTTTAGAGATACTCCATGGTACAGGAAGTTCTCTTATGATGACGATGGATGTATTTATATCAATAATATACTTTTTGAAGTAAATAGTTTTCTTGAAATTAAGAGTTCTTTTAAAGTAAAAGAGGGGACTGTCGCTATTGCTGGAGGTGCTTTCAATGGACATAGTAATACAATTAAAACAATTGAAATCCCTAACAGCGTTAAAGCTATAGGACATAGGGCGTTCTATTATTGTTCCAATCTTAGCAATGTTAATATCCCTGATGGCGTAACGATAATTGGAAATGAAGCATTCCGTTGCACCGGACTTACAAGCATTAAAATTCCCAATGGAGTAACACATATTGGATATGATACTTTTAGCGGTTGTATTGCGTTAAAGGATGTTGAAATTCCTAATAGCGTTACAAGTATTGGTAGGTTTGCATTCTATAATTGTTCCAGCCTTACAAGCATTGAGATTCCGGAGAGTGTAAAATTTATTGATGGTGAGGCTTTCCTTGGAACTTCTATTGAGAATGTTTATATAACGGACTTGTCGGCATGGTGCAAAATGGATTATGACAGTTATGTTAGAATGGGTGACGTTTATCTGAATGGTGAGAAAATCGTTCATCTTGTTATTCCTGATGATGTCAAGGTTTTTAATAATAATTGTTTTAAGGGCAATACAAGCATTACGAGTGTTAAAATAGGTGATAACCTTGAGTCTGTGGGTCAATTCTGCTTTGATGGTTGCAATAATATTGCCGAAATATATATAGAGTCGAAAGATTATCTGGAACTATATAATGCATTTGAATATAATGTAAAGCAGAATGCGACTGTTTATCTTCCCAAGGGACAAAAGGATGATTACGAATACATATTCAATCCGAACAATATTGTAGAGGTCGCACATACATTAAAATATGTAATAGATGGCAATCTGTATAAAATAGAGAGCTTGGGCTTTGGTGAAACAATATCTTCAATTAATCCCATAAAGGAGGGACATACTTTCTGTGGCTGGGAGGAACATCCTGCGACAATGCCTAATAACGACTTAACGGTAAACGGCTCGTTTAAGGTTAATCAATACACTGTAACATATTTGATAAATGGCGACATATACAAGACCGAGACCTATGATTTTGGTGCGGCAGTACTGCCGATAGAGAATCTTCAGAGAAAGGGTTATACTTTCAGTGGCTGGAGTCAGACCTTGACTACGATGCCGGCAATGAATGTAACAATAAAAAGTTCGCTTATAGCAAACAAATACACTATAAAGTATATTGTAGACGGCTTTATCTATGCAACAAGGGAGTGCGAATACGGAGAACTGATTCAGCCGCTCTCCGGCCCTTTCAAGAATGGCTATGCATTTGCGGGCTGGAGTGGTCTTCCCGAAAGAATGCCTGCGAACGACATTGCGGTAACGGCTGATTTTGTAAAATCAGATACGGCCATAGATGATGTAAATAGCGATGCGGCAGATGTCGTGATATACGACCTTAACGGTAATCGCATTACAAATCCGACAACGGGCGTTTATATCATAAACGGTAAAAAGGTCTTCGTAAAGTAAAAGCGCATTCTGCTGTTCATATTTGAAATATAGGGCGTCCGTTGCGGACGCCCTATATTCTTATGTATGTACTTTAGATGTTTGCCTTGTTATCTGAAACAAACTTAAAGGTATTATATTCCGGCATTGAAATTGTATACATGCAGTATAAAGCAAAATCTGTATGTATATGAGGCTGAACGTACAGTACCGTTATACCGAATCACGCAGGGTGAGCAGCCCCTCAGGGCCCATGTTGAAGAGCAGGTCAATGATGCTCAGGTTAGGAATAAAGCCGTTGCGTTCCGCAAATACCTGATAGTACTGCCGGGGGGAGTATCCTTCTATGCCTGTTATTGCCTTAGGCTCCGCAATGCTGCGCATGTCGGCGCAGGCGTCGGCAGGCTGCTCTTTGCCGTGCGTAATCTCAATCTCTCTCTCAAGCCCCAACAGCTCGCACACGACGTTGTGCAGGCGTATGTTGAAGTCCATGAGAAAGCCGTCCTTCTCTTCATAGAAGTGGGCGAAGTCATCGGCGTAATAGTCGAAGAAGGGGCTTTTGCGGTATGCGCTTACAATTGCGTTCCAATGCTGGTGACGCCAGTTGCCGTGTTCGCTTATGCGTATGTCGCGCATGGCGTTTCCGTTTCCGTGAACCACCGGTATCGTGAGGGCCTGCGTGCCTTTCTCTGTAGCTATGACAGCACGGTTACGGTATGTCTGCTTTATAAACGGCTCGTCACCGTTTATTACTAATCTGCCGCATGCGTACAGGCGCGCGTACAGCGGTATGGGCGCAAGGTATAAGGGGTGTGAAAGGAGTATCATGTTACTTGAAGCTGTCTACGCTGCGGAACAGACGCTCCCAACGTACCTTGCCGTCGAACCAGTTGCGGTCTTTGTCAAGCGAGAGCCATACGAAAAGCGGCTTGCCTACGATGTGGTCCTCGGGCACGAATCCCCAGCAACGTGAGTCGGCGCTGTTATGACGGTTGTCGCCCATCATCCAATAGTAGTCCATTTTGAACGTGTAGCTGTCGCTCTCCTTGCCGTTGATGAGTATCTTGCCGTCTTTTACCTCAAGCCTGTTGCCTTCGTACGCTACGATAGGACGCTCGTAAACTGCAAGGTTCTCTATGGTCAAAGGAATGCTCTCGCCTCTCTTGGGTATTCTCACTGGGCCGTAGTTGTCCACGCTCCAGCCTGTGTTGCCGTTCAAAGGGTATATGCCCTGCGTGTAATCGTTGTTCACGATGCTTATCTCCTCTACGAGCCTGCCGTTATTCTTAAGCTTGTCGTAGCTCTCTTCGGTAAGGGGCGCCTGCGCTGTCTGGTAGAGCATCCTAAGGTCGTCGCCGCTGATGCCGAGGCTGCGTCGCAGGTTCTCGGGGATGGCTTGCGTGAGCTTCACGTTGTAGTTGAACTGAACGTTCTTGGGCTGCGGTATCGGCTGACCGTCGATGTATATCACCTTGTCGATAATCTGAAGCGTCTCTCCCGGGAGTCCTACGCAACGCTTGACGTAGTTCTCGCGCCTGTCCACGGGACGGTATGTTATCTTGCCGAACACGTCGGGGCGTTCCGCCATGTAGCGTTTGCCGTCGGCATAGTATTTCTCGTATATGCCGCGTGTCTCTTCCGCCGTCGCCCCCTCGGTCGTCAGCTCGGGGTTGAGCTGCTTGCCGAACTCATAGCACAGCGAGTGGAAGTCTATTATCTCGGGGTTCGATGTAGCCACGTCGCCCGCAGGGTAGTTGAACACGACAATGTCGCCACGTTCAATGTTCTCGAGCCCTGCCACACGCTCATAGTCCCATTGAACGGCGTCGATGTAGCTCTTGCCGCCTACAACAGGCATGGTGTGCTGGGTAAGAGGCATGCTCAGCGGTGTCTGCGGCTTGCGGGGGCCGTAGTTGTATTTGCTCACGAAAAGGTAGTCGCCCACAAGCAACGACTTCTCGAGCGATGACGTGGGAATAACGTAGTTCTGAAAGAAGTAGAGGTGAACGAAGTATACAGCCACAAGAGCGAACACTATGGCATCGACCCAGCTCATGACGGTGCGCAGCGCGGCGTTCTTCGACCTCTTCCACCAGCCCCAGGGGATGAAGCGTGTGGTGTAGTTGTCAATGATGAAAGGTATGACAATAATTCCTAACCAGCTTTTTACCCAAATGAGGAACAGTATATAAAGCGTGAGTATTATGCCGAGCTTCGCAAGCTCCTTGCGTGAGGCGCTTACCTCTCTGTTGAATATCTTGAACGTCATTTTATACAGTTTAGAAATCAAATAAATTGCTCATGCCGAGCAGGCCTGAATGTTCCTTGACATACTCTGCCGCCAATACCGCTCCAAGAGCAAAGCCGCTGCGGTTATGAGCGTCGTGGGTGATAGTTATGGTGTCGGCGGGCGAGTTGTATGTTATAGTGTGTATTCCGGGAACCTCGTCACGGCGTATTGCGTCAATCTTCAGCTCGGTGGCACGGGGAGTGTTGCCTTTAGTCACAGTTCCGTCGGGGTTGGTGAGGTCGCCCATTGCCCAGCTCTCCTTGCGGTCAATGTTAGCAAGAATTCCCTCGGCAAGGGTGATTGCTGTTCCGCTTGGAGCGTCGAGCTTGTGAACGTGGTGTGTCTCGACCATCTCTACGTCATATACAGGGAAGCGGTTCATTATCTTTGCGAGGTACTTGTTCACTGCCGAGAAGATAGCTACGCCAAGGCTGAAGTTGCTTGACCAAAAGAGGGTCTTTCCCTCTTTCTCGCATTTCTCGCGCATCTCCGCCTCGTGCTGCCGGTACCAGCCTGTGCTTCCGCTGACAACCTTTACGCCCGCCTCCATTGCCTTTACGCAGTTGTCATAAGCTACCGATGGGGCGGTGAACTCAATGGCTACATCGGCGCTCTTGAACGCCTCGCCTGCCATATCCTCACGGTTGTCGATATCAATTATAGAGACAATCTCGTGTCCTCTCTCAAGGGCAATCTTCTCAATGGTCTTGCCCATTTTTCCATATCCGATAAGTGCTATTTTCATCTTGAATTATATTTTGGTGCGAAGATAAGGAATTTTTTACTTATAAGGCTTAATAATAAATTAAATAATAAAAAATGGCTGTAAAGAAAACCAAATGCAACTGTAAAAGTTAGGGTAAAGAAAATATTTATTTTCAATTATAATCTCGCTGTCGCTCGCCATTATATTCTACTGCAGTCCTCAACCTTACGATGCGTGTCATGCTCGAGCGAAAGCTGTTTCGACGCAGGCGGTGCAACTCGTTAATCGTTCATCGTTACACGTCATTCATTGCAGAAGTAACTTTCAAAATAATCCGGCACTGTTGAAGAACAGAGTAAAAGGCCTTTGACATTCAGGAGAAAGCGAGGACCGAGCGTGTTGTATGCCGTTATATTTCTCAAAAACGCAATACAACATGCCTCTCCGGAGCCCTGAATGTCAAAGAGAAGCCTTTTATGACAATGCCGGTTTGACCGAAGGATGTTGCTGGCAACTCCTAAGCAAATGACCGGCAGACTGTTCTTACCTGTGCCGGGCTTTTTGGTACTTTTGTGCGACAAAAGTACATGATAGAACGACAACAAAAAGAATAAACGACAACTGATTAAGGGTAAG
>JAFTRV010000053.1 GCA_017462065.1 Bacteroidaceae bacterium
ACCCTAAACTCTAAACTCTAAACTCTAAACTCTAAACAAAAAGTCCGGAAAACGCATTTGTGTTTTCCGGACTTTTTGTTGCATCAATCAAATTACTTGATACCGAGCTTCTTGCGGATATCCTTAGGAATAGCGTTCTTGTGAACAACGATATTCATAGTCTTGTAACGTACGAAAGCCTCTGAAGCATACCATATGCCCTTGTATTTGCCACTCTCGCCCCAAGAGTTCTTTACCATGTAGTACTTCGTACCGTTCTGGTCCTTAGCGATACCGTATATCTGCATGCCGTGATCGTCGGTTGTCTCCCAGTTGTCGTAAGCGACCTGACGCTCCTCCTGAGTACACCACTTCTCGTTAGAGGGCTTCGGAGTAACCTTTTTCTCCTCCTCGCTGAGCTTGAGCCAGCGTGCCATGTCAGAGCCCTGGAGGTCACCGCCCTTTGCATTGTTAGGCATAACGGCGGTACCGTCACGTGTAAAGCCGCTCTCGCTCACGTCGCTGCCCCATGCAATTGTATAGCCCTCCATTACTGCATGCTCGAATACCTGCATGAGCTCGTCGATAGGAAGGTTGTAAGACTCCGCCCAACGCCAGTTGTCCTGAATCTCAAGAACGAAAGGCTCATAGAAAGGATGGTGCGTGTATGATGTCAAAGAGATGTAGTCGTCAGCGTTCAGGCCGAGTGACTTATAGAACGACTGCGGAGTATACTCCTTGCCATTGTATGTAAATTTCTCGGGACGCTCGCCAAGATATATGTCATGGATAGCCTCGATAGCCTTCTTCCAAAGCATCCGGCCGTCGGGCGATGACTGCAGGCTGCGGTGCTTGCCCTTTGCTATAGCCGCAACGACGGCGTCGCTGACAGCTGAAAGCTCGTTGTGGTTACTCAACTCCTTGCCGTACATTACGCCGGGACGCATTTCCGATTCCGGAACAAGGCCGAACTTGTCCATGCCGTAGATAACGTCGTAGAACGAGCCGCCCTGCGAGAATGAGATATCGCCATGAGTGCGGACAGCCTTGTCGGCACGGTCGAGGTATGTGTTATGAACGATATACATCTCAGAGAAGTCATATTCGCCCTTACCCATGCGTAGGAGCTCTGACTCAATGAATGCCAATGATGAATAGCACCAGCATGTACCTGCCTGATTCTGGTTCTTGATACTTGTTGTAGGGTTCTCCTTTATAACCGTGAATTCAGGAGCATCCTGCGCGAACGCTCCGAGACCGATGAAGGCAAGAGCTGCAAACAAAATAGATTTCTTCATAGTATTTAAATATTGTTTATTCGGTTTATGGCGTCGCCGCCTGTTTTTATTCGATTACCTCTTCGGCATTGCCCTTCATGGCACTTGCTATCTTTGCCTCAAGCTCCTCGGCAAGTTCCGGGTTGTCGGCAATGAGAGCCTTTGTGCGGTCACGTCCCTGAGCCAGCTTGGTGTCGTTATAGCTGAAGAACGAGCCGCTCTTCTTGATAATGCCGTACTGAACGCCCAAATCGACGATTTCGCCTGTACGGGAGATGCCCTCGCCGAACATGATGTCGAACTCAGCCTTGCGGAAAGGAGGAGCCACCTTGTTCTTCACCACCTTGACACGTACCTGGTTGCCGACAGCCTCTTCGCCGTCCTTGAGCTGGCTCACACGGCGTATGTCAAGACGTACCGATGCGTAGAACTTGAGAGCGTTGCCGCCGGTCGTCGTTTCGGGGTTGCCAAACATGATACCGATTTTCTCACGCAGCTGATTGATGAAGATACAGGTTGTCTTTGTCTTGCTGATTGCCGATGTGAGCTTGCGGAGCGCCTGTGACATAAGACGTGCCTGAAGGCCCACCTTGTTGTCGCCCATTTCGCCCTCGATTTCGGCCTTAGGCGTCAAGGCCGCGACAGAGTCAATGACAATGATGTCAATGGCCGACGAGCGGATAAGCTGCTCGGCAATCTCCAACGCCTGCTCGCCGCAGTCGGGCTGCGAGATAAGCAGGTTATCAATGTCCACGCCTAATTTCTGCGCATAGAAACGGTCAAACGCATGTTCCGCATCCACGATAGCAGCAATGCCGCCCATCTTCTGAGCCTCGGCGATAGCATGTATCGCAAGCGTTGTCTTACCGGATGACTCAGGACCGTAGATTTCGATTATACGGCCACGGGGATAGCCGCCGACGCCCAATGCCGCATTAAGGCCTACCGAGCCTGTGGGGATGACATCGACATCCTCAAAATTATCGTCGCCGAGCTTCATAATAGAGCCCTTGCCGAAACTTTTCTCTATTTTATCCATCGCAGCCTGCAAAGCGCGCAGCTTCTCATTGCCTGCGATATTTTCCAATTCTTCTTTCTTTGCCATGTTTAAAAATAAGATAACTAAGGTTACTAAGATGACTAAGGTTGCTATGAACGATTAGAGTTCAAGGTCCTTGTCAAACTCCTCGTGCCAGGGAAGGCCCTGCTTGTTAAGCTGCTCCATGAACGGATCCGGGTCGAACTGCTCGACGTTCCAAACGCCCGGCTTGCGCCACAGGCCTTTGAGGAACATCATGGCGCCAATCATAGCAGGAACGCCTGTCGTGTAGCTTACGCCCTGCATGCCCGTCTCCTTGTATGCCTCCTGATGGCTGCAGTTGTTGTATACATAGTATGTACGCTCCTTGCCGTCCTTTATGCCACGGATGCGGCAGCCGATAGATGTCTCGCCCTCGTAGTTCTCGCCCAGATCCTGAGGATTAGGAAGAACCGCCTTGAGGAACTGCAGAGGAACAATCTTCATGCCGTTGTAGTCGATTTCGTCGATACGGGCCATGCCGATGTTCTGGATTACACGGAGGTGTGTAAGGTACTCCTGACCGAATGTCATCCAGAAACGGGCACGCTTGATTGTCGGGAAGTTCTTGGTCAAGGACTCAAGCTCCTCGTGGAAAAGCAAGTACGATTCACGCGGGCCTACGTTAGGATATGTGATAGGCTGGTGAATTTCCAGCGGACCTGTCTCTATCCACCGGCCGTTCTCGTAGTAGCGTCCGTTCTGCGTAATCTCACGGATATTGATTTCTGGATTGAAGTTCGTAGCAAAAGCCTTGTGGTGGTTACCAGCGTTGCAGTCCACAATGTCAAGATAGTGTATCTCGTCGAAATAGTGCTTAGCGGCATATGCCGTATACACGCCGCTCACGCCCGGGTCGAAGCCGCAGCCGAGAATAGCCGTAAGGCCGGCCTCCTTGAAACGCTCATGGTAAGCCCACTGCCAGCTGTACTCGAAGTGAGCCACATCCTTAGGCTCATAGTTGGCTGTATCGAGGTAGTTCACGCCGCACTGCAGACAAGCCTCCATGATTGTAAGGTCCTGATAAGGCAACGCCACATTAATTACTATTTCGGGCTTAAAGCTGTTGAACAACGCTACAAGCTCCTCGACGCTGTCGGCATCGACGGCCGCAGTCTTGATGTTCGGGTTACCGATAGCCTTTACAATAGCGTCACACTTTGCCTTTGTACGGCTTGCAATCATAATGTCAGTAAACACATCGCTGTTCTGAGCGACCTTAAAAGCAGCAACAGTACCTACACCGCCTGCGCCAATAAGCAAAACTTTTCCCATTTTATTGAATAATTATAAATTGATAAATCAAAATAGCCCTGGCAGCAAAGCGAGCGCCACCAATTTTGCAAAGATAACACAAATGCGACGAAATGCAAATTTAACACTGTTATTTTTATTTAAGGTAAAATGGAGCGACGGCACTCGGGCAAGAGTAAAAAAGAAACGGCAACCTTGCCGTATAAAGGACAAGCCTCCACCAAATACGACATTTTGGCAGACAATTTGTCACACGAATAAACATTTATGGCATAAAAATCGTCCATTGGCAAAGTAGCAGAGCAAAAAAACACTTTGGCATGCACTTTGTTCTATAAATTACGAAGCGCAAAGACAGCGCACGACACTAAGCTCGAATAATAATTAAAAAAGAAAATAGAATTATGGGAAAAATTATTGGAATTGACTTGGGTACAACCAACTCATGTGTAGCAGTTTTCGAGGGCAACGAGCCCGTAGTAATCACAAACAGCGAGGGCAAGCGCACCACTCCGTCAATCGTAGCGTTCGACAACAACGGCGAGCGTAAGATAGGCGACCCCGCAAAGCGTCAGGCGGTGACAAACCCTCAGCGCACAATATTCTCAATCAAGCGTTTCATGGGCGAGAATTGGGCACAGGTAAGCAAGGAAATATCACGTGTTCCTTACAAAGTAGTTGAGGAGAACAACATGCCTCGAGTAGACATCGACGGCCGCCTTTACACACCTCAGGAGATTTCAGCGATGATTCTCCAGAAGATGAAGAAGACCGCAGAGGAGTATCTTGGACAGGAGGTTACAGAGGCTGTCATCACTGTTCCCGCATACTTCAGCGACTCACAGCGTCAGGCGACAAAAGAGGCCGGACAGATTGCAGGCCTTGAGGTTAAGCGTATCGTGAACGAGCCTACTGCAGCCGCTCTTGCTTACGGCATCGACAAGGCCAACAAGGACATGAAGATCGCTGTATTCGACCTCGGCGGCGGTACATTCGATATCTCTATCCTTGAGTTCGGCGGCGGCGTATTCGAAGTACTCTCTACAAACGGCGACACTCACCTCGGCGGCGACGACTTCGACCAGGTAATCATCGACTGGCTCGCAAACGAGTTCAAGGCCGAAGAGGGCGCAGACCTAAAGGCGGACCCGATGGCTCTCCAGCGTCTTAAGGAGGCTGCAGAGAAGGCTAAGATAGAGTTGTCATCAACAACTTCTACAGAGATAAACCTGCCTTACATCACAGCCGTGAACGGCATGCCTAAGCACTTGGTGAAGACCTTGACACGCGCTAAGTTCGAGTCTTTGGCACACAACCTTATCCAGGCTTGTCTTGAGCCATGCAAGAAGGCTATGAGCGACGCAGGCCTCAACAACGCAGACATCGACGAGGTTATCCTTGTAGGCGGTTCAACACGTATCCCTGCAGTTCAGAAGGTTGTAGAGGACTTCTTCGGCAAGGCTCCTTCAAAGGGCGTAAACCCCGACGAGGTTGTTGCAGTAGGCGCAGCTATCCAGGGCGCTATCCTTAACAAGGAGGGCGGCGTAGGCGATATCGTATTGCTTGACGTAACTCCGCTTTCAATGGGTATCGAGACACTCGGCGGCGTAATGACAAAGCTCATCGACGCCAACACCACAATCCCTTGCAAGAAGAGCGAGACTTTCTCTACCGCAGCCGACAACCAGACAGAGGTTACAATCCACGTACTGCAGGGCGAGCGTCCTATGGCGAACCAGAACAAGTCTATCGGTCAGTTCAACCTCACAGGCATAGCGCCTGCACGCAGAGGCATTCCGCAGATTGAGGTTACCTTCGACATCGACGCAAACGGCATCCTCAAGGTTTCGGCAAAGGACAAGGCCACAGGCAAGGAGCAGGCTATCCGCATCGAGGCATCTTCAGGCTTGAGCAAGGAGGAGATCGAGCGCATGAAGCAGGAGGCAGAGGCTAACGCCGATGCGGACAAGAAGGAGCGCGAGAAAATCGACAAGCTCAACCAGGCCGACTCAATGGTGTTCCAGACAAGAAACCAGCTCACCGAGCTTGGCGACAAGATTCCTGCCGACAAGAAGGCTCCTATCGAAGCGGCTGTTCAGAAGCTCGAGGACGCTCACAAGGCACAAGACCTTGACGCAATCGACGCAGCTACCGCTGAGCTCAACAACGCATGGCAGGCTGCAAGCGCAGAGATGTACGCACAGAGCGGCGCACAGAACGCACAGGGCGCTCAGCAACAGCAGAGCAACAGCCAGCAGGACAACAGCGACGTTCAGGACGCTGAGTTCGAAGAGGTCAAGTAAAGATTAGCTATACACTTCAAAAGAATGGAGGCACTGTTTTGCAGTGCCTCCATTCTTTTGAAGCATAATCACTTAGAAAAATTTGTTTTTTATAAGGATTTGCCTACATTTGCTATATTAATAAATTTAAACACTATGAAAAAGCTATTTTTATTCCTGTCAATTCTTATTTCCACGACCTTTATCGCTTGCTACAATGCACCTGCTGCAATTATTGGCATTAAGAAATTGGCCGACGTTATTGAGCAGAACAAGGACTCATACATAGAGGAGGACTGGGAAAAGATTTCCGAAGAGTTCGCTAAGCTTGAGGAGGAGTTCAACCAACAGGAACATACAAAAGAGGAGATAAGGGAGTTCAACCGTCAGAAAGGACGCATCATGGGATACATGGCGAAGAAGGCCATTAATGAATTCGGCAAAGAGCTTGAAGAGTTTACCGACGAGTTCGAAGGCGGGCTTGAGGGTTTCTTGGAGGTTTTCAAAGGCCTTGCCGAATAAACGGATTACACTTCGGAACGAACGGTTCAAGAACATATGAGGGTGACCCAAAAGTCACCCTCATGTCGTCGGGGGTGAATAAAAAGCAAAGTTCAAGGCTTGTGCAGGCTTCAAAACCGCAACCGACGCTGCTAACGAGAGCAAAGAGTGCTTGCTTTCTTTGCCGAGTAGCGAGGAGGAAAAGCCACAAAGGGTTAATTTACT
>JAFTRV010000054.1 GCA_017462065.1 Bacteroidaceae bacterium
AAGCAAGCAGGCGTTATTCAAAATATGCTCACTAAAGAATTTTGTTACAATACTGAAAATTTGGTTGTCTCCACACTCTTTTGCTACTGACTCAAGATTCGTTCTCAAACTATAATACAAAAAAAAACGCCGAAAGTAAACTTTCGGCGTTGCTCTTCAGGTAGGACTTGAACCTACGACCCCCTGATTAACAGTCAGGTGCTCTAACCGACTGAGCTACTGAAGAATGTTGGAGTTTCATTAAAAAAGCGAGTCTCCAGCTCGCTTGCTCTTCAGGTAGGACTTGAACCTACGACCCCCTGATTAACAGTCAGGTGCTCTAACCGACTGAGCTACTGAAGAATTTTCGACACGCTTGTCGTTTGACGTTGCAAAAGTAGTATATCTTTTTTTCTCATGCAAATTTTTCCGATATTTTTTATTCAAATGAACAAAAAAAGCCACTACCGCATTTTTTTACTGAATAATTCATAAAAAGGAGCCTGCAAAGGAAGCAATAAGAGAGCAAAATATTAACTTTGCCTTAATTTGTTAAACCGGACATTACATAATTATATATATGAACAACAGAAAAAGCCTTTTTTTATTTACTATTATATTCATGTTCTTCCTGACCGGCATAAAGGCCGATGACAGGCACAGGCAGAAACTTGCTAAACAACTGTCGATATACAACAACATAATAAAGGAGCTCGACCTTTTTTATGTGGACAGCATTATGCCCGAAAAGATGATAAACAAGAGCATCGAATACATGCTCAGGTATCTTGACCCGTATACGGAATACTACCCCGAAGAGAAGAACGAGGAGCTGAAGCTGATGACCACGGGAAAGTATGCCGGCATAGGCTCCGTAATACGATTCCACACCGAGAAGAACAGCACAGTAATCGCCGACCCGTATAAGGAGATGCCTGCGTACAAGGCCGGGCTAAGAGCGGGAGACCTCATACTCTCGGTAAACGGAACGAGCGTCGTCGGCATGAGCAGCGACAGCGTAAGCGACATGCTCCGTGGAGAGGCAGGGACAAAGCTTACGCTTGAGATTGAGCAACCGGGAAAGAAAGGGAAGAAGAAAGTAACGCTTGAGAGAGCGAGCATACTGCTGCCGCCGATACCATATTACGGTATTCAGAACGGCGACGTAGGCTACATCCTGCTCGAGAGCTTTACCGACGATTGCGCCAAGAAGATGCGCCGCGCCGTCATAGAGCTGAAGAAACAGGGAGCGAAGTCATTCGTCATTGACCTTAGAGGGAACGGCGGCGGACTGCTGAACGAGGCTGTGGACATTGTGAACATTTTCGTGCCTAAAGGCAAGACAATCGTTACCACAAAAGGGAAAACCGACTACAGCAACGACACGTACAAGACAAGCAACGAGCCTGTAGACACAGTTTCGCCTTTGGCCGTTCTTGTAGACGGGCAGTCGGCGTCGGCGTCAGAGATTGTCGCAGGCTCCCTGCAAGACCTTGACAGAGCCGTAATAGTGGGTTCACGCACGTTCGGCAAAGGCCTTGTTCAGAGCACACGCCCTGTAAGCTACGGCGGCTACCTGAAACTGACAACCGCTAAATACTACATACCGAGCGGCCGATGCGTACAGGCCCTTGACTACTCGCACATGATTGACGACGGACGCACGAGCCGCCTGCCCGACAGCCTCACGAACGTGTTCCGCACGGCTGCCGGCCGTGAAGTGCGTGACGGCGGAGGCATTCGCCCCGACATCGAGCCGAAGCCAGAGGAGCTTTCCACACTGCTCTATTACCTTATGCAGGACATGGCGATATTCGATTTTGCGACAGAATTCCACCTGAAGAACCAGAGCATAGACCCTGCCGAGACATTCACGATAAGCGACGAGGTGTATGACGAGTTCAGGAAGTATCTCAGAGCCAAGAATTTCAGCTACGACCTGCACAGCGTCAAGATACTCAATGAACTGAAGAAGATGATTGAGCTAGAAGGCCTCGCCTCCATCGCAAAAGAGGAGGTAGAGGCTCTTGAAAAGAAGCTGCAGGCCAACCTCGACCACTCTCTGACACACTTCGGGAAAGAGGTCAAGGCTATGCTCGGCGACGAGATAATAAAACGTTATTACGGTCAGGAGGGCGAGATTGTGTTCAGCCTGCGTGAAGACCCGGAACTCAAAGAGTGCTACGACATTCTAAAGGACAGCAAGCGATACAAGGAGATATTATCGCCAAAGAAGAGCAACTGAACCGGAGAAGCGGAATGCTTCGCTTCACCCGGCTTGAGAGACGCAGCATGCACTATCTTTGACGGAAGAAATGTCCGAGCGGCCTCGCTTTGTCACAATGAGCAAAGCTAAGTCTCCTAAAGACCGCTTTACTCTTTTATTGGCACCACCTTGCCGTTTTTCAATGTCAGATGAATGGCATTGTACTCCCCCACTCCGATTATAGCAGGGATGCTTGTCCTGCCGTCCACGACAAAGAGCGATGAAGAGGAGGTGAAATGCGGCACCGCTATCACCGTGTCAATGCCTGCCACATTCACCGGCTCATGCGTGACATATCGTTTCACGCTCAGGACAGTATCGGCATTGAACGGGTTGCCGGCATACAGCAGGCTGTCGTCAAGATATACCGAATAGTCGAGCCCCTTGAACTCTTGCGAGAAGGTGAATGTATATATATAATCCCTTTCGGGCGACTTGCGCCACGCCTCACGCATGGCATAATATGTAAACAGCACTATTGAAAGAATTACCGCCGCAAAGAAAAAGACGCTGCCGAAGAGGAAACGCATGTTTGAGCTGCTGCTCTTTTTTGTACGCATAAATATCTGGTTTTATTTTGCGAAGATAAGAAAATTCGGCGAGAGAACACAAAAAAGATTGCCGCCCGCATAAAAAAGGGACTTTATAATATATAATAATGTAAAAAAACTCAAAATACTTGCACGGAAGAGCAAATATTCATAAATTTGCAGTGAAATGATGATGATGAGGGGCCGGCAAGCCCCTCTTTTCTATATTATCACATCATGCATCAATAACTGAAGTTTAGCTATATGATTGAAAGACAACAGGTAATCGATTTAACAAACGAGTGGCTCGCCGACAAAGAGTATTTTTTAGTTGATGTCATCATTGGAAAGGATGACAAGATAACAGTTGAGATTGACCATGCCGAGGGCGTGTGGATTGAAGACTGTGCCGAACTAAGCCGTTACATTGAGAACGGGCTCAACGGCGCCGCCGATGATTACGAACTCGAGGTAGGCTCTGCCGGCCTCGGACAGCCGTTCAAGGTAATACAGCAGTACAAGAACCATGTAGGCCTTGAGGTTGAGGTCCTCACCAAAGAGGGCAAAAAATTAAAAGGCACTCTCAAAGAGGCCAATGAGAACGATTTTGCGATCACAATCACAAAAAAGGAGAAGATTGAAGTAGCAAAACGTCCGCAGTTTGTCGAGGAGGAACTGCGTTTCGCTTACGACAGCGTCAAATACACGAAATACGTTATAAATTTTAAATAAAATGGCAAAGAAAGAAGAAACAATCAGCCTTCTTGATACATTTCAAGAATTCAAGGAGTCGAAGAACATCGACCGTACAACAATGATCAGCGTGCTCGAGGAGAGCTTCCGCAAAGTTTTGGTAAACATATTCGGTACAGACGAGAACTACTCGGTTATCGTAAACCCCGACAGAGGCGACTTTGAGATTCAGCGTCGCCGTGTTGTCGTTGCCGACGATGAGGTAAAGGACAGCAACTTCGAGATTTCGCTCAGCGAGGCACAGCTTATCGACGACTCGTTCGAGATTGGCGAGGATGTGAGCGAGATTGTCAATTTCGCAGAGTTCGGACGCCGTGCCATCCTCAACCTTCGCCAGACTCTTGCGTCAAAGATTCTTGAGCTTGAGAAGGACAGCCTTTACAACAAGTACAGCGAGAGAATAGGACAGATTGTAAGCGGCGAGGTTTACCAGATATGGAAGAAGGAGCTGCTTCTCGTGGACGATGAGGGCAACGAGCTTATCCTCCCGAAGACAGAGCAGATTCCGAGCGACTTCTACCGCAAGGGCGACAACGTACGTGCGGTAGTTGCCCGTGTAGACAACCAGAACAACAATCCTAAGATTATCCTTAGCCGTACGTCGCCAATGTTCCTGCAGCGTCTATTCGAGCTCGAGGTGCCCGAGATCAACGACGGCCTTATCACTATCAAGAAGATTGCCCGCATCCCAGGCAAGAGAGCGAAGATTGCCGTAGAGACATACGACGAGCGCATCGACCCGGTAGGCGCATGCGTAGGCGTAAAGGGCTCACGTATTCACGGCATAGTAAGAGAGTTGCGTAACGAGAACATCGACGTCATACCTTACACATCAAATACCGAACTGTTCATCAAGCGTGCTTTGAGCCCTGCCAAGATACAGGACATCACGCTCGACGAGGAGAAGCGCGTAGCCGATGTGAACCTCAAGAAAGAGGAGGTTTCGCTCGCTATCGGCAAGGATGGTCTCAACATCAAGCTCGCAAGCATGATTACAGAGTACACAATCAACGTATTCCGTGAGATTGACGCTCAGCAGGAGGACGACATCTACCTTGACGAGTTCGCCGACGAGATTGAAGAATGGGTAATCGAGGCAATCAAGAACATTGGTCTCGACACAGCGAAAGCTGTTCTGAACGCTCCTCGCGAGGTGCTTATTGAGAAAGCCGACCTTGAGGAGGATACTGTTGACCACGTCATTGAAGTTCTGCAGTCTGAATTCGAGGACGAGGAATAACCGAATGACGAAGATTAACCCTAAAAGAAAGTATCAGGAATGAAGATAAGATTAAATAAAGTACAAAAAGAGCTGAACCTCGGTCTTTCCACTATTGTGGAATTTCTGCAGAAGAAGGGCTTCGAGATAAAGGAAGACCCCAATGCTGTAGTACCCGAAGAGGGCTATAACATGCTCATCGAGGAGTTCAGCGCTGACAAGAAGGCCCGAATTCAGTCGGACAATTTCACAAAGGAACGTCAGAACAGAGAGAAGCCTAAGGCCGCAGCTCCCGTAGTTGAGGAGAAGCCCGCACCCGCACCGGCGCCGGCACAGGCTCCGAAGCCTGCCGAGAAAGAGATTGTCGCCGAAGAGCATAAGAAAGAAGAGATAGGCATAAAGGTAAAGGGTCACATCGACCTCGACGCTCTCAACAAGAAGAAACAGCCTAAAAAGGCTGAAGCTGCTCCTGAGAAGAAAGAGCCTGCAAGGCAGGAAGCGAAAGCCGAAGAGAAAAAGGAGGAGGCAAAGCCTGCTCCTGTCGAGAAGATCGCAGAGCCTGTCAAGGAGGTTGTGGCGGAGACACCTGCAAAGGAGGAGCCGCAGCCACAGCTCACTCAGGTCGAGGAGGTCGCTCCCAAGCTGAATATCATTGGACAGATTGACCTTTCGGCCATCAACCAATCGACACGCCCTAAGAAGAAGAGCAAAGAGGAGAAGAGAAAGGAGCGTGAGGAGAAAGACAAGCAGCGCGAGGAGCAGCGCAAGCAGCAGCGTGAGGCTCAAAGACAGCAGGCCGGAGCCAATGGCGAAGGCGGCGACAAGAAGAAGAAACGCCAGCGCATCAACAGCCAGCGTGTCGATATAAACGACGTCAAGGAGAACGGCGGCGACAACAAGGACTGGAACGCAAACCGCAACAAGGGCAACAACCCCAGCCAGGGCAGCCGTAAGGACCGTGACCGCCAGCACAAGCGTTTCGACAAGAACGATGTAAGCGACGAGGACGTTTCAAAACAGATTAAGGAGACGCTCGACCGCCTTACGAACAGAGGCAAGTCAAACAAGTCGGCGAAGTACCGCAAGGAGAAGCGCGACCTTGTCGCTGAACGTCAGATGCAGCAGATTAGCGAAGAGATGGAGCAGAGCAAGGTGCTGAAGCTTACCGAGTTCGTTACAGCGAACGAGCTTGCGAGCATGATGAACATATCCGTTACTCAGGTCATCGCTACATGTATGAGCATAGGAATGATGGTATCCATCAACCAGCGTCTCGACGCCGAGACAATCAACATCGTCGCCGAGGAGTTCGGCTACACTACCGAATATGTCAGCGCAGAGGTGGCCAACGCCATTGAAGAGGATGCCGATACCGAAGAGGATCTCGAGCCTCGCGCCCCCATCATCACCGTCATGGGACACGTAGACCACGGTAAGACATCATTGCTCGACTATATACGCAAGGCCAACGTTATCGCCGGCGAGGCAGGCGGTATCACCCAGCACATAGGCGCATACAACGTGAAGATGGAGAGCGGCAAGCGAATAACATTCCTCGATACTCCAGGTCACGAGGCGTTTACCGCCATGCGTGCGCGCGGTGCGAAGATTACCGACATCGTTATTATCATTATCGCAGCCGATGACAATGTGATGCCTCAGACAAAGGAGGCTATCAACCACGCTATGGCAGCAGGCGTTCCTATCGTATTCGCTATCAACAAGTGCGACAAGCCTACAGCTGACCCCAACCGCATTAAGGAGGAACTTGCGAACCTGAACATGCTCGTTGAGGACTGGGGCGGAAAATACCAGTCACAGGAGATTTCCGCAAAGAAAGGCATGGGCGTTGAGGAGCTTATGGAGAAGGTGCTGCTCGAAGCGGAGCTTCTTGACCTCAAGGCCAACCCTAACCGCAAGGCTACCGGTTCAGTCATTGAATCGACGCTTGACAAGGGCCGCGGCTATGTAGCTACAGTGCTTGTCCAGAACGGTACATTGAAGGTTGGCGACATTGTCGTTGCCGGCACGCAATGGGGAAAGGTAAAGGCGATATTCAACGAGCGTAACCAACGCATAAAGGAGATAAAGCCGGCAGAGCCTGCGCTTATCCTCGGCCTTAACGGCGCGCCGGCAGCCGGTGACACGTTCAACGTCGTGGAGAGCGAGCGTGAAGCACGTGAAATCACAGGCAAGCGTGAGCAGTTGCAGCGCGAGCAAGGTCTTCGTACACAGAAGATGCTTACTCTCGACGAGGTCGGCCGCCGTATCGCTCTCGGTAACTTCCAGACACTCAACATCATTGTCAAGGGTGACGTGGACGGCTCTATCGAGGCTCTCAGTGACTCGCTCATCAAGCTCTCTACCGAGAATATTCAGGTGAACGTGATACACAAGGCTGTAGGCCAGATTTCGGAGAGCGACGTGAGCCTTGCCGCAGCGTCAGACGCAATTATCGTAGGTTTCCAGGTACGTCCTTCGGTTACAGCCCGCAAGGTTGCCGAGAACGAGGGCGTAGACATACGAATCTACTCTATCATCTACGATGCTATCGAGGAGGTTAAGGCCGCAATGGAGGGTATGCTCGCTCCAATTGTCAAGGAGGAGATTACCGCTACTATCGAGGTACGAGAGACATTCCACATCAGCAAGGTAGGCACTGTTGCCGGCTGTATGGTTCGTGAGGGTAAAGTTAAGCGTACCGACCGCGCCCGCCTTATCCGTGACGGTATAGTTATACACACGGGCTCTCTTGCAGCCTTGAAGCGATTCAAGGACGATGTGAAAGAGGTCGGCACCAACTTTGAGTGCGGTATAAGCCTTACATCACAGGACGACATCAAGGTCGGCGATATCATCGAGACCTTCGTAGAGGTTGAGGTTAAACAGAAACTCTAAAGAATACTTGAAATGAACACACTCGATATAATCCTTCTTGCGGGAGCCGTCATCGGACTGATTTACGGTTTCAAGAACGGATTAGTCAAGCAACTGACACTTGGAGCAGGCGTTGTAATAGGCTTGCTCCAAGCTACTATCTTCTACCAGAAGGCCGGAATTTGGTTGCAAGAGCAGACCGCCTGGGATGCATGGATATGCTACCCGCTCAGCTTCCTGGTTATTTTAGTGTTTGTTGCGGCATTGATAAACCTTGCAGGCTTCCTGCTGAGGTTACTGTTGAGGATTGTTTTTCTCGGCATTGTGGACCGCATATTCGGTGCTCTGTTCTCGGCATTCGTCGGGTGCGCCATTGTGGTGTTTGCCGTAAACATAAGCTGCGGCATACTGCCCGAAAACAGCATAACAGGAAAAACTTCGCAGAACGAGGCGCTGTTATATAAAGAGATTGCAAGCCTGACAACCGCAGTCATTGAAGAGGTGAAAGAGGAAGTGAAAGAGGAAGTTGGTTTGATTAATGAAGAAAGATAACATACTTAAGAAGCTGGCGAACAAGGCCTACGAGTTCGGATTTGTCAGCAAGATAAAGACAGAAATCATTGAGCAGGGACTCAACGAGGATATCATAAGGCTCATTTCCAAGAAAAAGAACGAGCCCGAATGGTTGCTTGAGTTCCGCCTTGAATCATACCGTTACTGGCAGACACTGGAGATGCCGGAATGGGCGCACCTTAGCATTCCCCCTATCGACTACCAGGCGATATCCTACTACGCCGACCCCTTGAAGAAGAACAAGGAGAACAAGAACAAGGAGATTGACCCGGAACTGATGAAGACATTCGAGAAACTGGGCATTCCGCTCGAGGAGCGTCTTGCGCTCAGCGGAACGGCTGTCGATGCCGTCATGGACTCGGTTTCGGTAAAGACCACGTTCAAGGAGGAGCTGAGAGAGAAAGGAATAATATTCTGCTCTATGAGCGAGGCTGTCCAGGAGTACCCCGACCTTGTACGGAAACACCTCGGAAGCGTCGTGAACTACCGTGACAACTTCTTCGCTGCGCTCAATTCCGCAGTATTCAGCGACGGCTCGTTCGTGTATATCCCTAAGGGAGTACGCTGCCCTATGGAGCTGTCCACATACTTCAGAATAAACGCAGCCAACACAGGACAGTTCGAACGTACTCTCATTGTCGCCGATGACGACAGCTATGTATCGTACCTTGAGGGCTGCACAGCTCCTATGCGTGACGAGAACCAGCTCCATGCGGCAATAGTAGAGATTGTAGTGAACGACAATGCCGAAGTGAAGTACAGCACGGTGCAGAACTGGTACCCGGGAGATGCCGAAGGCAAAGGCGGCGTATACAATTTCGTAACCAAGCGAGGCGACTGCCGAGGACGAGGAAGCAAACTGTCGTGGACACAGGTGGAGACGGGCTCTGCCATAACATGGAAATACCCGAGCTGCATACTGCGCGGCGACAATTCGCAAGGCGAGTTCTATTCGGTAGCGCTGACGAACAACTACCAGCAGGCCGACACAGGCACAAAGATGATACATTTGGGCAAGAACACCCGAAGCACAATCATAAGCAAGGGCATTTCGGCAGGCAAGAGTCAGAATTCGTACCGAGGGCTTGTAAGAGTGAGCAAGAACGCCGACGGGGCACGCAACTACAGCCAATGCGACTCACTGCTCTTGGGCAGCGAGTGCGGAGCCCATACATTCCCCTACATGGACATTCATAACAACAGCGCTGTCATAGAACACGAGGCTACGACCTCAAAGATATCCGAAGAACAGCTGTTCTACTGCAACCAGCGAGGCATAGGCACCGAAGAGGCTATCGGACTGATAGTGAACGGATACGCAAAAGAGGTGCTGAACAAGCTTCCTATGGAGTTCGCAATTGAGGCACAGAAGCTGCTGAGCGTTTCGCTCGAGGGCGCGGTAGGATGAAAACAGATGAAACAAGATGGAAAATTTACTTGAAATAAAAAACCTTCATGCCACAATAGACGGCAAAGAGATACTGAAAGGCATAAACCTTACCGTAAAGGCGGGAGAGGTGCATGCGATAATGGGACCTAACGGCTCGGGCAAGAGCACATTGAGCAACGTGCTTGTAGGCCACCCCGCATATACAGTAACCGAGGGAGAGATTATTTACAAAGGGAAGAACCTGCTTGAGCTTGCTCCCGAGGACCGCAGCCACGAAGGATTGTTCTTGTCGTTCCAGTACCCTGTAGAGATACCCGGCGTGAGCATAACGAACTTCATGCGCGCGGCAGTAAACGCTAAGCGTCAGTATCAGGGACAAGAGCCAATGAACGCTACCGAGTTCCTGAAGATGATGCGCGAGAAGCGCGCGATGGTAAACCTTGACAGCAAGCTCGCCAACCGTTCGGTCAATGAGGGATTCAGCGGCGGCGAGAAAAAGCGTAACGAGATTTTCCAGATGGCGATGCTTGAGCCTACCCTGAGCATTCTCGACGAGACCGATTCAGGACTTGACATAGACGCTCTGCGCATAGTCGCAGAGGGCGTGAACAAACTGAAGCGTGACGACACGTCAAGCATTGTAATCACCCACTATCAGCGTCTGCTCGACTACATCAAGCCCGACATCGTCCACATCCTTTATAACGGACGCATCGTGAAGACCGCAGGGCCTGAGCTTGTAATGGAACTTGAGGAGCGTGGATACGACTGGATAAAAAACGAGAACTAAGATGGCGTGCGGAGAGGAATACATAGATTTGTTCGAGAAGAACAGGGAACTTATTGACGAGCCATGCACGCCCTGCCTTAACAGAGAGCGTGAAAAAGCTTTCGCTCTGTTCAAGAAGAAGGGTTTCCCCGGCAAGAAAGAGGAGAACTGGCTGCATGCAGACGTCGCAAAGAAGTTTGCGACGGACTACGGCATTGACCTCGGACGCAAGACACGCATAAGCAGCGTAAAAAGCGGCTTTACATGTGACGTGCCTAACCTGAAGACATACAGAGGCTATGTAGTCAATGACAGTTTCGTCAATCCCGGCAAACAGAACAGAGAGCTGCCCGAAGGGGTCATTCTCGACAGCTTGAACAGTTTCGGGGAACAGCACCCCGAAATCATAGAAAAGCATTACAACAGGCTTGCAGGGAAAGGCGACAGCATTGTGCAGTTCAACACTACGTTTGTCCAGGACGGCATTGTGCTTTATATTCCCAAGAATACAGTAATAGAAGAGACGATACAGATTGTCGCCCTTCTGCAAACGAACATAGAGCTGCTCGCCAACAGACGCATGCTTATAATAATGGAAGACAACAGCCAAGCGAGCCTGCTTCTATGCGACCACTCGGCGACAGAAAAGAGCTCTCTCTCGACAGAGGTTGTAGAGGTCTTTTTAGGCTGCGGCGCTTCGCTCGACCTTTACGAGCTTGAAGAGACTGCGGAAAGCAATACCCGCTTAAGCAACCTCTACGTGAGCCAGGAGGCCGGCAGCCGTTTCAACCATTGCAACATAACCCTCACGAACGGTTTCACAAGAAACTATATCGAGGTGTCCCTCGAAGGAGAAGGAGCAGAGACAAACATCAACGGACTCGCTATCGGTGACAAGTCGCAGCACATTGACAACCGCACTCTCATTGACCACAAGGTGGGGCACTGCACAAGCAACGAGCTGTATAAATATGTCCTTGACGATGAGTCTACGGCAGTCTTCGCAGGCAAGATGCTTATACGCACCAACGCTCAGCAGACCGTATCGCAGCAGACCAACAGGAACTTGTGCCTGACAAGCTGCGCGCGCATGTACGCTCAGCCACAGCTTGAGATATACGCCGACGATGTAAAGTGCAGCCACGGCTCTACCGTTGGACAGCTCGACGAGAACACCCTGTTCTACATGCAGCAGAGAGGCATTCCCGCCGACGAGGCACGCCACTTGCTCATGTACGCATTCGCCGGCGAGGTGATAGAGAACATAAAGCTTGAGCCGCTGAAAGAGCGTCTGCACATACTCGTCGAGAAGAGGTTCAGAGGCGAGCTTAACCATTGCAAGGCCTGCAACCTTTGCAAACAATAAAGAAAGAGAGATGCTGGACATTGAAAAGATACGCAAGGAATTCCCTATACTCGAGACCCGTGTATACAACAAGCCTCTTGTATACTTGGACAACGCAGCCACCACGCAGAAGCCTAAATGCGTGATTGATGCGATAAGCGATGTATACGCCACTATTAATTCAAACGTCCACCGAGGCATACACCACTTGTCGCAGGCGGCGACTGCCGCTATGGAGCACAGCAGGGATATTGTACGCCGGTTCATTGGCGCAGAGCACAGCCATGAGATAATATTCACACGAGGGACTACCGAAAGCATAAACCTTGTAGCCTCCTCCTTTGGTGAAACATTCCTTAGAAAGGGGGATGAAATCATCGTATCCGTAATGGAGCATCACAGCAATATTGTACCCTGGCAGCTGCTGTGCGAGAGAAAAGGAGTAAGACTGCGTGTCATTCCCATGACAGAGCGATGCACTCTCGACATCGAGAAGTTCAGAGCTATGTTTACCGGACGTACACGCCTTGTAAGCGTTGCGCACGTTTCTAACGTGCTTGGCGTGACAAACCCGGTCAAGGAGATAATAGAGATTGCTCACGGCCGCGACGTGCCTGTACTCATTGACGGCGCACAGAGCATACCGCATACAAGCATAGACGTAAGAGAGCTTGACGCCGACTTTTTTGTCTTCAGCGGCCATAAAATATACGCGCCGACAGGCGTCGGCGTTCTCTACGGCAAGGAGAAATGGCTGAATGCCATGCAGCCCTACCACGGCGGCGGAGAAATGATAAAGAGCGTACGATTCGAAAATACAACGTTCAACGAGCTGCCGTACAAGTTCGAGGCAGGCACGCCCGACTATACAGGCATAATAGCCCTTGGCACCGCCCTTGAATGGGTAAATTCATTAGGCATAGCGAATATTGCGGCCCACGAGCATGCCCTGACAAAATATGCGATAAAGAGGCTTAGAGAGATTCCGGGAGTACGCATATTCGGGGAGCCCGACGGCGCTGCCGTGTCGTTCCTCACAGGAGAGATACACCCGTCGGACACAGGCACCATTCTTGACCATTTAGGCATTGCCGTACGCACGGGGCATCATTGCGCACAGCCGCTTATCGAAGCTCTCAAAGTTCCGGGGACCGTTCGTGCATCATTTGCGGTATATAATACAAGAGAGGAGATTGACGCCTTTATCAAAGGCATTGAAAGGTCCATTAAAATGTTTTCGTAATGCTAAAGCCGTACCGGACAGAAGGAGTCATTGAGGCCGGATGCGACGAGGCGGGACGTGGATGCCTTGCTGGAGACGTCTATGCGGCCGCCGTGATACTGCCGCCCGACTTCAGGAACGAGCTGCTTAATGATTCCAAACAGCTTACCGAAGCCGACAGGTACAGCTTGCGTGAGATAATAGAGCGTGAGGCCATCGCATGGGCGGTAGGCATAGTGACGGCCGCTGAAATTGACAAGATAAATATTCTAAGAGCCTCCATTCTTGCTATGCACAGGGCTGTCGATGGCTTGAAGGTACGCCCGCAGCACCTGCTTATCGACGGCAACAAGTTCAACCCCTACCCTGGCATAACGCACGACACCGTAGTCAAGGGCGACGCCACATACATGAGCATAGCCGCCGCATCGATACTTGCTAAGACATACCGTGACGACTACATGCTCTCAATAGCAAAAGAGTACCCTATGTACGATTGGGAGAGCAATAAAGGATACCCCACAGCAAAGCATCGTGCAGCAATCAGGGAACACGGTACGCCCCCCTACCACAGAATGACGTTCAACCTTTTGGGCAATGAGCCAAAACAGCTTGAGATTAATTTTGAATAGCATGCACATTAACGAAAAAGGAGCCTCAAGGCTCCTTTTTCGTTAATTTAGATTCATAATTTACCTGTTCCAGCTGCAACGATAACCATAGAGGGCTACCGCAACGAAACAGAGCATAGGCAACGCAAAAGAGACATTCACCGCAGGCATTCCAAGAATAACGCCCTGGTCGATGACCGCTCCCTGAAGAGGAGGCATCAAGGCGCCGCCTACAATAGCCATGACAAGGAACGCAGCTCCCAGGTTCGTGTCTTCACGCTCGACATTTTCCAAAGCGATGCCATATATTGTAGGGAACATGAGCGACATGAAGAAGCTTATCGCTACAAGACAATAAAGACCGAAAATGTTCTGAATGAATATGGTGCCAAGAGCAGCTAATGAAGCGCAGATACCGAAGGCTGTCAAGAGATAATATGACTTCACGTACCTCATGAGGAACGTAGCAACGAAACGGCTTACAAGGAAGAGCGACATTGCGACAATATTATACCTTTGCGCCGTAGCCTTGTCAATGCCGAGATTGTCGGCATACTGTATGATAAATGTCCACACCATTATCTGTGCAGCCACATAGAACATCTGAGCTACCACACCATAACGGTAGCGACGGTTATGCCACAGACGCCACAATGTAACCTTGTTGCTTACATACTTGGCAGTATTGTTCACTCGAGGTATCTTTTTCAACGCTATCATCACAAAGACAACCAACACTATTGTGCCAAGCATGACATACGGGTCACGAATAACCTCAAGGTCGTGCAGGCGGATATCAGCCTTTTCGGCATCGCTCAAGCCATGGAATATCACCTTGCCTGTTTCGTCACGCTTGTCCGAGATAAGATTAGGCAGAATGAAATTAGAGGCTACTGCCATGCCCATGAGCGAACCCATAGGGTTGAATGCCTGAGCAAGATTGAGTCGTTGGGTAGATGTCTCTCTTGCGCCCAACGATAGTATAAGCGGATTGGCTGTCGTTTCAAGGAACGCCAGACCGAAAGTCAGGATATAAAGCGAAAGGCAGAAGAACGAGAACGCCTGATAATGCGCAGAGGGGATGAAAAGGAAAGCCCCTATCGCATATAGCACAAGGCCAAGCAGAATAGCGCTCTTGTAACTGAAGCGACGGATGAACAGCGCAGCCGGAACAGCCATAGTCGCATAGCCTCCATAAAAGGCGAACTGTACCAACGCAGCCTGAGAAGCAGGCAGCTCCATAAGCGTCTGGAATGCCGCTACCATAGGGTTTGTGATATCATTCGCAAAGCCCCACAATGCGAAAAGCAGGGTTATCAGCACGAATGTGAGCAGATATCTCTTTTCGACAAGTTTAGGTTTAGTCTCCTTTTCCATGACTTTATTTGTATAAATTGAAAATTCTCTCCATCATACGCCACTTCTCGTTTGAAGAGGCGCCTTTTGCCGCAACCTGAAAGCCCGACATGTAGTCCTCCCACTCCTGTTGGCGCGGAAGCGTCGAAAGACGGGCCATTGCACTGTCCCAATCAAAGTCGAGCGGTGTCTCAACTATCATGAACAGACGTGTGCCTACAAGATATATTTCCATTTCAAGGATGCCTACCTGACGTATTCCGTCAAGTATCTCCTGCCACGCTTCGCCTTCGCTATGACGTCGGCGATATTCAGCTATCAGTTCGGGGTCGTCCTTAAGGTCAAGTGTCTGACAATAACGCTTGACGGGCCCGTTATACACCTTTACTCTGTAACCCTCGGTACAATTCCGTTCCATATTATGTCAGCTTTGGAATTACTTGTTATAAAGCAACCACGCCTTCTGGAAATCGCTGTTTCTCGGATGGCTTGACTTGAACTGCGCACGGCTTGCCGCAGCCTCTTCCTTTGTATCGAAAGAGGCGCATACGACACGGTACATGCCGGTTTCGGAATTCTGCACTACAATAGCCGAATAGCCCTCGTCGATAAGCGATGAACGAAGATTCTCGGCATTGCTCTTTGTCGAGAAGCTGCCGCACACTACGCTGAAAGCCTTCAAAGAACCTTCGGCACCCGAAGCGAGCACCACCTTTTCGGTACGGAAAGTATCATCGGCTGCGCCGCTCTTCGTTGAAGAGAGTACCGGAGCAATCTCAACAGCGTCGCTCTGCTGTCCCTGACCTGCCAGTTCGCTTGCACGAGCCTCGGCATAGGCATCCTTATATGTATCCTTTGATGATTTGCAAGATGAAACTGCAAAAACTGATGAAATCACGAGAAGTAAAACCGATATTTTTTTCATAATCATTTAATTATTAATTCACAACATTCTGCAAAATTACAAAAAACATAGCTAATGTTCAAAAAACGATCCCATTTTCACTGTTATTTTAAATATTTTTTCATATATCATGCAGAGAAACAGTCTAAAAAGCATAAAAAATTAGATACATAATGAAATTATCATTAATTTTACAAAAACATAATTTGCATACATGATGAAAAAGATATTTAGTTTTTTGGCTCTATTTTTTATGTTGCTATCGTGTTCAACAAACAAAACAACGATAACTGCACGCACGCAAAGCGAACCTGAAATAGAATATGACAATTTCTTTACCGGCAACACTATGCGGTATGATTTTCATCATGCCGGAAACAACCTTTACGAAGAATATTATTTCGACAGAGTAATACGTGAAGGTATTTGGGCCGGGTCGGAGGCATTGCTGATAAACCCGTTCGATTATGGAGAGCAGATGTTCAGAATAATTGACTCGGAAAGCGGCAAAGTCATATACAAGAACAATTACTGCACCTTATTCAATGAATGGCAGACAACGCCAGAGGCGGCTGCCACAAAACGCTCTTTCCCCGAAAGCGTCATCTTTCCTGAGCCAAAAGGCAATTTTATAATAGAGTTTTTCGCCCGCAACAAGAAGAGCAAGGAGTGGGAGAAGAAATACAGCCAGAATGTTGATGTCAGCGATTTCAATATTCAGAAAAGCCTTGTAAAATATGAGGCTTGCGACATTCACATCGGGGGCGACATTGCGCACAGCCTCGACATTGTCCTTCTGCCCGACGGCTTTACGGCAGAAGAGAAAGAGAAGTTCCTCGCATCGTGCCGCATGTGGAGCGACGCCCTTTTCAGCTACGAGCCATTCACGCAGAACAGACACAGAATAAATATCCGTGCCGTCTGGGCTCCTTCATTGGAAAAGGGAATAAGCAAGCCCGGCAACGGGAAATGGGTGAACAACCTTATGGGAACACGGTTTTTCACTTTTAACAGCGAGCGTTACCAAATGACAGAGGAGTTCCAGAAGGTACGTGACGTTGCGGCCAATGCGCCTTATGAAAGCATCTTCATACTCACGAACACGGACAAGTACGGCGGCGGAGGCATTTACAACTTCTATGGGCTCGGCTCTGCCGGAAAGACAGGACGTACGGGCGAGGTCTACGTCCATGAGTTCGGTCACTCGCTCATGGGACTCGGCGACGAGTACATCGAGAAAGGCAACACGGTAAGCGCTCTATACCCCGAGGGCAAGGAACCCTGGGAAGCCAACCTTACAAGACTTGTGAAATTCGAGGGCAAGTGGGAAAATATGATTGACAAGAGCACTCCTACACCTACTGTCGTTGCCGAGGGCTCTACTGAAAAGGATTGGGTGATAGGCACATACGAAGGCGGCGGATACCTTGAAAAGGGAATTTACAGAGGATGGCCCGAATGCATGATGAAAGCACTGACCGACTTCTGTCCCGTGTGTCAGAAAGCCATAAGCAGATACCTCGATTATTTATGCAAATGAGGGTGACAGTCACCCTCATTCCACGTATGTAACGATTGTCTTTCGTCCGTCAGAAGCGGTATATTCCAAAGGATAGCCCTCTTCGTCGAGCTTCCACGTGCCGGGCAGACGCTGGCTCGTTGAGCCTACCATTCCGAATGCCGCTATCTGATAAACAGCGTCATATGGAATATCGATATAAGGAATCTCCGCTTCAAAGCCCCAATATCCCAAATAGCCCGAGAAATCGAAGTTCGTGTTGTTCATTGCAGTCGAATAGATATACTTGTCTCTCCTGTCCACAATAACTGTATCCATATAATTGTCGTAAGCAATGTAACCGGTCACGTCGTTATACCTGTCACGCAAAAGCTCATAACGACGGCCTCCGTCGGAATATGCCGTCCTAAGCACATTTCCCGAATATTCAAAGTCCAACGAGGACATTTTGATTATGTTGCCGCTTGAATTGAGAACTGCGCTGGCAGAGCCTGTCTTGCTTCTGTTGGCTAACGGTTTTTCGGGATATTCCCATTCAATACTGTAACGTATGTCCAATTCCTTGCCAAAGTAGTAATAGTTCGCCTTTGACGTTATGTTGCATTCGTAATAGTCAAAACCCTCCTTAGTATGACGCTTCATCAAAAGGTTTATCTCCTTGATACGATTATGCTTGTCGTATTCAAAAACATGTTCCCACAAATATTCGCGTCCTTTTACGTTGGCAGTTGTCCTTAACGACTTTACCATACGGACATCTTTTGCCGGAGCATAAGCCGATTCAGCCTCGTCGGCATCGTATTTCGAGTAATCCCTGCCGTCATCGCATGATGCGAACGATATTGCGAGAAAAAGGGCTGCTAAGCCAAAACATTTCTTTGTCATTCTTGTCTGTTTTTAAAGATGCCGCTAAGATAGCTCTTTATCTTCATATAAGAAAACCTTTTAATTCAAGAAGCAAGTTAAAATTCTTATAAAATGCATAAAGGCCAATTGATAGCGATTTAAGCGTTTCAATTCAGGAAGCCGCACGTGGCGGCAACCACAAAGCCGCAATTTTTGTTTTATCATAAAACTTTACATTATGGCATTTATCGATTATTACAAAGTTCTTGGAGTGAGCCAGGACGCAACCCGGAATGATATAAGAAAGGCCTATCGCAGGCTCGCCAAGAAATATCATCCCGACATAAACAAGGACGACCCGCAGGCCAACGAACGCTTTCAGGAGATTAACGAGGCTAATGAGGTGCTTGGCGACCCCGATAAGCGTAAGAAATATGACGAGTACGGCGAGCACTGGCGGCATGCCGACGAGTTCGAGACGCAACGCCAGCAATACAACACCGGCAATGGAGGATACGACTTCGGAGGTTTCGGCGGCTTCGGCGACTTCAGAGGCAGCGGCGGCAATGCGAGCGGCTTCAGTGACTTTTTTGAAGAGCTGTTCGGGAGCGGCTTTGCAAAGCAGAGACAAAGCAGAGGCAGAGATATTCAGGCCACTCTTTCGATAAGGCTCGAAGAGGTTGCCGTTACGCATCGCCAAGTATTCACTATTAACGGCGAGAAGATACGCATTACCGTTCCTGCCGGAATAAACGACGGGCAGAAGATTAAAATAAAGGGACACGGCGAGGAGGCCGGCGGCATGCGTGGCGACCTTTACATAACGTTCCGCATAGAGCCTGACGTACGTTTCCTACGGAACGGCAATGACATAGCAACGACCGTGACAGCCGACCTGTACACCCTGCTGCTTGGCGGAGAGATGATTGTCCCCACCCTTGACGGCAATGCGAAGATAAATGTCAAGGCCGGAACTGAGCCGGACAGCAAGCTGCGTTTGCGAGGTAAAGGGCTCCCCGCTTACAAGAACGAGAGTCTCAAAGGAGACCTTATAGTCACTGTAAAAACCAAGCTGCCCGAACTCAACGCCAAGCAAAAGGAGCTGCTTGAGAAGGTTCGGGAGCTTGCCGGCAAATAGCCGCTTGTCAGTTATTCATTATTATATAAAGGTTAAGATAGCCTGCGAAGACGAGCCAAAGCATATAGGGTATATTTATGAATGCTGCCCACCTGTTCTTCACGTAACAACCAGCCACATACAGCACGACGAACATGAAAAGCACGACAAGTACCGCAAAGCCAAGCACAGGCGACTGCATATGGAAGAAGCAGATGCTCCATAAGAGATTAAGGGCGAGCTGCACAGTAAAGAGCAGTTCAAGCATCCATGAGTACATGGCCTTCGTATCCCAGACAAGGCCCGCCGAGATGCCCATGAGCAGATAGAGAATGCTCCACACTACCGAGAACACTATTCCGGGAGGCGTAAGCAGAGGCTTTTCGAGGAACGGATACCAAGAGAGCATCGCATCGTGTTGCACGAGCATGGATATGAAACCGACAAGGAACGAAAGAAGGACAAACAGCAGAATTGGAAGAAAGGTTCTCATAACGATATAATTTTAATGAGTGACCGCAATCATCAGGCGGTCACTCATTAGAACAAAGCGGCAGAACTTATAGTTCATAGCCGTTGGAATTTATCATTTCCAGATGAAACCCCACGCTTCGGCAAGAACCATAACGAACATATAAATGCCGTATACCAGTTTAAGCCCTGTAGTAAGCATAAAAGCCGCGAATGTCATGAATGCCACCTTTACGGCATCGGTGGGAGGCGTTTCGTTCGCCAGCTCACCGATGAACGCCCCGAGGAAAGGGCAAATTATAATGCCGAGCGGTCCCATGAAAAGACCCACGAAAAGGCCTATCGTCGCCCCCCAGGTTCCATATTTTGAGCCGCCGAACTTTTTTGTGAACCATACCGGCGCTATATAATCGAGTATGGTAACAAAAACAGCGAACAGGCCGGCAATGACAAGCTGCATGGTACCTATCTCAATGCCGTCGCAAAGCAACAGCAGCAACAGGGCCGCAAAGCTTAATGGCGGGCCGGGGAGAACAGGAAGCACAGCGCCTGCAAGGCCTGTAAGAGCGAACAGTATTGAGAGGAATATATAAAGGTACTCCATAGGCTATTAAGCTTGAATATTTTCGTCTTGTTCACGTTTCGCAGCCTCACGCTCCTTTACGACACTATTAATTTCGGAGCCTGAATAATAGGGCACCTTGCCCGCAGGGACATACTTGCTCGATGAAGAGAGATGGGTGTCCTGGTCGTCGAAGAATATATGGGCGCCGAACGCCTTCAACAGTTCGTCCTTACGCAGGCCGCCGAGGAAATAGGCCTCATCGACATACACGCCCCACTTACGCAACGTCTTTATCACACGAAAATGCGACGGAAGGCTGCGCGAGGTCACAATGGCAAGACGCAACGGGGAAAGTTCTATCGATGTAGGCAACGACTCCTGTATCGATGAGAGCTTCTTCAACAGATTGGCAAAAGGTCCCTCCTTCAATGGAATGTCGGCGTTCTCCTTCTCATATTTATAAAAGGCATCGATGCCCTCTTTCTTGAAACGGCACTCCGACTCGTCGGAGAATATTACCGCATCGGCGTCGAAAGCTATCTTCACCCTGCTGTCTTCGGGGTTGAAATCGGTTGGCGGGGCGTAGATAAGAGCCGAAGCGCAAATGCCCGAGTCCATCACTCGCTGCACGTCGCCCTCGTCCTTAGACAAGAAGAGGTCGATAGAGAACGCCTTGAGATACTTTGACAACGACTCGCCTCCCGACAACGCCACCCTTGTTATGTCAAGGCCGTACATGTCGAGCGACTTAAGCATTCTCATGCCTGTTTCAGGGCTGTTGCGCGACATCACCACAACTTCCACTATGGGTCGGTTAGCCTGTTTGTTCAGTTCAAGCAGGCTTTTAACGAGATAAAAGGCCGTTCCTTTTTCGAGCGGCTCGTCCTCGTGTTCCTCCTGATACTTACGGTACTTGGCTACGCCGTACTTTTCAAATATTTCATTTTCCGCTTCAAGGTCAAAGAGCGCACGCGACGAAACGCCAATGACCAACCTGCCGTCAAGATTTTCCATATACTCAGTTCGCAATAAAAATATATACAAAATTAGTTCATTTCGCATCAAAAGACAACATATGGAACAAAAATAATTTCCAAGCACGCCTTTGAATATGTCAAGTAAGCAAAAATGACTATCTTTGAAACAAAATTCAAAAAAATTAAATGATAAAAGATATTGTATTTGATTTCGGCGGCGTACTTACCACCATTGACACCAACGAGGCCCTGAGACGCTTCAAGGAGATTGGCGTAGAAAAACCCGAGACATACATAAACTCATACTGTCAGAACGGGCCGTTCTTCGCTCTTGAGAACGGCGACATAACAGCCGAGGAGTTCTGCAATGAGCTTGGCACGATATGCGGCAGAAGAGTAACATACGAAGAGGCCAAGCATGCCTGGTGCGGTTTTATAGTGAAGGTGCATGAAGAAATTCTCGAATACCTGCAGCAGCTTCGCCCCCATTATCGTCTTTCGATACTGAGCAATACCAACCCGTTCATTCAGAGCTGGGCGCGAAGCAAGGAGTTCACCTCGTGCGGCAAGTCGCTTGACGACTATTTCGACACGCTTTTCCTGAGCTACTGCATGGGAGCCTCAAAGCCAGGAGAAGAGATATACCGCAGGATGCTTCTCAAAGGGAATATGAAACCCGAGGAGACGCTCTTTATCGATGACAGCGAAAAGAATTTGGAGAGCGCACGCAAATTAGGAATAAACACTCTGAAAGTTGAGAATGGCGAAGATTGGAGAGCACTTCTTGAAAAGAGGCTCACGACCTGAGACAGCTTTACATTTATAAATACTTTTTCACATAGCAATTGTTGCTGTTACAAATATTTATGAGTAAATTTGCAACAATAGTGCATAAAGCGAGAAAAACCGAATATTTATACACACAAAACTTGATTATCTAATAAAATAAACAAATATGAAAAGAGGCATAGCAATTATGGCAACAATGGCAATAACAGGCTTGGCTATGAGCGGCAGCGCCGATGCACAGACGCAACAGCAGCAGATTATCGGAAAGTCCGACATAAAGATTGAGGGCGGGCTGATGACGCCTGAAGCGTTATGGGCAATGGGCAGAGTGGGCAGCTCCGCCGCATCGCCCGACGCAAAAAGCATAGTATACGGCGTAAGCTACTACAGCGTTGAGCAGAACAAGAGCCACCACACCCTTAACATTATGGACGCAAAGGGTGAAAACGACATCAAGCTTACGACTACAGCAGCCAACGAGACAGGTGCTGCATGGATAAAAGGCGGCGGCAAGATAGCATTCCTCTCTAACGAGAGCGGCAGCAACCAGGTATGGGAGATGAACGCTGACGGAACAGAACGCCGACAGCTCACGAACGACGCAGCCGACATCGAGGGCTTTCTCTTTTCGCCCGACGAGACAAAGGTAATACTTATAAAGCGTATTAAGATTAAGCCTACGACCGCCGATGTTCACCCGGACCTGCAGCTGGCAAAGGGCTTCGTTGTAGACGACTTGATGTACAAGCATTGGGACGAGTGGCTCAATGACGCTCCGCACCCCTTCATTGCCGACTTTGACGGAAACAGCATAAACGAAGGCAAGGACATGCTCGAGGGCACTGCTTACGACTGCCCCAACCGCCCGTTCGGCGGCAGCGAGCAGCTCGCATGGAGCAACGACTCGAAGAAGATCGCATACTCATGCAACAAGAAGACAGGGCGTGACTATACATTAAGCACCGACACCGACATTTACCTTTACGATATTGCAGAGGGAACTACAACAAACCTATGCAAGCTCGACGAGGAGCGTTCGAACTACGGCTATGACACTACCCCGCTCTTCTCGCCCGACGGCAAGAGCATAGCATGGCTCAGCATGAAACGTGACGGATACGAGAGCGACCAGAACCGCCTGTGCGTAATGGACCTTGCGACAGGCAAGCAGGCTTATCTCACAGGCATGCCCGACAGCGACGGCCACACAGAGTTCGACAGCAATGTGGATAGCTACTGCTGGGCTCCCGACAGCAAGAGCCTCTACTTCACAGGCACATGGCACGGAACCACACAAGTATACAACATTACCAGGAAAGGAAAGCTGACAAAGATGACCGAGGGCGATTACGACTACACGTCAGTATCTATGCTCGGCAAAGAGTTGCTCTTGACACGTGTATCGATGAGCGCCCCTGCCGACATATACTCAATGAAGGCTAAAGCGGGTGCCGAGGTAAAACGGCTCACCAATGAGAACAAGCATATTTTTGACCAGCTTGCGACGGGAAAGGTCGAGGCGCGCTGGTGCAAGACACACGACGGCAAAGAGCTTCATTCATGGGTTATATACCCGCCTCACTTTGACCCTGCGAAGAAATACCCTGCCCTGCTATTCTGCGAGGGCGGGCCTCAGACACCGGTAAGCCAGTTCTGGAGCTACCGTTGGAATATGCAGATAATGGCAGCGAACGGATATATAGTCATTGCCCCCAACCGCAGAGGACTCCCCGGGTTCGGACTCGAGTGGAACGAAGAGATAAGCACCAACTATGGCGGAAGCTGCATGAAGGACCTTTTGGCAGCAATCGACGATATCGCTAAAGAGGAGTATGTGGACGAGGAGCGTCTGGGCTGCGTTGGAGCAAGCTTCGGCGGATACTCGGCCATGTGGCTCGCAGGACATCACGAGAAGCGTTTCAAGGCCTTCATAGCGCACGATGGTTTCTTCAACATGGAACAGCAGTACTATGAGACCGAAGAGAGCTGGTTCCCCAACTGGGACCTCGGCGGAGCGCCATACGAAAATACAGAAAAGGCGAAGCGCTCATACGCCAACTCTCCGCACAAGTTCGTGGAGAAATGGGACACGCCGATACTGCTCATTCATGGCGACCGTGACTACCGCATCCTTTCGTCACAGTCTATGGCGGCATTCAACGCCGCACGTCTGAGAGGCATTCCGGCGCAGCTGCTGCTCTTCCCCGACGAGAATCACTGGGTACTGAAACCTCAGAACGGAATATTGTGGCAACGCACATTCTTTGCGTGGCTCGACAAATGGCTAAAAAAATAAAGAAACATAACATTATATTACTATGACAGCAACACAAAAAATCCAAAGAAAACTAAGCGACTCGAAGGCCGCACGTTGGAGCGCCCTCATCATCGTTTCGTTCACGATGATGATGGCATACTTCTTCACCGACGTCATGGGACCGCTCGAGGCTCCTCTGACGACAAAGGGAAAGCTCGTATATTTCGAGGACGGAAGCTACCTGCCTGCCGACTCGCTCATGAAAATAAGCGTTACGGAGATTGCCGGCGAAGACGAAATTCTTGTAGGCAACGCCTACAGCATTGAGACAAAGGGCGACAACGGAGAGAAGGCATGCAAGGAGGTTAAGGTATCATCGACTATCAAAGGCCTCGGCTGGGGAGGCGGTGACTACGGAATATTCTCTGGCGCATACGGATATATAAATGTATTCCTGTTCATGCTCTTCTTCGGAGGACTGATACTCGATAAGATGGGCGTACGCTTTACGGGACTCATGAGTACCGCATTGATGTTCGTCGGAGCCGCCATTAAGTGGTATGCAGTGGACAATGTCTTTGCAGGAGAGGTGTTCGGGCTTCCTACTCAGGTCGCATTGGCATGCCTCGGCTTTGCGATATACGGCATGGGCGCCGAGATTGCGGGAATCACCGTCACAAAGGTCATCGCCAAGTGGTTTACCGGCCATGAGATGGCATTGGCTATGGGACTCCAGGTCGCTCTTGCCCGTGTAGGCACCGCATGCGCCCTGTTCTTCGCACTGCCTATCGCACAGGCCGCAGGAGCCGTATCAGCCCCTGTAATGTTCGGAGCGTCGGCATTATGCATTGGACTCCTTTCGTACATCGTTTACTGCGTAATGGACAAGAAGCTCGACAACTCACTGAGCGGCGAGACTGTGGAGGCCGACAGCGAGGAGCAGTTCAAGCTGAGCGACCTCAAGGCGATTTTCTGCAACCAGGGTTTCTGGCTCATCACACTGCTCTGCCTCATTTTCTATTCGGCAGTGTTCCCGTTCCTGAAGTTCGCCACAAACCTCATGATTATAAAGTATGGCGTAAGCCCCGACCTTGCGGGCATGATACCGGGCCTGTTGCCGTTCGGCACAATGCTGCTGACACCGCTGTTCGGCTCATTGTATGACAAGGTGGGCAAAGGCGCTACATTGATGATTATCGGTTCGGTATTGCTCACTGTAGTTCACATACTCTTTGCGATGCCGCTGCTCAACGTTTGGTGGTTCGCCGTAATAATAATGATACTGTTAGGAATAGCATTCTCGCTTGTTCCGTCAGCCATGTGGCCCTCTGTCCCTAAGATTATTCCCATGAAGCAGTTAGGCTCGGCTTATGCGATAATATTCTACATACAGAACATAGGCCTCTCCATGGTACCGGTACTCATTGGCAACGTCATTGCCGCCAACACCTCAAACGGCACTACGGACTACACGATGCCGATGTCTATCTTCGCGCTGTTCGGCGCAATAGCCGTTGTCATAGCTGTTATGCTGAAGGTTACCGACAAGAAGAAAGGCTACGGGCTTGAGCAGAAGAACATGAAATAAGGGCTCAGTATAAATTTACTGTGGGCTTTGTTGGGCTCATTCGCAAATTCAGATGATTAAGCGGTAGCATTCCTGCTTTGTTTTTACCCTTAATCTGTTATAGTTTATTCTTCCTGTTGTCGTTCTATCATGTACTTTTGTCGCACAAAAGTACCAAAAAGCCCCGGCACAGGGAAGAACAGTCTGCCGGTTCTTTGCTCACAAGTCGCAAGCGACATTCCTCGGTCAAACCGGCATTGCCATAAAAGGCTTGTCTTTGACATTCAGGGCTCCGGAGAGGCATGTTGTATTGCGTTTTAGGGA
>JAFTRV010000009.1 GCA_017462065.1 Bacteroidaceae bacterium
GGCTGCCGTGACTAATTTTTAGATAAAATGCTCACGCTCGGCAAAGTAAATGAATTTCCTTTGCGCTCACTTAATCGCATTTTTCCGTGTGACGGGCGTTTTTTGATTACTTTTTCACGAGAGAAAAAGTAATGAGAGAAAAAACGGCTTATTGTAACAACCGGTAGCTTAAGGTTGAGGACTGCGATAGAATATAAGACAAGCGACAGCGAGGTTTTTGTTTTAACCAAAAAGTTGCTTAGCCCCCTAGACTTTGCAGGTGAGCCTTAATCGCTCCTCGTTAATCGCTCATCGTTCATCGTTAATCGCTAATCGTTAAACGTTACTCTCGACTCTCTTGCAAGCCTGTTTCAGGAATTCAAGTTCCTCGTCTTCGAGATAAGGCGACAACATTTCATACACATGTGCATGGTAGCTGTTGAGGTACTCTATCGCATCGCTGCCGAGAAGTTCCGGAATTATAGCCGTAGTGTCTATCGGGCATAATGTCAGCGGCTCCATTTCATAGAACTCACCGAACTCGCCTTCACAATACTCCTTTATAAGCATAGTGTTCTCTATGCGTATTCCATAACGCCCGGCCTTGTATAGTCCCGGCTCATTGGTGACTGTCATGCCCGGGAGAAGATGCGCAGGCATGTTATTCATGCGTATCTGATGCGGTCCTTCATGCACATTCAGGCAATGCCCTACTCCATGGCCTGTTCCATGCAGATAGTTCTCGCCAGCTTGCCACAGCCATTGACGAGCGAGTACATCAAGCTGTGTGCCGCATGTGCCTTTAGGGAATTTCGCCATTGCGAGCGATATATGTCCGCGAAGGACACGTGTATAATCAGCCTTTTCCTCTTCTGTGAGCGGGCCTAAAGGAATTGTTCTTGTAATATCAGTCGTTCCGCCGATATACTGTCCGCCACAGTCGAGCAAAAGGAAGCCTTGCGGCTTCAGCAAAGCATTCTCTTCGGGCGTAGGCTCGTAATGCACAATTGCGGCGTTCGCTCCGTAGGCAGCTATAGTAGCGAAGCTGAGCCCTTTGAACATTTCGTCGGCACTGCGAAGCTCTGTCAGTTTATTATCGACATCAAGTTCTCTTATGCCGCCTTTTTCCACTGCAGGCTTCAGCCAATGGAGCAGCTTTGCCATTGCCACGCCCTCGCTGAGCATAGAACGTCTGAAGCCTTCAATCTCGACATTATTCTTGACTGCCTTCATCTTGGCCACAGGCGAGTCGGCACGGAAAACAGCCTTATTCGCCTCAATTGCCTTAGCTGCAGAGACATTGCATTTCGACGGCTGTATAAGAATAGTATTCCTTGCATACTCCTTGAGCGCTTGCCAGATATCGCTATAACCGGCGACTGTTATACCTTGAGAATTCAAATAATCACGAACCTCGACCGTGAGCTTTCTTGCATCAATATAAAGGACAGCGCTGTCAAGAGTGACAATCATATATGCGACAACTACAGGGTTGTATTCAACGTCGTTGCCACGAAGGTTCGTGAGCCAAGCCACCTCGTCGAGCATGGTAACGAGCATGCCCTCTACCCCTTCCTTTTCAAGAGCCGCACGCAGACGTGCCAGCTTGCTCTTTGCCGTTTCTCCTGCAACCTCTTCGGGCATTATCTCCGCCTTGCCGAGAGGAAGCGACGGGCGTCCGCTCCACAGTTCCTCGAACGGGTCTCTCGCATAGTCAAGCATTATCCCCTTTTCTGCGAACGGGGCATGCCAGGCATTGGCTTCCACGACGGAGCATACCGTTCCGTCGATAGCCACCACATCACCTTTGGAAAGGTTGTCACAAAGCCATTGGGGTATGGAGGGAGTATCGCCTGCACCGTCTTTCATGAGCTCATACCCGGTGCCGGCAAGAGCCTTCTCGGCAGCGAGCCAATAGCGTGAGTCGGTCCACAAAAGAGCCTTGTCGGCTGTTATGACAACCGTTCCGGCAGAGCCGTCAAAGCCCGATATCCATTCACGGGACTTCCAGCAGTCGGCAACATACTCGCTGCTATGCGGGTCGCTGCTTACAATAATGAATGCGCCATACCCTTTTTCGCTCATGTATGAACGAAAGCCTTTTACTCTTTCCTGTATGATATTATAGCTCATGATGTTTTGTTTTTTGCTAATATAATGACAAACACGTTAAATAAGAAATTTAATGCTGTTTTTTTACTATTGCATATGCCGAATAACGGCTCTCCATTGCAATTGGCGACAGGTTCAGGTAACCTGAAACGACCTTGCCGTCTTTGACTGAAAGAGGATGTTCCTGCATATTCTTCTCGTGAAGCGCAAGAGCCTCGCCGTCTCTCTTAAAGAAATCGACCTTGTACTCGCCGACGGACGCTGCCGACACGTGATTGTCGTAGAACAGCCTCGACACCATGCCCATATTCATTCTGAGATTAAGCTCCATGCAGGGATTAAGGTGCATAGTGCCGTTGTCGTCGTAAATCATCATATCCACACCGAGATAGCCGTTGTAACACTCATGGACGGAGATGTCCTGCAACACCTTTTCGAGCTCGCTTCTAAGCCTACGAAGTTCCTCAAGGGGGATATATTCGGCAAGCCGCTGTTCTATCACGCTGTCGCTTGCAAGCATATTGCCTGCATACGAGCCTTTATGCGTGTTGAAGAGGGAATAGCCCGAAAAAGCGATACCGTTCTTGCTTGAATGGAACTCCATTGCGAACTCCACTCTGCTGTCGAGGAAATTCTCGCACACCACGCCGCCCTGCCTGCGGATAACGCCTTTATAGAAATTCTCCAACGGCGTCTCTACATGGCCTATGCCCCACATCACCCCTTTTCCGCTGCCCGACCACGGTGCTTTCACCACACAGCGAGGGCGGCTGTTGATGAACTCGGCTACATCGTCGGCCGTGGTCATATACAATGGCATTGCGGGAGTGTCAAAGCCTCTTTCGGCAAGCGACTCTAAAATCCTTATAGCCGTTCTGCGGTTGGAAAGCTCCCTTATGGCATCAATATCCTGTTTTGCAGGCAACAGCTCGCCGAAACCTGCCGTTTGCAGCTTGCGGAACATCTGAGGGCTCCACCCCCAGGGACGGCACGTTGTTATATTATTACGAAAGGATTTTTCGTAAGGCTTTGCCAACACGAAAAGGCGTGACATCTCTTTGGCATACTCACGATGCAGCTCGTCAGGCAACGATACCGCATCACCGGCGTCGGCAAACCAAAGAGGCAAGCATGCCAGGTCGTATGCAATTCTGCATGCCGCCGGCGTTGGAGAATAGTTCGCTCCGCCGTCGGCCAATGCCAGGTCATTTTCCGGATTGAATATGTGCAGTATCATGCTAACAAGTATTATGTGGTATAAAGGTAATAAATTGAAGGGGATTAGACATTCAAAATATTTGTATATTTTATATGTTCAGACAAAAATCATACAAAATCTTTCGATAGCAAATAAAAAAACAGCCGTCAATGCTTGTATAATATCCAAAAAAGTTATACCTTTGCAACACTTTGAGAAATCAAAGTGACATGGTGGTTGTAGTTCAGCTGGTTAGAGCGTCAGATTGTGGTTCTGAATGTCGTGGGTTCGAATCCCATCAACCACCCCAAGAAATTAGGAAACGATGAAAATTGTTTCCTAATTTTCTTTTTGCGAAGACGGAAAGCTTGCTTACCGGCTGAAGCAAAGAGAAAATTAGGCATAAACGGCGTAAGACGTTTACTAATTTCTTGAGCAGGACACCCCCAAAGGGATAGGCGAACAAAGTGAAGCCAATCCCTTATTTAACTAGACGGAAAGCTTGCTTACCGGCTGAAGCAAAGAGAAAATTAGGCTCAC
>JAFTRV010000055.1 GCA_017462065.1 Bacteroidaceae bacterium
CCCTGTGCCGGGCTTTTTGGTACTTTTGTGCGACAAAAGTACATGATAGAACGACAACAACGAGAATAAAAGATAACTGGCTAAGGGTAAGTTGCAATAAGAATGAAACATTCTATTCCCCCCAGACTTTGCTGGTGAGCCAAGTTTCTTCTGTTTTTTGGAAGAATGTTTTGATAATTAAAATATTGTCGTTACATTTGCACTAATAATTGACAATGTGATTGCAATGAGGATTTTTACGGAACAGGCACTAAAGGAATATGCGGAGAAACATCCTGACTCAAAAACTGCCCTGCAGGAGTGGGTGGCTGTGGTCAAGAGGTGTGAATGGCGATGCTTCGCTGACGTGAAGGCCACGTTCAACAGTGTAGATAATGTAGGTAACCAGCATTATGTATTTAATATAAAAGGTAACAATTACAGATTGGTTGTTGTTATTAAGTTCACGATTAGGTTTGTGTATGTGCGCTTTGTTGGTACGCACGAAGAGTATGACAGGATTGATTGTTCAACCATTTAACTTTTGGAATTATGGCAAGAATTGAAAGCAGGGCCCAGTATGACTGGGCGGTAAAAAGAGTTGAGGAGCTGTTGCCGATGGTGGATGACAATACTCCATTGGATGATGTGCATAGCATTGAGCTTGAACTGCTGTCTAATATGGTGGCGGACTACAGCGAGGAGCATTTTGCCTTAGGCGCTCCGAAGTTGGCGGATGTGTTGAAGCTGAGAATGTATGAAATGGGGCTGACGCAGGCGAACCTTGCAAAGTTGCTGGGGGTTAGCCCGTCAAGGGTGAGCGAATATCTTGCGGGGAAATGTGAGCCTACATTGAAGGTTGGCAGGCAGATGAGCAGGCAGCTGGGCATTGATGCGAATGTGGTGCTTGGGGTGTAGGCATAGGATATATGAACTATTGAATGGGAAGGCGTGACGATGTCTCACGCTTTTCTTTTTGCATGGAGAGTCTTTTTTGAAGGCTCTCTTTTTTATTTATTCACCGTCTGCTGAAGGAGGTTGATGCTGATGTTCCCCTGCTCCTCGGTGGGGGTGAATTCTTTTATAAAGTTTGTCAATGCTGTGAGTGCTGCTGCCTGGTCCCGGAGGGAGGGGTGTGACTCCTCGTCGCTGATAGTGGCGGTCATCTTGCAAACGAGTGCGGAGAAGAGCTCGCTGACTTGTGCATAGTGTTGCTGCAGGAACTCTTGCCTTGTGGCTGCTGCTTGCTCGATGGAGCGGACGGCGGCGTTGCTTGTGGCCTGTATTGCGGTGACTACAGCATTGGTAGTCTCGGGGGTGGAAGGTCTGAACTCGGATAGCTCCTTCAACCACGAATAGAATGTTGGCCGTGATATGTCATACTTCTTTGTCACGGCGGAGATGTTGCCTGTCTTCTGGTATTCGGCAAGGGCTCTGTTCTTTGTCCTTGTGTCTATTTTATTGCTCTTCTTCACTTTACAATTCAACTCGTTGAAACATAGACGATTGCGGAAAATCGCTTTTACACAATCTTTTACAATGCCTTTACAAAAGTACACTACAATTCCGATAGGCAAAGAACGAATTGAAAGTTTGTTACAAAATCGTAGTGTTGTGTGACAATTACGCACCGCCCATACCGTCGGCTTTGGCTTACTTTGGGGAATAAAAAATACAGGCATATGATAATGGGTATTATTGGAGCGGTGGGAGGGCTTGCGAGCGCCGGATATGGAGCATGGCAGCAGGCTAAGGCCGCAAAGAGGGCAGAGGAGCTGCAGGCGGAACAGAAGGCCGCAAACAATGCGTGGTATATGAGGAATTATTATCAGGATTACCTTAACACGGCGCAGGCACAGAATGCATTGAGGAAAGTAAGGAACGAATATGCGGAGAGGACTAAGGAGGCGAGGTCAAGGCAGGCCATTACGGGCGGAACGGCAGAGCAGGCTCAGGCTGTTGCGGAGGCGGGAGCTGAAGCCTACGGCAACGTGGTGGGCGATATTGCGGCGCAGGTGCAAAGCATTCGCTGTTCCGTCATTATAATACCGGTAGCGGTGCAATAACTGCTGATGATATTCTGTTTATTCCTGATGCGTTTGCAATTGGCGAAAGAACGGAAAACAAGCGAGGAAATACAAAACTTGCTGTTTATCGTTTGACTGATGGTAACGGAACAAGATATACAGTAGTTACCGAGGTGAAAGAGAAGGGTGAGGTCTTTAATGACTTTTATACAAACAAAAAAGCATTAAATCAAACCCCGCAGATGCCAAATGGCGACACGCAATCAAGCGCACGGACAAATGATTTAAATGCTCTTTCTGCCGACAAAGGTAGTGACAATTCCTCAAATACGCAAGAGGAAGAAGCAAGATTCCGAACAGTAGAGGAGGAAAGCATAGACGATGTGCCTACACAGCGAGGGTCGGGGTTCTTTGCAAGCAAAGCGACTTCGTCGGTTACGAGCCCGTTTGCCGCTCAATATTTTATACAGCAATCGGCTTCCGAAAATATTCGGAAGCCGATTGCTTTGTATATCCTGTTCCTTTTTTAGAACAGCTTTTCGGGATACTCGCCTGCATCGACAAGTGACTGAATCTTCTCGACTGTAGCAGGGCGGTCAGCTGCGTATGTAACGCCGAACCACTTTGCTGTCGTGTCAAGAACCTCGCAGCTTGCTGTGCCTGAAGTTGTAAGGTTGTTCACTACAAGCGGAATGAAGTATTCAGCTTTTGGCTTGTCGATGTTCTCCTTCAAGAAGTCCACGAACTGCTCCTCTGAGTACTTGAAGTAGTCGGGTGTGAAGCCCCAGAAGTTCATTGACACCGGTGTCTCCTCGGCAACTGGCTGCCATGCGCCCTCTTCGTCCTTGAAGCAGATAGGGCCGTCTACACGCATAATCTCTGTACGCTCAACAACGCCTGTAAGCATGTTCTGGTCGTTCTTCTCGCAAACGCCGCGCGCAACGCTGCCGTTCTCGCTCAATGTGTTGCAGATGCGGAAACCTACCATTGAATAGCGGCCTGTGCTGCCCTCGGGAAGCTCGCTGAGCCACTTGCCCATAACGGCAAAAGCGTCACGTCCGTAGAAGTCGTCGGCGTTGATTACTGCGAAAGGCTCCTTGATAACGTCCTTGCCCATGAGCACGGCGTGGTTTGTGCCCCAGGGCTTTGTACGCTCCGCAGGTACCTCAAAGCCTTCGGGAAGGTTATCGATAGCCTGGAATACAAGCTCTGTAGGAATGTGACCCTCGTACTTGCTCAATACCTTCTCGCGGAAGTCGGCCTCGAAATCCTTGCGGATAACGAATACCAATTTGCCGAAACCGCCACGGATAGCATCAAAGATAGAGTAGTCCATGATTGTCTCTCCGTTAGGACCAAGTCCGTCCAACTGTTTCAAACCGCCATAACGGCTGCCCATACCTGCAGCCAAAACAAAAAGTGTAGGTTTCATTTTTGTAAATATTAAGTGTTAATTATAAATGTTTTTCAGTGTGTGAACGGCTCTTGCGAGCCATACTTTTCAAAGGTACAATTAAAAAGTTAATAATTCGCAAGAAATAGTGAAAAACTTTTTCATATGCATCAGAACGGGTATCCGATAGCGAAATGCCAGGCAAAGCCGTCCTTGAACGGCGAGAGGTTGAAATAGCCCTTCCGCTTGGTCTCGTAAGGCGCATGCAGTCCGAGTCCGAAGTCAAGCCTGAGCACTAAGAATTCGAGGTCGTATCTTATGCCGAAGCCTGTGTTCAAGGCTATCTGCTTGGCGAATGTGTCGGCTTTTATCTCTCCGCCGGGGCGTTCGGGGTCCTCTTTCATCAGCCATATGTTTCCCGCATCGACGAACACGGCGCCGTGCAGGTCCTGTATAATCCTGAACCTGTATTCCACGTTCATCTCAAGCTTCAGGGTTCCTGTCTCGTCGAGGTAGGAGTATCTGTTCTTTCCGTCGGGCCTGAAGCTGCCCGGGCCAATGGAGCGTATGGTGAACGCTCTCAGGCTGTTGGCGCCGCCGATGTAGAACTGCTCGCTGTAAGGAGCGTATTCTGAATTACCGTAGCTGTGTATCGCTCCTGCAAGTATCCTTGTCGCAATGTACTGGTTGCGGTCAATCTTCCACAGCTGTCTCATCTCTGCCGTGGCTTTGACGAATTGCGCGTACGGGTTGCCGAATATGTTCTTGTTCTTGGTGTTGAAGCCCTTTCCGAACGCATAGAAGAGCAGGGACGTTATGTTTCCTGCCTGCGTCACCGACACCTCGATGCTTGTCTTGTTCCTGTGGTAGGTGTTCGTGTTGTCATACAGGTATGTATATTGCATAGCCGGTATGAACTGGTCGCGGAAACTGTTCTCGATAGAGCGGTTGCTCTTTGCGATGGAGTCGAACTTCGCTGTGGTGCTGAGCAGCATGTCGTATGTCAGGCGGAACGGTATGACTGTGTGCGTTGTCGTGCTGTGAGAGAATATCTTGTATGTGGCATCGCCCCCGGCACGCACCATTCTGAAGAATCCTGAACGGTTCATCACGTTCGCATGCAGTCTCAGCGACGTTGTCGATGGCACACGCAGGTAACGGCGGTGAACGATAGGGAAGAACAGGCGGGGGAAGGACAACGCCACGTCGCCGCCTATTTCCCATGAGTTTATCACGCTTGAGCGTCCTGTGACGTTCTTATCGGTCTGCCACTCGTACGAGCCCTTTAGGGTGAACTTGAGCATTTCGCCGCCTCGGAACACATTCTTCTTGGCAAGGCTTATCTTGCTTCCCGGGCCTATCTGGTCGTTGCTCTTCGATGTGGCGTTAAGCTCAAAGCTGAAGTCGTACGGCTTGTCGAGCTGCGCCGTGATGTTTAGGTCAAGAGTGTCGCTCTCTCCTCTTGGCGCGAGGGCGAAATTGATGTTGCTGAATATGTTCATCTGGCTCAGTCTCTTGAACGCCTCTTGCTGCTTGTCGTTCGAGTAGAGCTGCCCGGTCCTTATCTGAATGTTACGCAGCAGGGCGCCTATCTTTACAGGCGGTTTCTTGCCGGTGAATATGTAAGAGAAATTCCTGCGGCTCAATGTGTCGCTTTCGGCGGCTCTGTTGCCTCCGGCCGAGCTGTTCTGCGGAATGCGTATGTTTATCCTGCCGAACTTCCATTGCTGCAATGTGCGTTTGGGCAGGTTGGCGGCCGGTTGTATGCGCATGGATATTTTCCCGGGGGTGTTCACGCTGTCGGCGAGATATGTTATGCTGCCGGGCTGGAAATAGTAGTATCCGTTGTTCCTGAACAGCTTGCTCAGCCTTGTGCGCTCCTCCTCCATCAGTGCCGCATTGAACTGCTCGCCGCTCTTCACGAGCCGTCTGTTCCACGTTGCCCTTATAATGCTGTCGGCAGGAGCGGGGAAGCCGCAGTACGCTATGCTGTCGTACATGTACGGCTCGTTCAGCGTTACGGTGTACTTTACTTTGGCCGTCTTTGCGTTCTTCTTGCCGGTGATTGTCTCCGCTGTTGCCTTGCCGTTGAAGTATCCGTAGTATTTCAGTACCTCGGTGGCTACTTCGGCACGCAGTTCCGGGTTTACGTCTGATATAAGCACTGGGTCGGTGGCGAATGTGTTGAAGAGCCATTTGCCGAGCATGCTCTCTGAATTGCGGAAGGCATTGTACCACCATAGGCCGATAGGCAGGGCGCGCCATCTTGAGCTGCCGAGAAGCGAGCCGTTGGGAGCGCAATCAAGCGCATACGTCACCTCCTCGATAGCGCTCTTGCCCGTAGCCGTAGAGGCATATTCCTTCTTGCCGACAAACTCGGTACTCTTCATGCCGGTATAAAGCTGTTCGCCATCGGGTATCAGCTTGGTGGTCGAACATGCCGCAAGCAGCAATGCCGTTATTGTGATTATGTATAGCCTTTTCAATCTCATGCTATTCGCTCTTTGCCTTTTTCTTGTCTGTGTCTGTCCTATTCCCGTCGGTTAGCGTCTTTCCTCTCTTTTTCCCCCGTTTGAAAATGAACAGCTCTCGCAGGTTCTCGAGCTTGCGCTTGTAAACGTAACCTATGCCGGTCTCTATAATCTCGCCCTCGAGCAGCGACTCGTAGTTCTTGTCGTAAAAGAGCCTAAGGTAGCGGTTGCTGCTGTCGCTTATCTTCCATTCGAGCGAAACGTTGTTTATAAAGCTCTCGTTGGCGGCAGGGCGGTCGCCGCTGTTCACCTCGCCGCCTATGACAATAGTCAGCCTGTCGTTCCAGAACCTCTTCTTGAAACTGAACGAGTAGTTCTTGTACGTGCCTCCTGTCTCGGCATTCTCGGCGTCGTTTATTCCTACATTCACGCTCACGCTCTTCATGGCGCTTCCGGCAAGGTCGTTTATCTTGGCGTCGATGAAGGAGTTGAGGGCGTTGGTCACGCTCATGCCTTTGCTGTTGCCTATGTATGTCCCGGTTATGAGCATTGTCACGGCATATTTGTTAAGCGTCTCGGTGTCGAGGCTGTTCAGCTGGTCCTGTACTACGGCGTTCTCGGGCGCCGAGATGGTAAACGTCAGTCCCATGTCGCTCAACGTGTTGCTCAGCTTCACGCCCACATCGAACGCTACGGGCTGCGAGCCTCCGTCGTCCATGCTCACCGATGTCGTTATCCGCTCCAATGCCGTTATCTCAATCGTCGGGTCAAGAATGTCTCCGGTCCATGTGACCTTGCTGCCGTCGGTTATGTTGAACGTCTTAAGCGGAATGATAGGCAGCTCGTACTTCAGCTCGCCGTCGCTCATGGTGTATGTGCCCGACACGTTAAGCCCGTTGCTGCCGGTATAGCTCATGTTAAGGCTGCCGCCTCCCTGCAACGTCACGTAGCTTTTCCTGTTCGCATCGAAGTCTGCGTTTATTCTCGCCCCGTCCTCGATTTTCAGTCCCAGGCTGATGTTCGTGTTTCCGAAGTCCGCCTCCTCCTCTTCGGCAGCTTCAACCTTTGTGGTGTCCGAGAAATTGACGAACTCCACAAGCCCGTCAAGCTCCTTGTCCGTTCCTATGGGGGCGTCTTGCATCACGTATGTGATATTGCTCTTGCCGAGCAATGTTGCGTTGCCATACACCTTCATGCTGTTCAGCGTGCCGCCTATGAATGCTCTGAAGTCTATGAACATTCTGCCGTACAGCATGCTGCCTTTCCGTCTTGGAGCGTTTACAAGCTCATAGTCGTTCGCATTCATTCTGAGGTTGAACGACGGGTTCGACAGCTTGCTCATGTCTACCGTGCCGTTCAGCTTGAACGGGCTGTCGCCTTTGGCGTAGATGTCAAAGCCATTGAACTGAATTCTGTTGCGGTCTATGGTCACCGGCTTGTCCGACAGACGCAGGTCGGTGCCGAACAGGGGAGCGTTCACGAATGCCGAGTCGAACTGTATGTATCCGTCAGTGTCAAGCTTCGACAGCTTGCCTACGGCGTTCACCCTGCTGTTCACGTAGCCGTCAAGGCTCATGCCCGCATCTTTCATGAAGGCCTTGCTTATGGCAAGCGGAAACCTTGTAAGGGAGATGTTTCCTTTCAGGCCGGGCTCTTCGCTGTCGTTGAAGTAGTCGCCTTCGAGGTGCGCCACCTCCTCGTTGTCGTGGCTCAGCTTAACGTCAAGGTAGTGCCTGCTGTTCTCTTTAGGGAAGTATACCACTTCGAGCGTCTCGTCGCCTATTAGCGTTCCTTCGTACGAAACGCTGTCTACCCTTATGTCGCTGCTCAGCAGCAGCTTCTCCTTTTCCATTCTAAGAAAAAGGTCGAGGTTGAGCATGCCGCCGATGTCGGGCACGAACGGCATCATGCCTGTCAGCTTTTTCAGGTTCACGTTGAACAGCTCAAGGTTTGAATTGAGCCTGTCATTCTCGTCGGGCGACGCAGTGAGGCGCATGCCGGCGTCATGCTCGTCGGTCACGGCCACGTCGGCGTCAATGGAGTACAACCCGCCGAACCTTATATAATTGTTATCTTCGAACCTGAATTTGCTGCCGAAGAGAACAGCGTCGGGGTTGAACCTTATCTCAAGCTCTTTAGGCTTGACAAGTGTCTTTGCTCCGAACTTTATGCCTACCCCCTCTTCCTTGTCACGGAACACGAAGCTTGTGGTTACGGAGTCGTTGAAGATGTTGCCGAACAGCATGGCGTTGAACGTCATCTTCTCCTGCATGGGGTTAAGCGTGGTGCTTCGCACGCCTGCCATGTACCTTATCTTGTTCTCCTCCTGGCGTGTGAAGAGCCTTATCGTGTCAAGGTTCAGTTCGCCGCTCTTGAAACCATGCACTCCGCCGTTGATGTTGATGCCCTTTATGCTGTCGAGCTTCATTGTCAGGCTCATGTTATTGACATTCAGCTCTTTCATGGCAAGGTAGTTGTGCAGGACGTTCTTCTGTCCGCAACTGAAATCGAGCGTTATGTCGGGCAGAGCCTTCTCGTAGTCCTGAAGGTAGTACAGGGTGCTTTCCTCCATTGCGGCCGTTCTTAGCATCTCTTCGAGCTTGTCGAAAGAGCTGAACAATCCCTTGTAGCCGCTTTTAAGGCTGCCGTCGATATGCAGGTCGCCGTTGCTCGCCTTCAAATAGGAAAAGGCGGGCGTCGTGGAGAAGTCTATTGAAATGTCTGCCGGCGTGAAGTTCTTTTTCTCTGTTATAATCTTCAGCCCTTTTCCGTTAAGTCTCAACGCATGGCTCTCACGCATGTCTGTCGAAGCCTCGATGTTCAGCTTCATCTCGGTGCCAAGCTCTGCGTCGGTCAGCCCGAGCATCATGAAGTCGGCTTTTGACACCTCAATGGAGGTCTTGTTCTTTATGTCGTTCTTTCTCAGCTCCGTGTCGGCATCGACGCTGAACTTGAGGTCGTTAGCGTCGCCGGCAGCGACAATTTTCGAGATACTGTTCTGCTGTGCCGCATTGAGGCTGATGCTCTTCAGTTCTGTCCCGTCGTACAAAAGGGTGTCAATGGCGATGCCTATCTCGTAACTGGTCTGCTCGTCGAAGATGTCAAAGCCTGTGCCTGCTGCGTTCAGGCTCGCTGTAAGGCCGCTTAATGGAATGTCCTGCAGCAATGACGATACGTTTATTCCTGCTATGCCTATATTCGCATCGTACGCCTCTTTCTCTATGTCATACGTCGCCTGTGCTGAAATCCTGCCTCCGACGCCGTCAATGACAAGGTCGGCGCCGGCAGTACCTCTTTTATATGCGGCTTTTCCGTTTATTATAAGCCCGGTGCCTGTTATGCTGTCGTTCTCCTCTGCCGCCAGCAGCTTGCGCAGCTCGCCTGTGGAGTTGAAAATATCAAGGCTCGCTTCAATGCTGTCGGGCTCAATGATGTCTCTTGCGTATCCGCTTGCGTGCAGCACGGCAAGTGAGGGAACCGTAACGTCAAGGGTGTCAATCCTCAGCTCGCTTATGTTGCCTTGAACGGCGGCTTCGGCTATGAGCATGTCATCCTCAAAGATAGCCAGATAGCTCTGCTGCTCCTCTGTCAGCAGGGTAGCGAGGTCTCTCTTGTCGAGTGACAACGACAGAATGGCTGCGAGCCTCTCTTGCCCGCCCGTTTCGAGAGATTGCCAGGGGATTTCGCTCTTTATGTCAAGCTCCGTGCCGTTCCTGCTCTTCAACGCAAGCTTGTTTATGCTCAGCTTCTCCTCGTCGGCGGTGAGCGAAGCCGCGGCGTTGGTGACTCTTATGCCTCCCGGCTGAATGAATGTAAGACGCTCTACGTCAATAGCCGAGAACAAAGGGCTGTATATGATATCCTTGCAGCCTATGTTGATGTTCTCCAATGCTATGTGGCTCAGCGGCTCTGCCTTGCGGCTCTCTGTTCCTGCGTCATACCTTGCCCCGCTGTTGCTCAAGGCGAGCCTGCCGACGGAATATATCTCATTGCCAATGTCTACAGCGCCCTCTCTTAAACGCAGCTTGCCGATGTCGGCGGCAATGGACATCGTGTCGAGCGGGAAGTCTATCTTCACGCTGCAGTTCTCAATGCCTCCCTTGTAAAGGTTTATTACCCAGTTCAGAGGCTCGTCGTCATCCTCGCTATCCGTGGTGTCGCAGAGAGTGATGCTCACGTCCGTGCTGTGCAGGTGCAGCTGCCTGAGGTTTACAATCTCTTTGTCTAAGTCAATGTTGCGAGCGACGGCTCTGAAGAAGCCTATCTCGCCGTCTATCTTTACTCCTTCGATAAGGTCGGCGGTGTTTACGGCGGTCTTCTCAACAGATATGTAATTTACCTCGACCTCTCCTCTCAGCAGCGGCAGGAACGAAATGTTGGCCTCAACCTCTTTTCCTTGCAGAAAAACTGTGTCGTTTCTCGACACCTGAAAGTCCGATATGCTCAGTTTTAGGGGGAACGCAAGGTGAAAAGAGCCCATGCCAACCTCGAAGCCGCTCGCCTCGCCAACCTTCTTGCAGATTTTATCGACGGCGTATCTCTGGACGGGCGGGACATACAGCAATATAATGAAGAACCATAAAAGGACGGCAGGGAGGCACACGGCGATAGCCGCAGCCTTGAAAATTCTGTATGTCCTGCTCCTCTTTTTCATATTAGAATACAAAGTAATATAAATTTATTATAAGTAAGCCATTTTTTTGAAATGTTTTTTGCCGTTGCCCGCTATTACTCATAAACAAATGCGGGCGGGCAACTTTTGGCCGCAATATTGTTTTTTTCTTCAAATATCTTTAAATTTGCCTCTTGTAAATCCAAAAACCGACGTCAATGAAAAGAATTGCATACCTATCGCTTCTCGCAATCTCTCTTATGTCGCTCTCTTGCAGCGGCGGCAGCGAAAAGCCGCAGAACGAAGACAAGAAAGAGGAGCTTGTGAAAGACCTCAATGTCAATAGCCCCGACAGCGACCAGTACGTGCTGCTCTCGACCAACATGGGCGACATAACTATCAAGCTCTATCGTGAGGCTCCCGGCCACCGCAAGAATTTCGTCAATCTTGTCATGAACGGCTTTTACGACAGACAGCTCTTCTACAGGGTAAAGAAGAACCTTTTCATTCAGACTGGCGATTATACCTCAAAGACCAACCCTGACGGCGCCGACCTGGGCGTTACCGACGTTGAGTTTACCGTGCCCTCGGAGATAGACCCTGCGAAACGCTATCACAAGCGTGGCGCAGTGGCTGCCGCAAGCTTCAACAGGGGCGACTACTCATCGGGAGCTCATTTCTACATCGTCACGGGGCAGCCCGCAAAGGATAACGAGCTGAAGCTGAGCGAGAGAAAGATAAATGAGGAGCTCGTAACAAAGAAGTTCCACGAAGTGCAGGTACCGTATCGCCAGCAGATACTGCGACTGAACAATTCGGCGAAGCACGACGCCAAGAAGAAAGAGGAGCTCAACAAGCTTGTCAGCAAGCTCATGGCCGAGGCGCGTGCCGCTGTCAAGGGCAACGAGTTCTCATATTCGGCAAAACAACGCAAGGAGTATATGAATGTGGGCGGCCTTCCGCATCTCGACGCCTACTATACCGTCTTCGGCGAGGTTGTCGAGGGTATGGACGTCGTGGATAGAATCTCGGCGGCGGACGCCACCTCAAAGGGACGCCCTCGCGCTCACATCAGGATAAACAAGGCAACGCTTCTCGACAACTATGGTAAGTAAAGGACAACTGCCGAACGGCCTGCGGGTGGTGCATTACCCTGCTGCGGGCAAGCAGATGGTTTATATAAACCTGCTTTACGGAGTGGGGGCTCGCGACGAGGAGTACCGTTACACCGGCATAGCCCACCTGCTTGAACATCTGATGTTCGAAGGCACAAAGGCTGTTCCCTCGTTCGACGAGCCCATAGAGAATGCCGGTGGCGAGAACAACGCATACACGACGAACGACGTCACAAGCTATTATATAGCTCTTCCCAAGCAGAACGCCGAACTCGCCTTCTGGCTCGAGAGCGACCGCATGCGTAACATCACGTTCGGGAAAGAGAAGGTCGCCGTGCAGCGTCAGGTAGTAATGGAGGAGTTCAAGCAGACCAAGCTCAACAAGCCCTACGGCGATGCAAGCACCATTCTCCGTTCAATGGCGTACAAACGGCATCCGTACCGCTGGTCCACGATAGGACGTGAGCTGAGGCACATAGCCGACGTTCCCCTGCCTGTCATACGCAGCTTCTACAAGCGTCATTATGTGCCGGGCAATGCCGTGCTGGCAGTGGTGGGCGATATATCATTTGAGCAGGTGATGGAGTGGAGCCATAAATGGTTCGGCGACATCCCTGCAACGGACTGCAAGGCCGCGGTTCTGCCGCAAGAGCCGCGTCAGACACGCATGCGTCGCAAGACTGTCTACCGCAACGTACCCGAGAATGCCCTTTACATGGGCTTTCACATGGGCGGCAGGCTCAGTGCCGACTATTATCCATGCGACGTCATATCCGACGTCCTGTCAAACGGCTACTCGGGCCGTCTGTCGGCACGTTTGGTCAAGGAGAAGAAGCTCTTTTCAAGAATTGACGCTTTCATCTCGGGCTGCGAGGACCCTGGCATGTTCTGGATATATTCACGCGTCGCCGACGGCGTGCCTGTGAAAGAGGCCGAAGAGGCGATATGGCACGAACTGGACCTGCTGAAGAGAGAGCTTGTGCCGTGCGACGAACTTGACAAGGTGCGTAACCGCTTCGAGTCGGAGTTCTACTTCCGCAATGTCGGCGGCGAGAACCTATGCAACAATATCGCCGTAGCCGAGATGCGGGGAAGCCTCGATTCTCACTTCCTCGAGCCCGAAAGATATCGTGCCGTTACTGCCCAGGAACTGCGTTCCGCTGCCCAAGAACTCTTCCGCCGTGGAAACGCCTCGGTGCTTTGGTATTTGAAGAGGTAGGCTTAACGATTGCAAAGTCCGGCTCATGGAGGCATGACATTCCGCCTGTCGGCTCAGGCGTTTTTGTTACTTTTTTTTAATAAACATCCCATGATTTCTTCGTTTTAGTTAAAAAAATAACTGCGGCTGTTCTGTTAAAGTTTTCCTTTTTAATATTTGCAAAAAACAAATCCTATTGACTGTTTTTACGGCGTAGACATTGATTAACGCCGTTAAAACGGTATAATGCAAATAGGGAAGAACAATGCAAGGCAATTGCACAATATACCGCAACAGTCCGGGACAAGCGATAGCCTCGCTTGCTTGCATGTGTTGTAATGCATTGAATTATAACGTTTTGCAAGTATCCCCCCCCTAAGGGCGGATATAAAATATAAGATATAATGCGCTATCGTGCAGCACTTCAACGTGCTATGCGGTAGCGTTTTTTTTAAGTTGAAAGATGAAAGATGAAAGCTTGTGCCAAGCGAGCGAAAGCCAAGGTTACTCGAGCTTTTACAGCGAGCGTAGCCAAGGTTCAAGCCCACGAAGTGGGGTTAAAGTGGAAAGATGAAAGATAATATGTAAACAAACGACAGCTATTATGAAGATATTGACGAAAATATTGACGACGGTGGCGCTCGCAGTGATTGTATTGCCCGCACTTGCTCAGAAAATAGAGCAAATGCCTGAGAAGGATTATACACCGTAGGGAAGGATCTCAAAACCGCAGACAACAGAGCAAAGTGCAAAAGCCGTCAGGCTGGGGGCGTCAGCCACTTTAGTAGCCTTTAGTGCCCTTAGTAGCCCCTAAAGCCCGTCCTGGCGGATATGTTATCCGCCGTTAATGAGTGTCAGGGTCTGCGACCCGTAAATATACAGGGGTCAGAGACCCCTATTTCAACATCATCTGATAGATATATCCGATGAGACGCACTCCGTCCCGGTTGGTCGGCGGGTATCCACGCAGGCTACCGCTTCACGCCTGTCTGGTCGTTGGAGATGACTGCCAACTGGGGGCAGCAGTTCCTTGCGGAGCAGGATTGCTGTTACGAGCGTGGTTACTTCCTCGTCAGTGACCATAACCGTTACCGTGATGGTTTTCATTTCCCGTCCTGGCGGATATGTTATCCGCCGTTAATGAGTGTCAGGGTCTGCGACCTGCAAATATACAGGGGTCAGAGACCCCTACCTCTGCATCATCGGATAGATATATCCGATGAGACGCAATAGATATATCCGATGAGACGCACGCAATCGGATAGATATATCCGATGAAACGCACTTTTTTAGTGGACACTCATTGTTTGAATTATATTTGCAGAATAATAAATTGTATATTATATTTGTAATAAATTACAAAATGAAACATGCTTGCCGCAAGGGTAGACCATGCCTTGCGATGGCGGTATGCTTGGCTGAACTAAAGAACACATAAATACATATTAAACAGATTATGGCAACAAGAAAACATTCATGGAACTATGAAAACATTGGTGGCGCTACACGTGTAAAGGTGGCTACCGGTGCCGACATCGCTCACCTCGGGGAACTTGACATCAAGAAGTGGACGGTGCTTTCATGCCCCACTACAGGGCTTGATATCGACGACAAGAGCCTGAAGTATATCGATGTCGATAACGACGGGCGTATCCGTGTAAGCGACGTGGTAGCTACATCGCAATGGCTTACGTCTGTAGTCAAGGATGCCAATTTGCTGTTAAAGAGCGCAGACAGCATCGACGTTGAGATGTTCAATCAGGAAAACGCTGACGGCCTTGTACTATATAATTCTGCGAAGCAGATACTTGTAAATCTTGGCAAAGAGGGTAGTGTGATCTCATTGGCCGACGCTGCCGACACGGTGGCTATTTTTGCGAAGACCCGTTTCAATGGCGACGGCGTAATCACCTGCCAGACCTCGGAAAACGAAGAGGAGAAAGCTGCGATAGCAGCAATCATCAGCGCCTTAGGCGGCGTAGCCGACCGCAGCGGCGAGAATGGCGTGAATGCGGAGCAGATAGAGAAATTCTATCAGGCCATGGCCGACTACGTGGCATGGCAGGAGGCTGCCGTCGAGGCTCCATACGGTGCCGATACCGACAAGGCTATAGAAGCGTACAATGCGCTTGACACAAAAGTGAAGGACTACTTCGTGCGTTCACAGCTCGCATCGTTCTCGCCTGAGAGCGCTGCCAAGCTCGACGTGCAGGCCGCCCTCATTGAGACTATAAGCGCAGATAACCTTACAGGAAAGACTGACGATATCGCAGCATATCCTATCGCTCGCATCACCGGCAAGGCAGAACTTGACATCAATGCGGCTATCAACCCTGCATGGGCCTCAAAGTTCAGTACGCTCATCTCTATCGTAAAGCCTAAGGGAAAGGCTATCACCGAAGAGTCATGGGCTGCGATTGGCGCCTCTTTCGCTGAATACAATGCATGGAAGGCTGCCAAGAAGGGCGGTGAGGTAGAGGCGTTGGGCCTTGATACGATAAAGAAAATGCTTGCAGAGGACAAGAAACAGGCGTTGCTCGACCTTGTGGCTCAGGACGTGGCGCTCAAAGAGGCTTCTGAGGGCATAGACCTTGTGGACAAGTTCCTGCATATTTACCGTGACTTCTACCGCTTGCTATGCAACTTCGTGACGTTCCAGGATTTCTATTCAAAAAACAAAAAGGTGAGAGCCGTCTTTCAGAGCGGCCGTCTGCTCATTGACCAGCGTGAATGCCGCATGTGTATGCAGGTTGCCGACATGGCCAAGCACAACACAATGGCTGCGGCAAGCGGCATGTATCTTGTATACTGCGACTGCACGACAAAGGCAAGCCCTGCGAAGCTGAACATCGTGGCGGCTATTACGGTTGGCGACATCGGCGACCTTGTCGTTGGAAAGAACGCCATCTACTACGACAATAAAGGACAGGTGTGGGATGCCGTGGTGACAAAGATAATAGACAATCCTATCAGCATCGGCCAGGCGTTCTGGTCTCCTTACCGTCGCATGGCCACTACCGTCGAGAACCTTATCAACAAGAGCGCGGCCGACAAGGATGCGGCAATGATGAAAGACGTGAACGCTAAGATAAACGCAGCCCCCACGACATTGCCGAAGAGTGAAGATAGCAAGGCTCCGGCACAGCCGTTCGACATTGCCAAGTTTGCCGGTATCTTTGCCGCTTTTGGCATGGCTGTCGGCATGATAGGCACGGCCCTTACGAGCATCTTCAAAGGTGTCTTCGCTCTTAAATGGTGGCAGCTGATAGCTGCGTTCATAGGCATCATGCTCGTCATCTCGGGCCCTGCCATGGTAATGGCATGGATGAAGCTGCGCCGCCGCAACATAGCGCCGTTGCTCAACGCCAACGGCTGGGCGATAAACGCCGCCTCAAAGATAAGCATTCCGTTCGGCGAGACATTGACGGATATCGCTCACTTCCCGAAGCTGAAACTCAAGGACCCGTATGCAAGAAAGGGCATTCCTGCATGGCTTAAGGTGATAATATCTCTTATTTCCGTTGCCGTAGTGCTTGCAGGCCTTTGGCTCGGCAATATATTGGCATTCGCAGGGGCTCCTTCTCCGTTGCCTATGTTCAATAAGGAGAAGGTCGAGGTCGTTGAAGAGGCGCAGCCCGCTGAAGCGGTCGAGGCTCAGCCGGCGGAGGCTGCCGCCGAGGCAGCTGTTGCAGAGCAGTAATTTAATGATTCAGTCCCGAATTCACTATAGGCTTCGGGACTGAATTGTATTCCCGTGACAGAATTTGCAATATGAATAATATCGAACTGTTAGACAGAGAGGCAATCACCACTAAAATGCGTTTCCCGTACAGGGTGAGCGACGTCACTCAAGTGGTGGTGACGAAGGGCGAGGCGTCGTGCATTGTCGATTTCTATTCATATTCCCTGAAGTCACCCTCTATGGCGCTCTTTCTTCCCGGGCAGGTCATTGAGTCAATCGAGGTGTCGCCCGACTTCGACGGCGTGGGAATGGTCGTCACTCCCGAATTCACCGACTCGCTTAACCTGCCTGTAAGTTTCAAGGAGAAGCTGTCGCTTCATGCAACGCACTTCTATTCCCTTACCGAAGAGATGCTCAGTGCATTCATTTCGTGTTACGAGCAGCTGGCGAGCATTATTAAACAGGAAAATCATCCTTACAGGGAAGAGATTATAAAACACCTCTTTTCGGCCTACTATTACGGGTTGGGGTATTACGTCCATAATGCTCAGAGGCAGCAGTCGGTAATGACCTTCCGCCAAGAATTGTGCGAAAAGTTTATCTCGCTCGTCTCGGAAAACTTCAAGTCGCACAGGGATATAAGCTTCTATGCCGGCAAGCTGTGCGTAACGAACAAGTACCTGTCGTCGTTGCTCAAGCAAGAAACAGGCATGACCGCATTGGAGTGGATAGAGAAATATGTGGTGCTTTACGCCAAGAGCTGCCTCACCTCTACGTCAATGACAGTGCAGGAGATAAGCGACGAGCTTGATTTTCCGTCACAGTCGGTGTTCGGCAAGTATTTCAAGAGGGTAGAGGGCGAGTCGCCCAAATCGTATCGCCGTTCGCTCGATACTTTCAAATAATCTCGGCCACGTTTCTACCGGCCGTCGCAAAGGCGTTCCCGTTCCATTCGTGTTCTGCGTACGGGTGACGAGTGCCGAAGTACTCCTCGACTATCGCTTTCGAGAAATTCGCTATCTCATCATTCGATACACGCTCTTCGTCATAAAGAACGGTTATCTCCTTTTTGCAGTATTGTACCGAAACGGGGTTTATCTTGCTGCCTATGAACAGACGCTTCAGCTTAGGGCTGCGCAGGAACGGCGGAGGCGATGCCAATACATTGTCGGTGAGAGAGGGATAACGCATGTATGCCCTCTTTAACCCATAAATAAGGCACACATGGTGAATATCCTCGTATGTTCTTATTGTAATTGATGTCATGTGTCTTTACGAATGAAAGCTTGCAGGCTTGCCATGCATCGTTAAACGTTACTCGTTAATCATTACTCGTTAATCGTTAAACGTTACTCGTTAATCGTTACTCGTTACTCGTTACTCGTTAATCATTACTCGTTAAACGTTACTCGTTACTCGTTAATCGTTACTCGTTACTCGTTACTCGTTAAACGTTAAACGTTAATCGTTACTCGTTATCAAAACTCTTCCAAAGAGTGTCATTCGGCAGCGGGGCTGTTACCTTTATATGCTCCTTCGATACAGGGTGAATGAACTCAATGCTGCGAGCGTGCAGCGATATGCTGCCGTCGGGGTTGGAACGCTTCGCTCCGTACTTGAGGTCGCCCTTTATGGGGCAGCCTATTGATGCCAGCTGGCAACGTATCTGGTGATGGCGGCCTGTCTTCAGCTCCACTTCGATAAGGCTGTAGTTCTGTGACGACGCTATGTGCGAATAGCAGAGCAGGGCGTGCTTGCTGCCCTTTACCTCCTTGGGGTATGAAAAGCTCTTGTTCATCTTTTCGTTACGCAGAATCCAACTGCTTATCTCTCCTTCTCCCGGCACAGGCTTGCCCTTTGTTATTGCCCAATAAATCTTCTTAACGGTACCGTCACGGAACATCGTGTTTAGCCTTTCGAGCGCCTTGCTCGTCTTAGCGAACACGACAATTCCGCTTACGGGGCGGTCGAGACGATGCGGCAGCCCGACAAAAACATTCCCCGGCTTTGCGTATTTCTCCTTGAGAAACAGCTTCATCTTCTCGCACAGAGACTCGTCGCCGGTCTTGTCGCCCTGGACAATCTCTCCGGCAGCCTTGTTTATTATTATTATATGGTTGTCTTCGTAGAGTACGTTCATTCTCAGATGCTGTTAATGGTTCCTGTATATCCGAGAGCGCCTAAGATTACATTCTCGGTGAAGTGATATACGAATTTCTCATCGTTGTTCTTGCTCACTATGCCATTGACAAAGGGTATCTCAATGCCCTTAAGGCAAAAATGCAGAAACCTTGCGGCAAGGTCGGGGCTCTCGGTCTTGAATATCCCTCTCTGCTTTCCCTCGGCAATTATATGGCGGAACAACGCTATCTCCTTAGAGTCGAAGCTCTTTCGTATATGCTCGACAATGACGATGTAGTCGGAGTGAAGGCACCCGTTGCGGCGTACGATGCTGCGAGTCATGCGCAGGCGTACAAAAATAAGCTTGATAATCTTCTTGTCGATTGGAAGGTCCGACACGGCCACCTTCGTCATGGCTGCCGAGATCTTCTTCACCTCCATCTCGATGGACGCCTCGAGCAGCTCTTCCTTGCTCTGAAAGTATGTATAGACCGTTCTTCGGCTCTTCTCAGCAGCTTGAGCTATGTCGTTCATGGTTATGTTGCCTATGCCATGCTTCGCAAATAATTTTCTTGCGACTTTAATTAAAACCTCTTTCGTATCGGGTGCTGCCATAGTTTTGTATTTTGTCGCAAAATTACGCATTTATGCACAGATGTGCAATAACGGAAATATGAAAAAAGTACAAAAACATGGTTTTTCAAGAAAAAGTCTCCGAAATATTTGTTTTGAAAGAAAGATTGTATTACCTTTGCATCAGTTTTGAAAACCGCATCGCGGGGTGGAGCAGTGGTAGCTCGTTGGGCTCATAACCCAAAGGCCGGAGGTTCGATCCCTTCCCCCGCTACTTTAAGGAGAACGAAAAGTTCTCCTTTTCTTATTTTTAAAAATAATCAATTTTTCTTTCGCTCTTCCGACTTTTAATTCCTATATTCGCATTGCAAATGTTCGGTTCGCATGGTTTTGCGAGAACATTTATGGCTTTTTTGCCATTATGGTATTATGACATAACATTTTATAATATATATAGCAATGAAAACACGTCTTGAACATGATTCATTAGGCGAGATTCAAGTCCCTGCCGACGCCTATTATGGCGTTCAAACTTTGAGAGCTATGGTCAATTTTAAGGACATCAGCGGCATCACTATCAGTGACCACCCGTACTATGTCAAGGCCTTGGCTATGGTGAAATGGGCCGCAGCTCATGCAAACGTATCACTCGGTACTCTTGACGAGGAGATAGGCTCCGCTATTAAGAAGGCGTGCGAGGAGATTATGGAAGGCGCTCTGATTGACCAGTTCCCTGTAGACCTTATCCAGGGCGGCGCAGGTACCTCTACCAACATGAACATCAATGAGGTGGTTGCCAACAGGGCTCTCGAGATAATGGGCCATAACAAGGGCGAGTACCAGTATTGCCACCCCAATGACCATGTGAACTTGTCGCAGTCTACCAACGACGCCTATCCTACATCATTCAAATTGTGCTTTATACTGCACAACGAGGACTTGGTGCATGAGCTCAAGCAGCTTATCCGCTCGTTCCGTGCTAAGGGCAAGGAGTTCGCCAATATAATCAAGATGGGCCGTACTCAGTTGCAGGACGCCGTTCCTATGACTCTCGGTCAGGAGTTCGAGGCTTTTGCCGTGACTCTCGAAGAGGAGGTAAGCCGCCTGAACGAAATGGCGCGTCTTTTCCTTGAGGTCAATATGGGAGCGACTGCTATCGGTACGGGTATCAATACCGAGCCTGAGTACGCTCAGACTTGCGTCGATGCTCTCCGTGCGATTTCGGGCAAGCCTTTCGTGCTTGCAGGCAACCTGGTTGAGGCTACTCCCGACGCCGGCTCATCGGTAATGTATTCATCGGCGCTCAAGCGTCTGGCCGTTAAGCTCTCCAAGATATGCAACGACCTAAGGCTTTTGTCAAGCGGCCCGCGTTGCGGCCTTAATGAGATAAACCTGCCGCCCATGCAGCCGGGTTCAAGCATTATGCCGGGCAAGGTGAACCCCGTGATTCCCGAAGTGGTGAACCAGATATGTTTCCGTGTAATCGGCAACGACCTTACAGTGACATTCGCAGCCGAGGCGGGTCAGCTTCAGCTGAACGTGATGGAGCCTGTCATGGTGCATGCCATCATCTCTTCGATACGCATGTTGCTGCGAGGCATGACACGCCTGCGTGTGTTGTGCGTGGACGGCATCACAGCCAACGAGGGCCATTGCAAGGAACTTGTCCTGGGCAGTATCGGCATCGTTACGGCTCTTAACCCTGTATTGGGCTATGAGAACAGCGCCAAGATAGCTAAGAGAGCATTGAAAGAGAACCGCAGCGTGTATGACCTTGTTCTCGAAGAGGGCATGCTGTCGAAAGAGGAACTCGACGAGTTGCTGCGTCCCGAGAACATGATATCTCCGCACAAGATGCCAAAGAAAAAATAAAGCCGGCAAGGCATAAAAAAACACAGCCCTGGGCTGTGTTTTTTTATGCTGAAACAGTCTTTTTTACTTCTGCTTATTGGCGTAACGCTCGTTGAGGCCCTCGACAACTTCGTTTGTCACGTTATATACGGGATTTGCGTACAGCAGGTTCTCGCCGACTTTTGTAATGATGAAATCGTAGCCCTTGCTCTTGTTGTACTCTTTCACGTACTCGTTGATAGCCTCACGCAAGGCCTGGTTCTTTTCCAACCCCTCTTTCTCGAATTCCAGAGTCAGTTTCTGCTCAAGCTGAACAATCTCCTGCTCCTTCTGCATTATGCGGTTGTACTCGCTCTGCGCACGCTCGGGAGTTGCGTAGACATTGTTCTTGTATTTGAGCTCGAAGTCCGCCTGGTCGGCCTGAAGTACCTTGTACTGCTCTGTCAGCTTCATCTTTATGTCCTCCTCCTTGCGCATCATCTCTTTGTTGATGTCCTTGGCGAACTCATAGTTGCTCATGAGGGAGTCAAGGTCTACAAATGCAATCTTCAGCGAGGGGGCTGCCGCTGCAACCTCAACGGGGGATGTCTCAACCGCAACATCCTGTTTCTCTGCTGTGGTGCATTGCGCGAACATTAAAACTGAAGCGAAAGCAGTCGCTAACAGACAATTTCTTTTAAAGTTTTTCATAGTATTATCATTGTTTTTTGTTTATCTCCTTTACAGCCATGCGATTCTCTTTGCGAGCATCCCTGTCCTGCGATTGAGCGCATTTTATTCCTCTTTTGCGCATCTCCTTATTGCCGCCGATATGAATGTTCGGGAATTTTCCGTTTTTCTTTATAATTATTGTAATGGACAGCAATGCGACGCTTATTGCAATAATTAACAACGTAAAGAGTAAAGTCTTGAACATTTCTATTATCTTTGTTATCGCAAAGTAATATATTTGTTTTCACTTTTTCTCTGCATTTTGTGTGAAAAATACGAAAACGAAAGGCGAAAACACCCGAATTAATTTTTTTTTGCAAATTAACAGAGCGTATTAACAATTTTAAACTACGGAATATGGAACAATTGAACTTGCAGCCCAAAGCGGTCTTTGATTATTTCTTTCAAATTTGCGCAATTCCTCATGGCTCAAAGAATGAGGCGCAGATATCGGAATTCTTGCAGAACTTCGGCAAGGAGCTCGGGTATGAGACTATAGCCGACAGCGTCGGAAACGTGTTGATAAAGAAACCCGCCTATCCGGGATTCGAAAACAGAAAGACTATTATTCTTCAAGGTCATATGGACATGGTGTGCGACAAGCGTCCCGACGTTGAGCATGACTTCAAGAAAGACCCGATACGTCCCTGGGTGGACGGCGAGTGGCTGAAGGCCCGAGGCACTACTCTCGGTGCCGACAATGGCATAGGCGTCGCTGCGGCAATGGCCGCTCTCGCCGACAAGTCGTTGAAGCATGGTCCTCTGAACTGCCTCTTTACGATAGACGAGGAGACAGGCCTGACAGGCGCCGAGGCTCTTGCTCCCGAACTGCTTGAGGGCGATATCCTTGTAAACCTTGACTCGGAAGACGAGGGGGAAATGTTCATCGGCTGCGCAGGCGGCGTGTGCAACTACGCTGAGTTCAAGCATGAATGGGTCGATGTCCCAGCAGGGTATTTCTTCATGAAAGTGGATATAAACAGCCTCACGGGCGGCCATTCGGGCGACGATATCAACAAGAACAGGGCTAATGCCAACAAGCTCATGGCACGCTTCCTTAACCGGGTGTCGGCGAAGTTCGACTGCTATCTGTGCGACATCAGCGGCGGCAGCCTCCACAATGCTATACCTCGCGACGCATCGGCGCTCATCGCCGTTCCCTCCGAGGACAAGGAGCCTGTACGCATTGAGTTCAATCTCTTCGCAGCCGAGGTTCAGGACGAATATTCGGCGACAGAGCCCTCGATGCGTTTCACGATGCAGAGCGCCGACCCTGTGGCGAAGGCTATCGACCGCAACTCAGCCAAGGCGCTTCTTGGCTCTTTGCAGGCTGTGTTCAACGGCGTGTTCGCCATGAGCAGCGACATGCCGGGCCTTGTGGAGACTTCGAGCAACCTCGCTTCGGTGAAACGTACTGCCGACGACACTCTGCTTGTCACCGCAAGCCAGCGCAGTTCAGTGCTGTCGGCGCGTGACAATGTATCCGATACCGTGCGTGCGGCGTTTGAGCTTGCCGGCGCTACGGTAACTACCAAAGGCAAGTACCCGGGCTGGAAGCCTAACGTGAAGTCTGATATCCTTAAGGTCGCTTGCGACACGTACAAGGAGCTTTTCGGCGCCGAGGCTACGATAAAGGCTATCCATGCGGGCCTTGAGTGCGGCCTCTTCCTCGAGAAGTCCCCATCGCTTGACATGATATCCTTCGGCCCGACTATGCGTGGCGTTCACTCGCCCGACGAAAGGCTGCATATCGCATCCACTGAGCGTTGGTGGCAGCACCTTGTGGCTCTGCTCGAGCATGCGCCGTGTGATAACGATTAACGTTATCAACAATAAAACGGCCTTCTTGTCGTTAATATGATGTATATACAGCAAAGCGTACGATGAAAAACTTTTTTGCAGCATTTTGCATCATTATAATGTCGGTTATCTTCGTTGCCTGCAACGAAGATAACCGCTTTTCCTCTTCTCCGTCATTGAGGCTGGAGTTCTCTACCGACACGGTCTCCTTTGACACTCTTTTTACCGAACTTGTCTCTCCGTCGTCGATGTTCGTCGTTCGCAACAGGAACAAGAATGCCTTGCGTATAAGCGATGTGTGTCTTGCCGGCGGTGACGACTCTGAATTCAGCGTGCTTGTGGACGGGCAGTACGGCTCTGTGATGAACGACCTTGAGATACGCGCCAATGACAGCCTTTTTGTCGTCGCTTCGGTAAAGCCTTTGAAGAATGGCGCAGACAAGCCGCTGCTATTGAAGGACTCCCTGCTGTTCACCCTTGAAAGCGGGGTGAGCCAGCATGTCTTGCTTATGGCGCACGGGCGTGACGTCACGTTCATGCATGCCGAGCAGTTCACGTCCGACACTCTTCTGGCTCCGGGACATTATGTCGTGTACGACAGCCTGTGCGTCGCCGAGGGCGCGAAACTCTCGCTTTGCGGCAACACTACGCTCTATTTCCACGACAATGCCTTCATGAAGGTTGCCGGAACCCTTGAGGCAAAAGGCGGCTACGGCTCTCCGGTTGTCTTCAGGGGCGACAGGACCGACAAGCTCTTCAGCTATCTTCCCTATGACCGTGTGCCGGGCAAGTGGGGCGGCATTGTGCTTGCCTCTACGAGCAACGGCAACGTGCTGGAGCATTGCGACATTCATGGCGGCGAGTACGGCATTAGGGTGGAGCGCGGCGACACGGCAATCGAGCGTCTGTCGGTTAGGTCGTCGATAATTGAGAACTTTACAGGGCATGCCCTTGAACTGCTGTCGGCAAAGGCGAATGTCGAGAATTCGCTGATAGCGAATGCGCAAGGCAACTGCGTGAAGGTGGCGGGCGGCAACGTCTCGTTCGTTCATTGCACTATTGCGAATTTCTATGTGTGGAAGCAGCGCGAGGCGGCTCTCGCTCTTCATAACAGCATCGAGGGTGAGCCGGCCCCGCTCTACGGAGCGAAGTTCCTCAATTGCATTATCACAGGAACTAAAGAGGATGAGGTAATGGGCAGTTTCACTCAGTTTGGCGACACGGTGCCTTTCATTGCGAACTATCTGTTCGAGAATTCTCTGATAAACACTATCGATACGCAGGACAGCTGCTTCGTGAATATTGTATATGACAGCGTAGGGGTCGCTCCGTTCGCAAAGGAGCACTTCCGCCTTATCGACCACGATGTCTTTGACTATGATTTTCACCTTACGGAAGAGTCGAGGGCAAAGGGCATAGCCTCGGATAAATGGCTCGATATACTGCCGTACGACCTTGACGGGACGCTGCGTGAGGCGGGCTCCATTGATGCCGGGTGCTTCCAGTTCGTGGAAGAGGCTGAAGAGGACGCCGCAGGGCAGTAGTTCTCTGCTATTTCCCTCTTTTTCTTATTCGTGGTGGTAGGGCAGGCGGTTGATGATGGTGTACGCCCTGTACAGCTGTTCTATGAAAAGCAGCCTTATCATCTGGTGCGAGAATGTCATCTTTGAGAGCGACAGCTTCTCATGCGCAGCCTCGTATACTTTCCCGGAAAAGCCGTAAGGCCCTCCAACGATGAACAAAAGGCGTTTCGTGGATATGTTCTGCTTGTGCTCTATCCATGAAGCGAACTCTGTTGAACGGAACTCCTTGCCTCCCTCGTCGAGCAGCACGATGCGGTCGCCCGGCTGAATAGCCTTTATAATCAGTTCGCCTTCAAGCTCTTTCTGCTGCGCCTCGCTAAGTTTTTTTGCGTTCTTCAGTTCGGGTATGACCTCCATGTCGAACTGTACAAAGTGGCCTACACGCTGGGTGTAGTCTTTTATTCCTGCTGTTATGTTGCTGTCGACGGTGCGGCCGACTACAAGTAGGGTGATTTTCATTCCTGTTGTCGATTATTCGCCACGAAGATAGTATAAATTTGTCTCTCTTCTTTGCTTCAATAACAAGAATTCTCTATCTTCGCAGAAATTAATTATGTCATTATGAATGTAAAAGATGAACTGATCGATAAACTTATCGACTTGGCGTTCGCCGAAGATATCGGCGACGGTGACCATACGACCCTTTCGTCAATACCTGCCGACGCAATGGGCAAGAATATGCTCCTTATCAAGGAAGACGGAGTGCTTGCGGGAGTTGAGATGGCGAAACGTATCTTTGCCCGTTTCGACAAGGAACTGCAAGTGGAGGTGCTGATAGAGGACGGCGCCGAAGTCAAGAAAGGCGACATCGCAATGTATGTTACGGGCAGCGTACGCTCGCTTTTGCAGACCGAGCGTCTTATGCTTAACGTGATGCAGCGCATGAGCGGCATCGCTACCATGACACGCCGTTACGTAAAGGAGCTTGAAGGGACGAATACCCGTGTTCTCGATACACGCAAGACTACTCCCGGCATGCGTATTATGGAGAAAGAGGCTGTACGCATCGGCGGCGGCGTGAATCACAGAATAGGCCTTTTCGATATGATTCTTCTGAAGGACAATCATGTCGATTTCGCCGGCGGCATAACTCAGGCGATAACCCGTGCGCAGGAGTACTGCAAGGCTAAGGGCAAGGACCTGAAGATTGAAATCGAGGTGCGTAACTTCGACGAACTGCAAGAGGTGCTTGACTTAGGCGGCGTGCAGCGCATAATGTTCGACAACTTCGATACCGAGAAGACACGCAAGGCCGTGGAAATGGTGGCAGGCCGTTTCGAGACCGAGTCGTCGGGCGGCATTACGTTCGATACTCTGCGCGACTATGCTCTTTGCGGTGTCGATTATATATCGGTCGGCGCTCTGACACATTCTGTCAAGGGGCTTGACATGAGTTTCAAGGCAGTGAAATAACCCTTTCCGCTGATGCATTTGGCTGTTTTGCCGATTTTATACTGATAGGTCGTAAAAAAATGTTATCTTGCACGGTAAAAGTGTTCAAGATATGACATTGGGTATAGGAAAAAAGGCTGCAGAGTATGTGATATATCTCCTCTTCTGGGGAGTGCTTCTCCTTGCTCCTTATCTTGGAAAGATACTCAACGGTACGGGGATGTCGATAGAGGCAGAGGCACTATATGCCTATTGGATATATCTCTTGCCGGCTGCGGTAGCCTTTATACTTAACAATAACATATTAATACCTCTCCTTTTTTATAAGAAAAAGGGAAGGTATTATTTGTATTATCTGATAAGCGTCATAGTGATATGCTGTGCGGTGTTTCTTTTTTCTCCTTTTATGAATTATGGCCATAAGCACCATGAAGCGCCGCATAAAACTCCTTTTGGCATGCATCGCGCAGAAGACGGAGAAGAGTATATGCGTCGCAGGGGAATTGACGGCCCTCGCCAATTCGTAATACCGTTCTATGTGGGCAAGCAGGAAACGGTGCATGACCAGTTCTTTGAGAACGAAGAGTACCTTGTAAGACGTTTTCCGCCTGAGAAACGCAATGACAGCTTCCTGCATACGATATCTACTCCTGATACGGTTCGTCTGTTGCTCGTGGTGTTTGTGCTTGCTTTCAATATATGCGTGCGTCTTTCCTTCTTCACGATGAGGCGTGACGAAAGCATGCAGCAGCTCGAACGTGAAAAGCTTAAGGCGGAACTTGACTATCTCAAGTACCAGATAAATCCGCACTTTTTCATGAATACGCTCAATAACATCCATGCTCTGATAGACATTGACACGGGCAAGGCGCAGGGCGCGGTGCTGGAACTCTCCAAAATGATGCGCTATGTGCTGTACGATGCCTCTTCTTTGTTCGTACCCCTTGAAAAGGATGTCTCGTTCCTAAAAGGATACATCGACCTTATGCGCCTTAGGTACTCCGACAAGCTTTCGGTAAACCTGAATTTCGATTTGCCCAAGAACTGCGGCGGCTTGTATGTGCCTTCGCTGCTGCTTGTGGTGTTTGTTGAGAACGCATTCAAGCATGGCGTTACGTATACTAAAAAATCTGATATCGCCGTTTCGCTGCGTGTCGATGAGCAGGCAAAGGCACTTTGTTTCGTGTGCGACAACTCGTGTCACGGCGGCAACAAGGCGAAGCAGGGCGGCATAGGCATCGAGAATGTGCGTAAAAGACTTCAGTTGCTTTATGGCGGCGATGCTGTCTTGAATATTGCGAATAATGAAGAAAGATATATTGTAACACTAAAACTTCCTTTGGACAATGATAAGATGCATAATAGTTGATGACGAGCCTCTGGCTGTCGCTCAGCTCGAAAAGTATGTGGCACGTGTTCCTTTCTTGCAGAACGTATGTTCCTGCTCTTGCGCGAGCGAGGCGGCGGAAGCTCTCGAGAAAGAGATTGTCGATGTGATGTTCGTTGATATTAATATGCCGGACATGGACGGCGTGCAGCTTGTACGTTCTTTGCAGGATCCGCCCATGGTCGTCTTCACTACGGCATATTCGGAATATGCCATAGAGGGCTTCAGGGTAGACGCCGTCGCATATCTTCTCAAGCCGATAGGCTTTGAGGATTTTCTTAAAGCGGCGAACAAAGTGTATGAGATGTACTCGCTGCGTAAAGGCGTGCAGGCGTCGCATGCCGCCGAAGAGGATGCTTCGCATGACTGCCTTTTCGTAAAGTCCGATTACAGGGTGCTGCGTGTGCCTATCGACTCTATTAAGTATATCGAAAGCATGAGCGAGTATGTCAGGATTTTCGTCGAGGGCAAGGCAAAGCCCATCGTTTCGTTGCTGAGCATGAAGAAGATTGAGGAGTCGTTGCCCGAAAGTTCTTTCATGCGTGTGCATCGTTCATATCTCGTGAACTTGAACAAGGTGAAGGAGGTCTCCAAGATGCGTATCGTGTACGACGGCGATGTGTATATCCCTATCGGGGAGATGTATAAGGAGCATTTCTTCGAGTATATCGAGAAGCGTTTTGTGGGCAAAGGCAAGTAGGCGTGGTAGGCAATTACGCTAAAAATCTTTCAATTCGGGCAGAACTCTCGTTTTTTTTGTTAGCTTTGCCGATATCGGCGTTATGAACAATTCCGTTACAGGGCTTGTTGGTATTGAATAATAAGGCAAAGTTATGGGAAATGAAGATTTTATGCGTCAGGCAATAGCGCTGGCTGTCGATAATGTAAAGAATGGCGGAGGCCCTTTCGGTGCGGTCATCGTAAAGGATGGTAGAGTGGTGGCGATAGGCGTCAATCGTGTAACGGCCGATAATGACCCCACCGCCCATGCCGAGGTGAGCGCAATACGTGAGGCTTGCCGCAGGCTGGGGACGTTCAATCTTGAAGGAACTGTCATATATACCTCTTGCGAGCCGTGCCCTATGTGTCTTGGAGCTATATACTGGGCTCATATCGACAAGATATACTATGGCGCCAATCAGTTCGACGCTGCGAATGCCGATTTCGACGACTCCTTTATATATAAGGAGCTTGAACTGAAACCGCAGGAACGCAACAAGCCTGTCGAGAATATTCTTCACGATGAGGCTATTGAGCCTTTTGATGCGTGGCGCGACAATGCGGGGAAAATAAAGTACTGATATGAAAAAAACAGCCGGCCGGCTGTTTTTTTCATATCAGTATCTCGTACGTGTCATACATGACTGCTCTGCCTCCTAATCTCTCCTTGTGGGCTATGAGGCCGCTGTTCAGGTAACGGCCGCCGTCTTCGACAGACGTACCGAAATCGAAATATTCCATATCTGCAAACCTCTTTGTGATAAGATACTCGTGCAGGTGGTCTAAAACGCCTATTCTGCGGCCCTCATCTGTTGTGCTGATGTATTGAGAGTGGGCGACATTGCCCATAATATACATGACGACACCGCCCAAAGTGGAACTGCTTTCGTCAATGACTCTGAACAATCTTATATTGTTAGGAAAACGGCTGTGAAGCAGCTCAATCTCCTCGAGAGTGTGAACAGGCGATACGCTGTATTTGCTTTTGAGCCTGTCGGAAAGTATCTCCCAGAATGCCGCGAAGTTGCTGTCCTCTATTATCTGCAGGCGGTTCTTCATGGCTGTGGTAAGTTTGCGCCGTCCTTTGAACGGGATTGCGTCGCTTAGCTTTATCGCCGATGAAATCTTCCGCTCTGTCAGCCTGGCGTTGTTACGGAACAGGGCGTAGAGGTCCTCTTCGCCCGGGTAGCTGTGGTATATGTGGGGGACAGGCTTGTATATAATCTTTTCTGCATCTGCGACAGTCTTGCAGTACTCGATAATGGCGGAGAATATCTCAAGAACGACTTCTGCTGTAGCCCTGCGGTCTGTTATGAGCCCGCCGTATGTAAGCCCGGCGTGTGAAACAACAGTCTCATTGTCTGCATGCAGTGTGGCCGGGAAAAGCGCAAGCAGGTCGCCGTTGCTGTATATCATCAATGAACAATCGAAAAAACGCTCTTTGTGATAGTCCATATATTCACGCTCGAAAAGGAACGTGCCGTTCTTGGACGCTTTGACGAAAGTATCCCAAGCCTCCTTGTAACGGTTGTCGTATCTTATAATCTCTAACTGCATGTCAGTTTTCTGCTATAAAGCCTTTATAATGGCTTCACATTGTAAAGATAGTTATAAATGTTGAAATTGCTATATTTTTAAAAAATAATTCTCTTTATGCTTGCATAATTCGATGAATAGTTCTACCTTTGCAACGCAAAATAAGGGCGTAAGCTGCGCAACTGGAAGTTTGGGTGAGTGGCTGAAACCAGCAGTTTGCTAAACTGCCGTACGGATTTCCCGTACCGGGGGTTCGAATCCCCCAGCTTCCGCTTATTTTTGCAAATGGCGCTTTCGTCTAGTGGCTAGGACACATGCCTCTCACGCATGGAACACGGGTTCGATTCCCGTAGGCGCTACAAAAAAGCAAATACGGGAAAAACAAGTGGATAGGACACATGCCTCTCACACCTTGTTTTTTTACGAAAACGAGTTCGATTCCCGTAGGCGCGACAAAAAAGCAAATACGGGAAAAA
>JAFTRV010000056.1 GCA_017462065.1 Bacteroidaceae bacterium
CGGCAAAGAAAGCAAGCACTCTTTGCTCTCGTTAGCAGCGTCGGTTGCGGTTTTGAAGCCTGCACAAGCCTTGAACTTTGCTTTTTATTCACCCCCGACGACAAGAGGGTGACTTTTGGTCACCCTCTTGTCGTGTTGTCTTTTTGAGGCTCTTATGCGTCGATGTTCGCATAAGTGGCGTTCTTCTCGATAAACTCTCTGCGAGGGCCTACGTCGTCGCCCATAAGCATTGAGAATATGTAGTCGGCCTCCTGTGCGTCACGTATTGTCACCTGCTTAAGCGTGCGTGTCTCGGGGTTCATCGTTGTCTCCCAGAGCTGCTCGGGGTTCATCTCTCCAAGACCTTTGTATCGCTGTATGTTTATATCCTTTTCGTTGCCGCCTGCGAACTCCTGGATAAAGTCGTCTTTCTCCTTGTCGTTGTAGCAGTATTTCCTTGCCTTGCCTTTTGAGCAAAGGTAGAGCGGTGGCATTGCTTTGTAAAGGTATCCGCCCTCAATCACCTCCGGCATGTAGCGGTAGAAGAGCGTCATGATAAGCGTTCCGATGTGTGCTCCGTCTACGTCGGCGTCGGCCATCATGATAATCTTGTGGTAACGAAGTTTTTCGATGTTGGCTTTCTTGCTGTCCTCGGGGTCAAGGCCGAAGCGTACGCCGATAGCCTGTATGATGTTGTTTATCTCGTCGCTTTCGAAAGCCTTGTGCCACATGACCTTCTCTACGTTGAGGATTTTTCCTCGTAGCGGCAGAATGGCCTGGAACTTGTTCTTGCGTCCCTGCTTTGCTGAGCCGCCCGCAGAGTCTCCCTCGACGAGGAATAGCTCGCAGTTCGCCGGGTCTTTGTCTGAGCAGTCGGCGAGCTTGCCCGGCATGCCGCAGCCGCTCATCGGACTCTTGCGCTGCACGCTCTCACGTGCCTTGCGGGCCGCGATACGCGCAGTGGCAGCAAGAACCACCTTGTCTACAATCATTCTGGCCTCCTTCGGATGCTCCTCGAGGTAGTATGCAAGGGCCTCGCCTACAGCCTGGTCTACAGCGCCTGTGACCTCGCTGTTGCCGAGCTTGGTCTTTGTCTGGCCCTCGAACTGCGGCTCTGCCACTTTGACCGAAACTATCGCTGTCAAGCCTTCACGGAAGTCCTCGCCCGAAATCTCGACCTTAGCCTTCTCGAGGGCCTTTGTGTCGTCGGCGTACTTCTTGAGGGTGCGTGTCAGGGCACGGCGGAAGCCTGCGAGGTGCGTACCGCCCTCGATAGTGTTGATGTTGTTCACGTAGGTGTGAACATTCTCGCTGTAGCCTGTATTGTATATGATAGCGGCTTCAATGGGTATTCCGTTCTTCTCTGTGTTCAGGTATATCACGTCTCCAATGAGCGGGGTGCGTGACGAATCGATGTATCTCACGAATTCTCTCAAGCCTTCTGTAGAGTAGAATGTCTCGCTCATGAAGTTGCCGTTCTCGTCGGCCTGGCGCTCGTCGGTAAGCGTGATGGTTATGCCTGCGTTGAGGTATGCCAACTCACGCAAACGTGTGGCGAGTATCTGGTATTGATATTCCGACACGATGAATATTGAATCGTCGGGCTGGAATGTCTGCTTTGTTCCTCTAAGGTTGGTGTCGCCGATGCAATGAACGGCCTCAAGCGGCTTTCCGCATGAGTAGTTCTGAACGTAGTGCTTGCCCTCGCGGAAGACCTCGGTCTTCATGTGCTTTGACAATGCGTTCACGCACGATACGCCTACGCCATGCAAGCCTCCTGATACCTTGTATGAATCTTTGTTGAACTTTCCGCCGGCGTGCAGCACGGTCATTACGACCTCGAGCGCCGAGCGTCCCTCCTTTTCGTGCATGTCTACGGGGATGCCTCGACCGTTGTCCATGACGGTGATAGAGTTGCCGGGGTTGATTGTTACGTTTATGTGTGTGCAGAAGCCTGCCATAGCCTCGTCGATAGCGTTGTCGACAACCTCGTACACCAAGTGGTGAAGTCCCTTTTCGCTAATGTCGCCAATGTACATCGCAGGGCGTTTGCGTACCGCCTCGAGGCCCTCAAGGACCTGTATGCTGTCGGCCGAATAGTTGGCTGCTGCGTTCTTATTAATTTCTTCGCTCATAACTGTTTCTACTAAACAAAATAACTGAACAAAGTTAGTAAAAATCGCTCTTTTTTGCAAAGAATGTTTCCCGAAAAGTTGCTATATTTTTCGCATTTTTTCAGAAAATTCGGGTAACCAGTAAACCGTGGGTGATTGGGGCCGTATTTTTTGTTTAGCTCTCCAATTTTATGGTTGGGCGTTTTCCCTGACGAGCTTTAAAGAGGTATGATGAGATTTGAGAGTTATGCCGCTTTGTACCCGCTTCGAAGGAGTTTGGATATGTCATGATGAATGTTCTTTATTATGACATTGTGAAGCGTTTGTTTTATAAGGATGGCGTGGCGTAAAATCTTAGGATGGCATTGCTCTCTTGTTTTGAGTGATTGTTGCTTTATATATTTTTGTTTTGGATAAACTCTTTTGCTTTTTTAATTTCGTTCCACTCAAGAGGCTTGTAATAACCGTTCTTGTTATACCATTGCTCTATTTCGTTGATTTCTATCTTTGTTGAATCGATGTCGTTTGTGAGGCCGTTTGATAATAGTTTGTTTATTTCAAATAGGCGGCTTAGCTTGGCTTCTCGTTCGCTTTGAATTAGAGAATCAACGTTTGGTGTTTCGCAAGCAGAAAATGTGTTGGTCTTGATGTCGCAAAATTCTACAACAGATGCAGATGCGGTTAATTCTCTAATGACAATTATGCCCAAGAAAATTTTATTAGTTGTTTTTATTCGATAGTCTGCTAAAGCCTGGTTGGGTTTTAGCTGTGCTTCTTCTATCAGCTTTTCCACAATGTCAGCATTGGCCTTTTTTGTGAGCCCTCCAATTCCAAGAACGTAAACTGCAGTGCTGCTTGTGCTGACGTTTTTGACAAATTTAAAATTCCCTTGATTTATTGCTACTGTCCGGGGTGTTGAAATGTGGCTTATGCCTGCACAAGAGAAGAATAGAACTGCTGATAAAATGATTAAAATATGCTTTTTCATAACCTGACATTGATTTATATGGAAGTCTTTAGCGTATGTTTTGGCTTTTGGACGTAAGGCTGTCGAGCTGTTTTTTTTGGTCCAACTTTTGCATGTCGGTATTGATTTCTGTAGCTCTATTCAGTTTGGAGGTGCCGCAACACGAAAAGGCTGGATGTAAAATCCAGCCTCTTGTTCGGTAAATATATGTTTCAATAAAATTAGGCTAACTTTGCTATATTAGCGCACAAGCCAGACTTCAGGTTGGCAGCCTTGTTCTTGTGGATAAGACCACGCTTAGCCATTCTGTCGAGCATCTTCTGAACTTCGGGGAACTTAGCCAAAGCCTCGTTCTTGTCTGTGATAGCACGAAGGCCGCGAACTGCTGAACGCATGTTCTTGCCGAGGTAACGGTTCTGAAGATTTCTCTTTTCTGTCTGTCTGATTCTCTTAAGTGATGATTTGTGGTTTGCCATCTCTTTAATATGTTTTTTTAGTTTTACTTGTAGCCCATAGGGGAATCGAACCCCTCTTTCAAGAATGAAAATCTTGCGTCCTAGCCGATAGACGAATGGGCCGGCCTTAGAAATAACCCCTTTTGAGGGCCCTTTTAGCCTGTTTAGTGGCCAAAGCGAATGCAAAGGTACAACCTTTTTTTAATTTGGCAAATAAATTCGACTTTTTTTTATAGTTTTGCCACATAAATGGTCCTAAACGGGCCTTTTAAATCATAAAAGGATATAATTATTGAGTAATATGGCTGTCGCTTTGCAGGCGATGCGGGCCAAAATATTTATGATTGAGAAATTCGACGGCATAGTCCTACGTACCTTAAAATATAACGACTCTCTTATGATAGTCGATATGTATACACGCCAGTGCGGGCGTGCCTCTTTTCTTGCGTCCTCCTCGAGAAGCAAGCGGAACCGCAGCAAGAGCGTGCTTTTCCAGCCTCTTGCAATGCTATCTTTCACTGCGTCGTGCAAGCAAGGGAAGCGCCTCTCCCGAATAAGCGATGTTCAGCCCTACTCAATGTACTCCACAATCCCGTTCAACGTGATAAAGTCGTCAATAGCCCTGTTCCTCTCCGAAGTGCTTGCGTTCGCTTTGCGTGAAGAGGAGGGCGACGAATCGCTGTTCAACTTCCTTGACCGTTCGCTGACCCTGTTCGACAATCTTGAACACGGATACTCCGACTTCCATTTGGTGTTCATGTCGCAGCTCCTGCGCTACCTGGGAATATATCCTAACATCGAGAGTGGCATGCCGAACTCGTATCTCGACTTGGCGCAAGGCTGTTTCGTGAGCGAGCATCCTTTGCACCCCAACTTCCTGATGCCTCAGGAGTGGCAGCCTTTCGTCGGGCTGCTGCGTACAGGATACGAGTCGATGCACACGCTCTCCCTAAACAGAGAATTGCGAGGGGAATACCTCGCAATTCTTACTGAATACTATCGTCTGCATGTTCCCGACTTTCCGCAGCTGAAATCTCTGGAAATTCTTAAGGAACTGTTCGATTAGTTGTTATTCAACAGCTGCTTGACAATAGTTGAAATCATCTTGCCCTCGGCCTTGCCGGCGAGCTGCTTTGTAGCTACGCCCATGACCTTTCCCATGTCCTGAGGCCCGGCAGCGCCTACCTGTGCGACAATCTCCTTCAAAACGGCCGTAACCTCTTCCTCGCTCATCTGCTTGGGCAGGTAACGCTCCATTACCGCAACCTGCGCAAGCTCCTCCTGTGCAAGCTCGGGGCGGTTCTGGCTGCTGTAGAGCTCCGCCGACTCCTTGCCCTGCTTCACGAGCTTCTGAATAAGCTTTATCGCAGTCTCGTCGCTTACCGTGTCGCCTGCGCCCGGAGCTGTCTTTGCTTCGAGAAGCACTTTCTTTATGTTTCTCAGTGTATCAAGAGCTACCTTGTCCTTAGCTTTCATAGCCTCCTTGATGTCATTGCTTATAATGTCAAATAGTTCCATGATTGTTAGTCTTTTATTCTTCTGTTATGTTTTCATTCTCTTCTTCAAGTGACGCTGTGCCTGCCATGGCTGTAATCTTTTCAAGCTCCTGCGCTGTGCGACTGTATGCGGGCGAGTTGTCGATAGCTGCCAGGAACTCCTCGTTGTGCATCTCGTCGCCCTTGAATATGTATACCTTAAAGTCGGGCTTGTAGAACACCTCAACCATGCTGTTAAGCTTTTCTTCCTCTCTCTTTCTTCTATTCTGCTCTTCAATCGAGAGTTTCTCTACAATATCCTCCTCTGCCTGTATGACAGGTCTCATGTCGGGGATGTCCTTCATGCCGAATCCTGTGGCAAGGACGGTCACTTTAACCTCGCCCTCCTGCAGGTTGAGGTCTTTGCTCAAGCCCCAGATAAGCTCAATGTTCTCGTCCTTGAACTGCTGCATGAACGCTTCGACCTCTCCCATCTCTTCAACACGTATCGGGTCATTGGGGTTCTCGTATATGTTGAAAAGAATCTTTTTCGACTTGTAAATGTCATTGTCGTTAAGCAATGGAGAGTGCATGGCGTTGCGGAACGCACGTGAGACACGCATTTCCCCTTTCTCAATGCCGTAGCTCATTATGGCGACGCCGCCGTCCTTGAGTATCTTCTTTACATCACGGAAGTCGAGGTTGATAGTGCCTCGCGCAGTGATAAGCTCGGCAATGCTCTTTGTCGCTGTCGTAAGCACGTCGTCCACTATGCGGAATCCTTCGGCGACATTCACCTTCGGGTACATGTCGATAAGACGCTGGTTGTTTATCACAAGCAACGCATCGACATGCTTGGCTATCTCCATCACTCCCTTGAGTGCCTGCTTTATCTTGCCGGTCATCTCAAACTTGAATGGGATAGTCACTATGCCTACTGTAAGTATGCCTAATTCTTTTGCTATCTCGGCAATTACAGGAGCCGCTCCTGTACCTGTTCCGCCGCCCATTCCGGCTGTGATGAATGCCATTTTTGTGCCGTCGTTGAACAGGCCGGCAATCTCTTCACGGCTCTCTTCTGCCGCACGGCGAGCTACAGCCGGGTCGTTTCCGGCTCCCAGTCCTTCTGTTATCTTCTCTCCTAACTGTACCTTCTTTGGTATCGGGGAGTTCTGCAACGCCTGCATATCGGTATTGCATACCACGAATGATACATTGTGTATGCCTTTACGGTACATGTTCTGTACTGCATTGCTTCCTCCTCCGCCAACACCTATGACCTTTATGATTCTTGGAGCGTCTGTCGGTATCGCAAAAGGAAGGCTCTTCTTTGTCTGTTCGTTCATATCCATACTCTGTTGTATCATTTATCAAATGTCGTCATTGTTGTCTTCTCCCTCATCTTCGGTAACCTGTCCTACGAAATCGAGCGTGATTTGCTTGAACCTGTCCGTCAATGTCTTGAACTTTGATTCCGATTTCTTGCCGCTGTTGCTCTTGCCGCTATTCTTCTTTTCCTCAGCTTTCTTTTGGGTCTCGGCAAACGGCTCTTCATCGAAGAAGGTCTGTTCAATAGGCTTTGCAGGCTGAACGGCCGGCTTCAGCTCCTCGCAGCAGTTCTCGTTGCCGAGCTTCAGCAGGCTGTAGAGCGCTGTCGAGAATATTCCGTTTATATTTACTCCGCTGCTGCTTACGAGGCTGAACTGCGGCTCAGATATGATATCGCACTTGAAGTTGGGAAGATACTCTTCAAACAGGATATTGAGGTTTTTCAGCTTTGAGCCGCCGCCGGTAAATGTTATATGCCCGATATTCTCGCCCGACTCCTCAATCTGGTACTTGACATTCTGAAGAATCTCGCACATTCTGGCGTTGATGACATTGTTTATGGTGTCGCCGTCAATTGTCGGGTGGTCTGCGTATTGTGACTTGTACCCTCTTGTAATCTTTATCTCTTCGGCCTCGTCGCGTGAAATCTGGAGCGAACAGAGGTCCATGGTCACATTGCCGCTTCCAAGCGGAAGAACGACAAGCTTGCGCATCATCTCGTTGTTATATACGGCAACGGTAGTAGTGTCCGCTCCGATGTTCACGAGGGCGCAGCCGTTGCGGCGAGCGTCGTTCGAAAGTATGATGTCCGCATCCATGCGGGCGGCGCAGAAACTGTCGGCAATCTCAATGTTTGCTTGCCTGAAGCTCTCGTTGAGCTGGTTCAGGTACTGCTCCTTTACAACAATGTTCAGGTAGTTGCTTTCTATCAGCTTTGTCGGGGCTCCGACAGGGTTCTTGTCTATCTTGCCGTCGAGCCTGTATTCCTGGCCTATAGTCTGCACTCTTGCATAGCCTTCGGGGGCGTTGAACGCGCTGTCGTTCTCGTCGGCCATGCTGTTGATTATCTCAGGGGTAATCTTCGTGTAGCTTTCGAACTCCCTTGTCACCTTTGACCTTATTGAGCAGACGGTGAGTCCGGCCAATGACACGTAGGCCCTCTTTATCTCGACATTGTCGAGGTTGCTCTCAAGCGAGTTGATAATGCAGTTTATGGCATTGCTTGTCTCGTCTACGTTGCGTACGACGCCCTTAGAGACAAAGCCTGTGACGGGCATGCTTGCTGCAGCCAGAATCTTTATCCCCTCATATGTCTTGACGCCGACTGTGCCCGAAATCTTCGACGAGCTTATCTCGATAGCCGTTATGTAATCCGTTCTTCCCATATTTATCTCTTATCTTTTTTGGTACATATAACCTTGTCGCTGAATTCTATGTTTATCTTGCTGTATTTGTTCCAGCCGATGTTGTTCATTCCCTCTTTGTAGAATGTGTATAGCTTGTCGAACTTGCTCTCGATATCCTTTGCGGCTCCGAACTCAATCACCTGGCTTCCTACTCTGGGAATCATGGTAATCTTGCCGTTCTGGTCAATGTAAATCTGCTCTATCTGCGATTTCCAGAACTTGTCGCTGTCGATAATGCCTGCAATCTCCCGCAGTTCGTTCGATGCTATGCTGTCGTTTATATATCCGCTCGCTACAGGCAGGTAAAGGGCTTTTTCTATTCCATGTATAATGTCGCCCTTGCTGTCGATGTGGTACTGCTTGTTGTTCTCGTCATATATCTTCAGCACCGGTCTCTTGCTTCTTGCATTGACTATCAAGTGCCCTTTGACGCTTTTGTAGACCTGGCAGTCGTCGATGAGCGAAATGGCTTTCAAGGCATCCTCGATATCCTGGCAGTTGAACTCTTCGAGGTCCTTTCCTGTAGGGTCAAGCCCTTCTCTCTCTATTATGTCATGAATATCATCGGCGTTTATAATGTTCAGTTCATTGTCAAGCATGCTCACAATCACGTCTTTGCACTCCCCGCTCTTCTCAAGAGAGGGAATCCCGATAAAGGTGAATACGGCATATCCGACAATTATCGACACGACAAGGTATTTCGCTATTTTTCTAAACATTATCTATTCTCAAGTATCTCTTTTATCTGTTTCATCTCATTCTCGATATCTCCTGCTCCAAGCACAACAAGCACCTCGATATTGTTTTTCTCCTTCTCGACACATGCGATGACCTCATCTCTTCGGCACATCGCCTTTTCGGTGCGTGACCCAATGCAATCATATATGAGCTTGCTCGTGACCCCGGGCATCGGTTTTTCGCGTGCAGGGTAAATGTCGGCAAGTATAACCTTGTCGAACAGCGAAAGGCTCTGCGCGAACTCCTTGTAGAAGTCGGCTGTGCGGCTGAAAAGGTGCGGCTGGAATATTGCGGTGATTCTTTTGTCGCTATAAAGCTCCTTCAGCGAAGCTGCGCACGCCTTTACCTCGTCGGGGTGGTGGGCGTAGTCGCTGAGCAGCACGAGGCCGTCGCTCTTTATGTGAAAGTCGAAGCGTCTGTCGGCGCCGGCGAAACTTGCCATGCCGCTCTTTATCTCTTCGGCTGCCGCTCCGCAAATCTCGGCCATGGCCATAGCCGTAATGCCGTTCTCGATATTTATGCTTACAGGGACTCCAAGCTCTACGTCATTAATGCGTTGCCAGGGCGAAACGTAGTCTATCACGATTCTTCCGTTTCCTATCCTTATGTTCTCGGCGTGGAAATCCCCGCTCTCTCTTCCGTATGTGTATGCCTTGACTCCATTCTTGACTCTCGGTTTCACTTCAAGTCCTTCGTGCATTATCAGATAGCCGTCCTCTCTTATTCTTTCGGTGAACTGGGCGAATGCTTCGAGGTAGTTCTCCTTGTTGCCGTAGATGTCGAGGTGGTCGGCATCGGCCGATGTTATAGTAGCGATGTACGGCTCAAGATGCAGGAATGAACGGTCATACTCATCGGCCTCAATGACTATAAGGTCGCTCTTCTCGCTCAAGAGAAGGTTGCTTTTGTAGTTCTTTGATATTCCTCCCAAGAATGCCGCGCAATCGACGTGTGACTGGTGCAGCAGGTGGGCTGTCATAGTAGACGTGGTGGTCTTGCCGTGCGTTCCTGCCACGCAGACGCCTCTTCTGTTCTTAGTGACTATGCCAAGCACCTGAGCCCTCTTCATTACGCAGAACTCCCCGTTGCGGAACAGCTCCCACTCCTTGTGGTCGGCAGGTATCGCGGGCGTGTATACGACAAGCGTGCTTGCCGGGTCCTTGCATTCGTCGGGAATGAGTTCAATATTCTCCTCAAAGTGAAGGCGCGCGCCCTCTTCGACAAGGCGTCCGGTAAGTTCGCTCGGCGTGCGGTCATACCCGGCAACGAACTTTCCCTCGCTGATAAAGTAGCGTACAAGGGCGCTCATGCCTATTCCGCCCGCTCCCAGGAAGTAAACCGATTTAATATCTTCGAGTCTCATTATTTTATCTTCTCTTTTTTGCGTCGTGTCTCTTTCTCAATGTACGCTTCGGCGAGCATAACAACCTCGTCGGCTATCACCTCCGCAGCGTTAGGACGGCCAAGCTTCTCAACATTCTTTTCAAGCGTTTCAATCTTCTCGGCATCCTTGACAGTCTCAATAGCGGTCTTTATCATATCCTCTTTCGTCCTTGTGTCGGGAACATGTATTGCCGCTCCCTTCTCGACAAGCGCCATTGCGTTCTTTGTCTGGTGGTCCTCTGATACGTTAGGCGACGGAACAAGGATGACAGCCTTGCCAAGCAGGGCGAACTCGGATATCGAGCCGGCGCCGGCACGTGAAACGACAAGGTCGGCAGCGCCAAGAGCGTTCGCCATGTTCGATACGAAGTCCGTTACAATAATATTGTCGGGCTTGCCCGCTGCGGCTATTCTCTCTTTCATCTCCTCGAAATAGAGCTTTCCTGTCTGCCATACGAATTGTATGTCATTGTTCTCCCTAATCAGCTCAATGCTCGCGAGAACGCCTTCGTTGATGCTTCGCGCGCCAAGACTGCCGCCTACAATAAGAACGCATTTCTTGCTCTCGTCAAGCCCCATAGCCTTAATGGCCTCGGCACGGTTGGTCTTCATGTCGATGAGGCTCTTGCGTACAGGGTTTCCTGTCATCTTGATTTTCTCGTGAGGGAAGAAGCGCTCCATGCCGTCGTATGCAACGCAGATCATCTTTGCCTTGCCGGCAAGAATCTTGTTTGTCACTCCTGCATAAGAGTTCTGTTCCTGAATCAGAGTCGGGATGTTCATCGACGCAGCCATCTTAAGTGTCGGCCCGCTCGCATATCCGCCTACGCCGACAACGGCGTGCGGAGCGAAATCCCTGATAATCTTCTTTGCCATTCGTTGGCTCTTGAATATAAGCCAAAGCACTCTGAAGTTCTTGAAAATGTTCTTGCGGTCGAAACCGGCAATGGGCAGTCCCATTATTTCGTATCCGGCATCAGGAACACGCTGCATCTCCATTCTGTTGTCCGCACCGACAAAAAGAATCTTTGATTCGGGGTATTTTCTCTTTATGGCGTCAGCGATAGATATCGCTGGGAATATATGCCCTCCTGTTCCGCCACCGCTGACAATGATTCTGTATTCCTTTTTCATGCTGTCTCGGTTTTCTCGTTGTTAATACTGCTGTTCTCTATCTCGTCCAAGCTTTTGTTCGGGTTAGCGCTTGCCTTCTTTGCGTACCGGCTGACACTCAGAATCATTCCGATATACACGCAGTTTATAAGCATTGATGTTCCTCCCTGGCTTATGAGTGGCAGGGGCTGTCCTGTAACAAAGTCTCCTACGGATATATACATGTGCATCATAGCCTGCAGCGTAATAATCATTCCGATGCCCATTACAAGGTAGGCCGGGTAGGGGTCCTCGCAGCGTCGGGCTATTTTCCCGCATCTGTAGAGAATCGTCATGTAGAGCAGCAGTACGACTACTCCGCCTACAAGGCCAAGCTCCTCGATGATGATGGCATATATGAAATCGGAATATGCGTGCGGCAGGAAGTCGCGCTGTACCGAATTGCCGGGGCCGCAGCCGAAAATATGGCTCGATGCGATAGCTATGTTCGCATATGTCCTCTGCTCGTTCTTAATCTCGTAGTCTTCGGGCGTTACAGGCGTTTGTGACATGGCGTCTATTACTCGGTGCTTCCATGTTACAATCTTCCTTCCGAAAGAGCTCTCTTTCGCAGCGCTGTCGGGGGTTATCATGACCGCCGAGGCTCCGACCGCCCCAATGACAACGGCTGTTCCTAAAATCATCAGCATCTGCTTGCCCGGGTAGCGGCTCACCAGCATCATTCCGTAGAGCGCGAGCAGTATCAAGAACGCTGTCGAGAAGTTCTCTTTGAAGATAAGCAGTATGGGGAGCGCCGAATATATGAGTATCTTCTTTAAGGCGAAACGGTCTGTGCCGTTCTCGTCCTGGTGCTGAGACGTTATCAGCGCCGTTACCATGACAAGGCCCATCTTGGCAAGCTCCATAGGCTGGAATGTAAAGCCCATTATCTTAATCCAGCGTGCGCTGTCGTTTATCCTCGAGCCTTCGTCAATCTGCGCCCAAATGAGTCCGGCAAGGCCTAAGCCATATATGATGTATGTGAGTCCTTTTATCCATGATACCTTCATGTTGTGCATAATCCATACGACAACCGTTCCGGCAGCAATGAACACGGTGTGCTTGATGATAGGAAGCCAATAGTGTCCCGACTCAATCTGTCGGCTGGTTGCGCTGAACACCTCCACCCAAGAAATCGAGCACATTATAAAGAAGACAATCCATATCACTTTGTCTCCTTTGAACAATATTCTTTTTAACTCTTCGCCTCCCATAGTTCTTTATAGCTTACATACGCACTCCTTAAACTGCCTGCCTCTGTCCTCGTAGCTCTTGAACAAGTCAAAGCTTGCGCAGCATGGACTCAGAAGCACAGTCTCGCCTCTCTTGGCCATGCGGTAAGCCTCGTTCACGCACTCCTGCATTGAACAGGTGTCGGCAACGGGGACGCCGAAACTGTCAAAGAAGGCGTGCAGCTTGCTGTTGTCGGCTCCCAGGAAAATGAGCCCGCTGCATTTCTCCTTTACGAGTTCCGCAATCTCGCTGTAGTCATTGCCCTTGTCCTTTCCGCCAAGAATAAGTATTGTTTTTGTCTTCATGCTCTGCAAGGCGTACCAGCAGCTGTTCACGTTCGTGGCTTTGGAGTCGTTGATGTATTCCACTCCGTTCACTTTGGCTACCTTCTCAAGGCGGTGCTCCACGCCTGTAAAGGTGCCGAGCGCTTCACGTATCTTCTCTTTCTGAATTCCAGCTACATTGGCCGAAATTCCTGCGGCCATAGAGTTGTAAAGGTTATGCTTGCCTGTCAAGGAGAGCTCCTCAAGCTCCATGTTGAACGGAACGGGTTCCGTGAACACTATCTTTTCCGCTTCGGTATATGCGGCAGCTCCCTCGTGACGCTTCTCGGCAAAAGGATACAGCTTGCCATGCTTGTATTTGGGCAGCTCCTCTTTTATTATCGGGTCGTCGTTCCAGTATACGAATGCGTCCTCGGGACGTTGGTTCTGCAGAATACGCAGCTTTGCGTCGATATAGTTCTGCATGTCGTATCCGTAGCGGTCGAGGTGGTCGGGAGTGATGTTCATCAGTACGGCCACGTTAGCACGGAACTCGTACATGTTGTCGAGCTGGAAACTGCTCAGCTCGACAATGTAGTAGTCTCTGTCTCCTTCGGCGACCTGCAACGCAAGGCTTCTTCCGATATTTCCCGCAAGGCCTACGTCGAGCCCTGCCTCACGGAATATGTGATATATAAGCGACGTGGTAGTGGTCTTTCCGTTGCTTCCGGTGACGCACACCATCTTGGCCCTCGTATAGCGTCCGGCGAACTCAATTTCCGAAATAATGGGTATTCCGGCCTCAGCTATCTTTACTACAATGGGCGCTTCGTTGGGTATGCCCGGGCTCTTGATGACCTCTCCGGCACTCAGAATTATATCTTCGGAATGTCTTTTCTCCTCCCAAGCGACCTCATGCTCGTCGAGCATCTGCTTGTACTTGTCGGCTATAGCGCCAAAGTCCGACACGAATACGTCGAATCCCAGCTTCTTCGCAAGCACGGCCGCTCCGCAGCCGCTCTCTCCTCCGCCCAATATTACAATTCTCTTCTCCATTATCTTATCTTCAGCGTCATAAGCGTTATGACAGCCATAATGATTGTTACAATCCAAAAACGTATAGTTATCTTCGCCTCATGTATCGGCCTTTCCGGCCCTTTCAAAAGGTATGCGCACTCTTTGTCGAGCTTTTCTTCACCTATGTTGTAGTGATGGTGAAGCGGGGCTCTGCGGAAAATCCTCTGCTTGACGCCCTTCTTCTTGCCTCTCTTGAAGTATGCGACCTGCATTATTACGGACATGTTCTCGGCTACGAATATTCCGCAAAGCAGTATCAGCAGTATTTCCTTGTGTATGAGTATCGCAATGACGCCTATTATGCCGCCTATGGTGAGGCTGCCCGTGTCGCCCATGAACACCTGTGCCGGGAATGCGTTGTACCACAGGAAGCCAATGAGGGCGCCTATGAATGCGAATGTGAACACTACAACCTCTTCAATTCCGGGCAAGAACATTATGTTGAAGTATTCTGCCCAATTTACGTGGCTCGATATATATGCAAGCAGGGCAAGAGCGACGCCTATTATGGCGGCGTTTCCCGCCAGCATGCCGTCCATGCCGTCGTTAAGGTTGGCTCCGTTCGATACGGCGGTTACTATAAGTATGGTGACTATGACGAAAAGCACCCAGCCGGCCTCCTCTTTGTACTCGCCGCAGAACGACATTATCTCGCTGTAGTCGAGATTGTGGTTCTTGATGAACGGGATAGTGGTCTTATTCAGCTTCTCAGGGGTCTTTTTATGATATACCTCTTCGGTGTTGTTCGCTTTCTCTACAGTTACGTTCTCACGCATGACAGCCTGCGGGCTCAGGTAGAGCGTGAGGCCTATGAAGAGCCCCAACCCTGCTTGCGCAATGATTTTTGTCTTGCCCGATATTCCGTCCTTGTTCTTCTTGAATGTCTTTATGTAGTCGTCGGCAAAGCCCAGAATGCCCAGCCATACAGTCGTGACAAGCAAAAGAATCATGTAGACGTTGTTCAGTCTTCCTACAAGCAGGCACGGAACAAGTATCGCAATTATTACAATGATTCCGCCCATCGTAGGAACGCCCGCCTTGAGATTGTTCTTGTCAAAATCACGCAGGGTCTCTGTTATCTGCTTCTTTTTGAAGTATTTGATAAGCCCGCTTCCGCACCATGCCGAAATAATAAGCGATAGCACTATGGCAAGCAACGACCTGAACGAGGTGTATGTAAGCAGTCTCGCTCCCGGAAGGTCCGTATCCTTTAGCAGGTCAAAAATGTAATGCAGCATAATGTCAGATATTAAAAATTTCTCTTATAACCTCTTTGTCGTCAAAGTGGTGTTTCACTCCCTTTATCTCTTGGTAGTCCTCATGGCCTTTTCCCGCAACAACCACTACATCGCCATTCTTTGCCAACGAACAGGCAACCCTTATGGCCTCTCTGCGGTCTGCTATCGACAGCACGTCCCTCTTCTGCTCATCGCTGAGGCCTGCGAGCATGTCGTTGATAATGTCCTGAGGCTCTTCGTTGCGAGGGTTGTCCGATGTGAGAATGACCTTGTTGCTGTTCTTGACAGCCTCCTGTGCCATAATAGGGCGTTTGCCTTTGTCACGATTGCCTCCTGCGCCTACAACCGTGATAATCTCCCCGTTGCCATGCAGTACCTCTTTTACCGTGCCCAGCACATTCTTTATCGCATCGGGCGTGTGCGCATAGTCTACGACAGCGGTTATTCCATTAGGCGAGTGTATTGTCTCGAAACGTCCCGAAACGGGCTTGAGCATGCTCAGCACGCGCAGCACCTCATCGGGGTCCTTGCCCAGTTCGACGGCGGCTCCGAATATCGCAAGCAGGTTGCTTATGTTAAAGCGTCCTGTCAGCAATGTGTTGAACTCTCTGTTGTTGAACTCCAGAATCATTCCGTCGAGGTGCGTCTCTACAAGGCGTGCCTTGTAGTCGCACATGGTTCTCGTAGAATAGCTCTTTATGTCGGCACGGCAGTTCTGTACCATTACGGGGCCGTTCTTGTCGTCAAGGTTCGTTATGGCGAAAGCGTTGCGGGGCAGGTTGTCGAAGAAACTCTTCTTTGCTTTCAGATAGTTCTCCATGTTCTCATGGAAATCCATGTGGTCACGTGTCAGGTTGGTGAAAATGGCTCCGGCGAACTCGAGCCCGCCCACTCTTGACTGCGCAAGCGCATGCGAGCTGACCTCCATAAAGGCATACTCACACCCTGCCTCGACCATTTTCGCAAGAAACTTGTTCAGTGAAACAGGGTCAGGGGTGGTGTGCGTCGATGGATATGCTGTGCCGTCCACATAATTGCACACGGTAGAGAGCAGTCCGCATTTGTGTCCCATTTCACTGAAAAGGGCATAGAGCAGCGTTGCGATTGTGGTCTTTCCATTGGTGCCTGTTACGCCTACCAGCTTCAGCTTCTCCGTAGGCTTGCCGTAGAATGTCGTAGCCAGCTTGCCTGTCACGCTCTGCGTGTCGGCAAGCGTTATGTATGCAATCTCGGGGTTCTGCTTCTCCGGCAGGACTTCACAGACTATCGCCACGGCTCCTCTCTCTTCGGCTGTGGCTATGTAGGCGTGCCCGTCGGTCTGCGTTCCCCGTACGGCAATGAACATGTCGCCTTTCTGCACAAGGCGTGAGTCAATGTTTATTCCAAGCACATCGACCTCGTCCTTTGGCATGACCAAATGGGTGTATTGTATCTCTTTTAACAGTTCGCTGAGTATCATATTCTCTTTCCTTTCCTTATTAATATATATTGTCAAGGCGCTAAAGTCAGCTTGACGGTTCTTTTGCCGCGGACGGCAGTGCCGGCAATTATGCTTTGTGATTTTACAATCCCGTAGCCGCTTATCTCTACATCGAGGCCTGCCTGCTGCATAAGATATACGGCATCCTTTGCTCCCATTCCTCGTACGTCGGGAACCGAATTCTCCCTTATCACCCTGTTCTTGTATTCATATATGCTGTCATTCTCAAAATTGACTCTTCCCCACATCTCCTCCTCAAAAGCTGTCTGTGCCTTAAAGCTGTCCGACATCGGGAAGCCGATTTTCTTGAGCACAGCCCCCGCTTCGGCAATGTTTCCTGTCTTTACTTTCGGCACAATGCTGTGTACCGTGTCGATAACGGCGTCAATGGGCGCGGAATAGCTCTGTGCCATAATCTTCTCGGCAATCTCCTTGAACGCTACCGCAGCGCTGTTTCCGCCGCCAAGCTTTATCCTGATAGAATCGGGGCGTGTATCCTGTTTCTGGTCATACACCATCTGAATCAGCAGGGTGTATTGCGGATTGTCGGCAGGGAAGAAGCCGCAGAAGCTCATCATCTTCTCGCTGTTGTCGTACTTGCCGGTTACGGAATTTGGTATGTTGGCGGTGCCGGTCTTTCCGGCTACGAGCATCATGTCCGACTTTGCTCTCCGGCCTGTACCCTTCTTGCCATTGACAACGTCTACAAGGAAGCTTGTTATAGTGTCGGCGGTAGCCTTTGATATAAGACGCTCGTTAAGCACTTTTGTCGGGTACTCTTCAATGGTCCTGCCATCTTTTATTATGGCTTTGACAAGTCTTGGCTGCATCTGCTTTCCGCCGTTCGCTATCGTGTTGTAGAACGAAAGGATGTTTATTCCGGTCATTCCCACTGCGTATCCGTAGGACATTGAGTTAAGGCTGAATCCGTTCCATCTCTTTGTTCCGGGCATTGTGAGGTACGGCGTCGTTTCACTCTCAATGAGCTTGTAGTTCTCGGTAAGCCCAAAGCGGACAAGCGTGTTCGTGTACTGCTCAGGGTCGTTCCCGTACGCCTTCTTTATATACTGCACCATGCTTATGTTCGACGAGTACTTCAACGCTTCGGACATGCTGTATTTGCCTGTGCCGTTGTCGCTGTAAGCCTCGTCTCTGACAGGCTTGCCGTTGAAGTAGCACACCTTGCTCTTGTATGCTGTGACCGAATCCTTTGATGTCAGTCGTCCGTCTTCCAGCGCGGCTGTCAGCGCTACGGTCTTGAATATCGAGCCCGGCTCCATAAGGCGGCAGAAGGCATGGTTGGGGGTGGGGTTGTTCTGTATGTTCTCGATAGTCTCGGCATAAACGCCCTCCTCAAGCTTGGTAAGGTTTACGACAGCTTTGATGTCGCCGCTCTTCGTCTCCATTAGAATTGCCCATCCGGCAGGCAGACGGTGGCGTTTGAGTACCTTCTTGACTGCATTCTCGCAAATGTCGAGCATGTCAGAGCTGATAGTCGTCTGCAGGTCCATGCCGTTCTGCGCAGGCTTGTCCACCTTCAGGATGAACCTTCCGCCGGTCTTCTCTTTGCGTCCCGCTCCGGGGATTCCTCTCAGGTAGCTGTCATATTTCTGTTCAAGCCCGTTTACCTCTTCTATCTCATTCTTATTCTTGTCGGTGGTCTTGCGTACAATGCCGAACGTGCTCATGCCGATGTCGCCGAAGATATTCTTGCGTTGTATCTCCTCCTCGACGATGATTCCGCTGTACTTCTTGCCCATCCTTATTATGGGCAGCTCGAGTATTCTTTGGTACTGCGTGTACGATATCTTGCGGTTATAAAGCCAATGGTATCTCTTCTTGTTCCTGAAACCATAGCTCAGGTCTTTCTCAAAGCTCTCGACGCTTTTGTTAGGAAATATCTCGTTGAGCCCCACGCAAAGGCTGTGCATGTCGGCTCTCCAGATAGAATCCTTCTTGTGCCTTGTCTCTTTTTCGTCCGTCTTGTTCCTCTTGTTGTAATAGTCGAAGTCGATATGTATCTTGTATAAAGGCAAGGTGCTCACCATGAGCTCTCCGTTGTCGTTGAGTATGTTGCCTCGTTGAGGCTCTATTGACACAGGGTGTATGTTCTTGTTCTTGACTGTTTCCCAGAATTCACGCTCCTTGAACATCACAACCAATATGTTGCCGATGATTACAAGGGCAAACATTGTGAAACCGAACAACACTATAAGGTTGTAGCGGAGGATTGTGTTATCACGGAACTTGAACATTGTCGTATTGATGTCGCTTATTATGTTTTTTTAGTCTTTGTATATCGTATATGTAGGCTTTGTGGCAACCTTTATTTCGCTGTTGTTCTCTTTCAGGCAGCTTTCAATCTCAGTCTGTCTGCTCTGGTACGAGAACTCGCTCTTCAGTGTCAGCAGGTTGTTTTTCAGTTTGTCTCTTTTTTTCGTAAGGCGGTCTATCTTCAACAGCTCCTGTTCATACTCGTAGCGGTTGCTGACGTAAATGAACGAATAGAGTACAATGAGCACAAGCAGCCACGCATTCTCCGTGATTATCTTGCTTGCGAAGATGCGCCCTCCCATTATGGAGTTTATTATGCCGCCCCTCTTTTTCTTCTTTTTATCGTTATTCTCCCCCATTTTGCCGCTATTTCTTTATTGCTATTCTCAGTTTCGCGCTTCGCGAACGAGGATTTGCGTTAAGCTCGTCGTCGGTCGGCACAATGACTTTCTTCATCTCGAACGGCGACGTAGAGTTCCCGAAGAAGTCCTTTTCCGTTTTGCCTTCAAAATTCCCGCTCTTCATGAAGTTCTTTACAATTCGGTCTTCTAACGAGTGGTATGTTATGACGACAAGGCGTCCGCCCGGTTTCAGCAGGTCTTTTGCGCTTACGAGCATCTGCTGCAGGGCCTCAATCTCTTTGTTTATCTCAATTCGCAGGGCCTGGAACACCTTCGCCATCTCTTTCTTTTCACGCTGCGGCGGGCAGAACGGCTTGGCAAGCTCTATAAGCTCGTTCACTCTCTCTATCGGCTTAACGGCCCTTGCCTTTACGATTCTTGCGGCAAGCTTGCGTGCGAAATTAAGCTCTCCGTACAGCTTGAATATTCTTGCAAGCTCATCTTCCGACGCTTTGTTAAGCAGGTCGGCGGCCGTCTCCCCTCCACGTTTGTTCATGCGCATGTCGAGCGCCGAGTCAAAACGGAACGAAAAGCCTCGTGTCTCGTCGTCGAAGTGGTGTCCCGAAACGCCGAGGTCGGCGAGAATGGCATCAACCTCTGTCGTTTCGTGATAACGCATGAAGTTGTAGATGAAACGGAAGTTTCCACGGACAAAAGTGAAGCGGTCGTCCTCAGGGGCGTTCTTCTCGGCGTCCTCGTCCTGGTCAAAGCTGTAAAGAGAGCCATTCTTGCCAAGCCTGGAAAGAATTTCTCTGGAATGCCCGCCTCCTCCGAAGGTCACGTCAATACAGGTGTCGCCAGGCATTATCTGCATCCCGTCTACGCTCTCTTTGAGCAGCACCGGCGTGTGATATACATTATTCTCGTTCATCTTTGCCTCCTCCCACAGTCATTATCTTCTCGAACTCGCTGCTGAACTCCTCCGGAGTCATAAACGGCTTTTCGAGTTTTTCCTTTGCCCAAATCTCTATTGTATCGTCCATGCCGATGAAGCGGACCTCTTGCTTTATGCCGGCGAGGCCCATGTATCTCTTCGGCAACAATATTCGTCCGTTGCTGTCAATGCTCAGCTCCTCAACGTCGGCAACGAACTGACGGAATATAATCTGGTGCCTTGAATTCCACTTGTCGAGCTTGGAACGCAGCAGGTCCAGCTGTTCGTTCCAGCTTTCGAGAGGGTAGAGTACAAGGCAGTCCTGATACACGTCCTTGCGCAACATCACCTTGTCGCACCCTCCGCCCTGGAGAATGCGGCGGAAACAAGCGGGTATGAAAACCCTGCCTTTGTTGTCCGTCTTTGCCTCTATGTTGCCAATAAAACGCATATATTCCTCTCTAATTTAGATAATTCGTTCCAAAATTACACAATTCCCCACAATTCCCCACAAATTTTAAAGCATAAATTCAAAGAAAGTTTTCAACAGTTTGTTAATTTCCTCTTGCAATTCTATTATGTTGAGAATAAATGCCTTGCTCCGCTATAGTAAAGAGTGGGGAAAGTTCACGTTTCTATCATCCTTTTCGGCGGGTTTTTCTTTTTTTTTCGGCAGGTTTGCCCACTTCTCTAAAAAAAGTGGTAAGTTTACCGAAAATTTATATCATGATGAACGGAGCAAAAGCGATTTTCCCAGTTTTAATTTCTTGTCTATTCCTGTTTTGTGTGTCAAGCGTCACAGCGCAGGAGGTCTCTAAGGCCGGTTATAAGAGCATTACCGAAGATAATGCGAGAGTGTTTGTTGGCGAGCTGGCAAAAGATTTCTACGAGGGGCGTGACGCCGGAACGGAAGGAGCCGGCAAAGCTGCCGAATATATCATCTCCTTGCTCGAGAAGTGGGGGGTAGAGCCATACAGCAAGGACGGGTATCTTCAGCATTTCAGGACCGTCAAGAATCAGAACAATTGGGCTACCGAAGCCGACATAAAAATAGACAAGTTCATAGCAGAGGGCTGCGAGAACCGTATCATGAAGAATATTCTTGCCTGTATACCGGGCGAGGGCGAAGGCTATGTAGTGGTAGGCGCTCATTACGACCATCTGGGCATTGACTCGGCTCTTGTCGATGATATCTGCTTCAATGGCGCCGACGACAACGCTTCGGGCGTTTCGGCCGTACTGCAGCTGGCTAAGGCAATGAAAAAGTCGAAGGTACGCCCCAAACGTACCGTGATATTCGCTTTCTGGGACGGCGAAGAGAAGGGGCTTCTCGGCTCGAGCTTCTTTGTCAAGAGGTTCTTCGATGTGTCAAAGATATCCGCTTACATGAATTTCGACATGGTTGGCCGTGGCCCGCAGGAGAAACCGTTGCTGCTGAGCTACAACTATTCTGCGAAGAATCCGCTTTTCGGAGAATGGCTCAAGGCCGATGTCGAGAAATACAAAATCTCTTTAGAGCCTGTATATAATGCGTCGGAATATCTAATAGGCGGCAGCGACAATACTCCGTTCGCACGAAAAAAGGTGCCCGTAGTGTGGTATACCACAGAAGGACACCCCGATTATCATCGTCCGTCGGACTCTGCCGAAAAGATAAACTACGCCAAGCTTGCCGACATCACCCGTGTCGCATATCTCTGCCTGTGGCGTTTGGCTAACGAAGAGAGTTACTGATTGGCTTTCTTTGGCAGGTAGCGGTTAAGCATTATACAGCCGATAATTGCTGAAATTATTGAGCCGCAAAGAATGCCGAGCTTGGCTTGGTTGAGATATTGCGCCCCTTCGGCAAGCGATGCGTATGAAAGGTCGGCAATGAATATCGAAACCGTAAGTCCGATGCCGCAGAGCATGCATACGGATGCGAAAGCCTTCCAGTCGCACCCTTCGGGCAGCTGAACTATCCTCATCTTTATGGCAAGCCATGAGAAACTGAACACTCCGATAAATTTGCCGAACACGAGACCGGCCATGACCGCAAGGCTTACTCCTCTTGTTATGTCGGCAAGGCACATCGACGAAAAGTCAATGCCTACATTCGACAATGCGAACAAAGGTATCACGCCGTAGCCGATAATCTTGTAAAGGCTGTCCTCAAGGTCCTGCAACGGGCTTATGAGTTTGTCCGACGCCGACTCAATGCTTTTCAGGGTGTGTATGTCGTTGTGGCTCAGAATTATTGTGTGGTGCTTGCTGTTTATGTTCGTTACGGGGAACTTGCTTATCTGCTCTCGTATGCGTTCAATATAAACCTCTGAGCCTTTGCGTTGAGAGGCCGGAACGCAGAATGCGACAATCACTCCTGCTATCGTGGCGTGTATGCCACAGTTGAGCATTGCATACCAAAGTACGACTCCTATAGCCAGGTAGTAGGACTTCTTCATAATCTTGACCTTGTTGCCGGCTATGAGCAAGGCAACGCATGCCAATGCTATCCACACGAATGAGAGGTTTATGCTTGACGAGTAGAAGAGCGCAATCACAATTATGCCGCCCAGGTCATCGGCGACGGCAAGCGCCGCAAGGAACATCTTCAAGCCCAACGGCACCCGTGTCTTGAATATCGACAGCACTCCGAGCGAGAAAGCGATATCCGTAGCCATAGGTATGGCAACGCCCCTCAGCATATCCGGGTTATTCGGGCATACGAGCCAAAATATTATCACGGGCACCAACATTCCTCCGCATGCACCGATAATCGGCAACATCGCCTTTTGTCTTGTCGAAAGCTCTCCTACGAGAATCTCACGTTTGATTTCGAGGCCGACAGAAAGGAAGAACAAAGCCATGAGGAAGTCGTTGATTACATGCAGCAAGGTCATCTCTTCTCCATTGTGGCTAAAGAAGTTGAAGTCGCCAATCGACAGAATGACCTTCTGCTGCCAGAATTCAAGGAATGCATCGCTCGTGGGCTCGAAATTCGCCAGGAAAAGCGCTGCTACCGTAGCCAGAATAAGTACAACGCTCGTGTTCACGTATCTGGCAATCATGCTGATGAAGCTATAGTTATTTTTCATAATTATCCTTGTTTATTTCCTTTCTGCAAAATTACAACCATTTTTCTCGCACATTTTGTCAAAAACGAATGTTAAAAGTGATTTTATCTATCGGTTTTATCAATAGATAGCACGCTCGTTTTGTGGCAAGGAACAGGGCAAGCGTGTGGTATAAAGAGAAGATGGCTAAAAATGACATAAACCCCGAAAGTCAGACAAAAAACTTTCGGGGTTCATGTCAAAGTCACCCTCGCCTGTCCATTATTGTGTGTCGTTACTCTTCCGGAGTGAACATCGGGTCCCATGCGGGGAGCATCGTCGGCTTCTCGTCAAGCACCTTGAGTATGTTCGCAGGGATGTACTTCTTGTCCACTACAAGGCGGAACATGTATTCGTCGAACCACTCGTCTGTCATGATAAGCGTTCCGTAGTATCCCGAACTTACGCCCCAGCTGTTCTCTACTTGCCATTTTACGGGCTTGCCCTCCTTGTCGATGTCTACGGCCTTCAATGTCATGGCGTGCGAGGAGCCGCTGTCGAACGTCATTATTCTCTCCTTCTTGTCCATGCCGAACTCAATGCCGAACAGCTCGTCGTAAATGTAGTTGTCTATGTCGAGCGTGCCTCGCTTGGTGTCGAGAAACTTGCCCACGTCGCATGAGAAGTACATCATGGTGCTGTCCTTTATTGACGCAATCGCCATTTGCTTAATCTCGTCAAGAGGCAGGTTTATGTATAGCCAGTTGTGTCCGTCGTAAAGGTGGCGGTCGTACTCAATCTCGTAGCTCTTCCAGTAGGGGCGTGAGGGGTCGTTCATGAACATCACGTAGTCGTCCTGGAGGTTTATGTTAAGGTACTTCTCGTAGAAGCTCCTCGGAGTGTACTCCTGCGGCTCCTCACGGTATTTGCCGTCGCTGTCCTTTGGGGCCCACTTGAATGTTGTAGGGGGCACGCCGTACACCTGCGCGAGCATCTTGTAGACAACCTTCAGCTGCTCTTTCTTTATCTCGGCAAGCTTGCTCTCCTTTACTCCTCCTTCGTGCGCCTTGCGAAGCTCCAAGCCGAACTCACGCAGCTTTGTAATGAGCAATGACGAGAATGCGCCGGTGTTGTCGCTGGTGAAGCTCTCTTTCATGACTCCTTTGGGCACAACGCCGTACTTGGCGATAAGGTCGGCAACGCCGGTGAATGTGCCGCCGTCGCTCAGCGGGTGCTTGAAGAGCCACTCTACCGTACGGTCGTCGAACGGCTTCTTGCGAGTGTCGATTATTCCCTGAAGGAAAAGGTTCGACTTCTCGAGCTGGTCATAGAAGAAGTTGTATACCTGAGAGAACTCGAACGCTCCGAGATCCTCCTGCGCAATCATCTTGGCACGCAGCACGTTCATTCCTGTGAAGAGCCAGCAACGGCCCGAAGATTTCTGGTCTGTTATGCCCTTTGAAGGAACGCTGTGGCTGAAGTGCGTGTCAAGCTCGTTCAGGTTCTCCTGGTTCAACGACAGCACCTTTACCGAATTGGCGAGCATAACGTTCTGCAACGCCTTCTCGGCTGTAGTGGGGTTGTAGCTCTCTCTTAGCTCGTTAAGCATTCCGGCGTCTATTCCGCCTCTTCCTGTCTGTGCCTGAACGCCGATTGACAGCAATAAGGTTGCCGCAATGCAACCGAAAAGTTTCATCTTGTTCATATTTGTATTGTTTGTTTTGTATACTAAAGAATATGCAAATGTAAACCATATTTATTGCATTTGCAAAAATAGGCCTATTGTAATGTTGCCGCTCTTTTTATCTCCTCAATGAAGGCGAGCGCAGTCTCCACGCTCCTTACGTTCTCTACTGTTATCACGCATCGTCCGTCGCCCTCTTTGACTTTGCATTTGAACCGGCTTGCAGGGATGTAGCTCATTATTCCGCCGAAGATGTCGCTTGAATAGTATCTCTCGTTCCGTGTGTCTACAAGGAACAGGTTCATTCTGCCGCCTTTCAGGTATATCTTCTCAACGCCGATGCGTTGCGCCTCACGCCTTAGCGTCACCATGCGTATAAGTTCCTCGCCCTCTTTGGGTATCTTGCCGAAGCGGTCTTTCATCCTGGAGCGGAACGCCTCAATCTCGCGGCTCTCGGTAAGGGAGTCAAGCTCTCTGTAAAGCAGTATTCGCTCGTTGCTGTCGGGGACATATAACGCAGGGAAGAGAAGCTCGAGGTCGCTCTCCACAAAGCATTCCTTGACAAAAGCTTCGCTGTTCACCTCCTCTTCGGGAAGAATGCCCTGGAACTCTTCGTCCTTAAGCTCGTGGACGGCTTCGGCGAGCAGCTTCTGGTATGTCTCGTATCCGAGGTCGGCGATAAAGCCGCTCTGTTCCGCTCCGAGCAGGTTGCCGGCGCCTCGTATGTCAAGGTCCTGCATGGCGATGTGCATTCCGCTGCCGAGCTCGCTGAAGCTCTCGATGGCCTCTAAGCGGCGGCGGGCGTCGGTGCTGAGGCTCTCTCGTGGCGGAGTGAGCATGTAGCAGAACGCCTTTCGCTTGCCTCGTCCTACACGCCCTCGCATCTGGTGCAGGTCACTGAGGCCGAAGTTCTGAGCCTGGTGTATGATAATGGTGTTCACGTTCGGTATGTCAATGCCGTTCTCCACAATCGAGGTGGCTATGAGAACGTCGTAGTCGTGGTTTATGAACTCGTATAATCTCTTTTCAAGCTCGGCGGGCTCCATCTGCCCATGCCCGACGCATACACGTGCATCAGGGACGGCACGCCTGACGACTCTCTCCAGCTCTTCCATGCCCGAAATTCTGTTGGTGATGAAAAAGACCTGCCCGTTGCGGCTCAGCTCGAATCCTATGGCCTCCTTTATTACGTCGGCATCGAAATTGTGAATCTCGGTGTGTATGGGGTAGCGGTTGGGCGGCGGAGTCTGTATCATTGAGAGGTCACGGGCTCCCATAATGGAGAACTGCAGTGTACGGGGTATCGGCGTGGCTGTCATGGTAAGGGTGTCTACATTCACCTTTATCTGTCGCAGCTTCTCTTTCACGGCAACGCCGAATTTCTGCTCCTCGTCAATGATGAGCAATCCCAAGTCCTTGAACTTGACCTCCTTGCCTGTCAGCTTGTGTGTTCCTATTATAATATCTATCTTTCCCTCTTTAAGCTCCTCGAGAATCTTTTTCGTAGTGTTGGCGCTGCGGGCCCTGCTCAGGTACTGCACGTTGCACGGGAAGTTCTTCAGTCGCTCCTTGAATGTGAGATAGTGCTGGTAGGCAAGCACCGTTGTCGGTACAAGCACGGCGACCTGCTTGCCGTCAGTAGCGGCCTTGAACGCCGCGCGTATGGCAACCTCGGTCTTGCCGAATCCTACGTCGCCGCAGATAAGACGGTCCATAGGGCGCTTGCGTTCCATGTCTTTCTTGACATCATTGGTGGCCTTGAGCTGGTCGGGGGTGTCCTCGTATATGAAGCTCGCCTCAAGCTCGTTCTGCAGGTAGCTGTCGGGAGAGAAGGCGAAGCCCTCCTCCTGGTAACGCTGTGAATAGAGCTTTATGAGGTCGCGGGCTATGTCCTTAATCTTCTTCTTGGTACGCTCCTTCATACGCTCCCAGGCTCCTGTGCCGAGCTTGTTCACTACAGGGGCGTCGCCCTCCTTGCCGTGGTACTTCGAAATCTTGTGCAGGTTGTGTATCGACACGAACACCACATCGTCGTTCTTGTATATGAGCTTTATGGCCTCCTGCGTCGAATTGCCGTTAGGAATGCGTACGAGGCCGCCGAACTTGCCTATGCCGTGGTCAATATGAACGATGTAATCGCCTACGCCGAACTCTTTAAGCTCTTTCAGGGTAAGAGCCACCTTTCCGCTGCGGGCACGGTCGCTACGCAAGCGATAGTTGTGGAAACGGCCAAAGAGCTGGTGGTCGGTGAAGAACGCAAAACGCAGGGTGTTGTCAAGGTATCCTTCATGTATGGTGCGGCCGACAGGGCAGAAGGGAATCTCTTCTCCACGGTCCTCGAATATGGCCTTCAGACGCTCTGCCTGGTGCAGGTCGTCGGTCAGCAGCGAGAGTCGGTAGCCTCTTTCAAGAAAGCTGTTGAAGTTCTTGCTTACAAGCTCAAAGTCGTTGTGGAACAGCGGCTGCGGCGAAATGTCGAACTTTACCTTCGTCAGCGTGCTGCCTGCGTCGCCGTGCATCTCCCAATGCCTTATGCGGCGGGCGAAGCTCTCAATCTCTACAGCCGACATCAGTTCCGGCATCTCGGGCAACTCATTGTCTGCCAGCTTGGCCTGAATAGTAAATCCTTCGTTACGCAGCTTCTCTACGCTCCCTTTTAAGAAACCGAAATCTTTGGTAATTAGAATTGTGCTCTTGGGGAGGAAGTCGGTGATAGGAACGGCGCTCTTGCCGGTAACCTTAGGAACAATGGAAATCTCGTCTATCTTGTCTTTCGAAAGCTGTGTCTCGACCTCGAATGTCCTGATGCTTTCCACTTCGTCACCGAAGAAGTCTATGCGGTAAGGATATTCCGATGAAAAGGAGAAAATATCGATAAGGCTGCCTCGCACTGCGAACTCTCCAGGTTCATATACGTATGTCACCTCCTTGAACTTGAGCGACGCAAGTTGCTTCTCGACTTTGTCACGTCCCATGCAGTCTCCTACGGCAAGCGACAGTGTGTTCTCCTCAAGCTCGCTCTGTGATGCCACCTTTTCGGCAATAGCTTCGGGGTGCGTGACTATTATAAGCCCGCTCTTGCGGCTCCGTGACGAAAGCTTGCTCATCACTTCGGTACGCAGTATGCGGTTGGCGTCGTCCTCCTGCCCGTATCTCATGGCCCTGCGGAACGACGACGGGAAGAACAGCACCCCATCTTCGCCTGCAATCTGAACTATGTCGTGGTAGAAATATCCTGCTTCCTCGGCGTCGTTCAGGACAACCATGAATGTCTGCTTGGGGAGGTTTTGCCTAAGGCCGCAAAGAACCATTGCGGCACTGCTGCCAAACAACCCCTCGAGGAGAATTCGCTTTTCGCTTCCCTCCTCACTCAGTTGCATCAGCGCCTTGACTCCCGGGTGCTGAGCATATAGCTGCAGAATATCCTTCGGCTCCATTTCTATTCGCAAAAGTAGCCAAAATATTCCATATACCCGCCTGTTAATTCAATTACGCTATGAATATTTCTATAATTTTTCTTAAAAACAGAAGTTATGCTTTTATTATTGTATATTTGTACTTGTGCCACGAATATACTCTGCACTCGCTGTGAAAAAACAAAGCAAGCTTTGCAATTTTGCTTTCAGCGAAGTTTCGCTTCGCTCATTGCGTGTAAAAATGAATTTTTACCCATTCGCTTGTGTAACTTTCGCTCGTTTGTTTGTAATTTGTGGCTTTGCCACGAATATACTCTGCACTCGCTGTGAAAATGCAAAGCAAGCTTTGCAATTCTCGCTCGTTTGTTTGTATATTTGCAAGGGTTATATGCAGGTCTTATGAAAGAGAATTACAGATACAGCATCGAAATGAAGGTGCGTGATTATGAATGCGACATTCAGGGTGTGGTGAACAACGCTAATTATCAGCACTACCTTGAACACGCACGCCATGAGTTCCTCGAATCTATCGGCGGCAGCTTTTCGCAGCTTCATGCGCAGGGCATAGACCCTATGGTCTCTAAAATAACGCTTGAATACAAACGTCCGCTGCATGGCGGCGACAGGTTCGTGGTGTGCATAAACATGGAACGCCGCGGTGCCAAGCTTGTTTTTCTTCAGGACATATACAACCTTGCCGACAACAGCTTGGCTGTCAAGGGCGAAGTGGATACCGTGTGCCTTAAGAACGGGCGACTGACACGAGGCGAAATTTTTGATGAGATGTTTAAGGACTTTTTCAATAAACAGGAATAGGATATGGAGGGAATTCTGTACGTAGTCGTAATTTTTATTATATACTCGATTGTGTATGTGGTAAAGGCGGTCTCGTCGAAGAATGCCGATGTAAAGGGCACTCCGTACATCGAGGAGGCTTTTCCTGTCATTGAGGTGGTGAAAAAGGAGCTCCCAAGCGTGGAGCCGCAGGAGAACGTTAGAACGGAGGCCCCAAAGATGGTCGTGAAGGAGAATAAGAACGCCAAGAAGGAGCGTAGCCATAGCATAGTTACAGCCGAAAGCAAGCCTCAAGAGGCAAAGAGCGCCGAGAAGAGGGAACGGCTTGTATCCCTCAGGAGCAAGTCTGCGGCAAAGCGTGCAATCATCGAGGCTGAAATACTGAACAGAAAGTACTGACGACAAACATAAAACAGACATGAGTTATCCAATCTTAACGCCGCAAGAGGCCGCTTGTTACATAAACAACGGCGACGGAGTCGGCATCAGCGGTTTTACGCTTTCAGGAACGCCTAAGGCAGTCCTTCCCGAAGTCGCTAATCGTGCCAGAGAGGCGCACGAAGCCGGCAAGCCATTCAAGATAAGGCTCTATTCCGGCGCATCTACGGGCGATACTATCGACGGAATGCTGTCACGTGCCAACGCTTTGGAGTTCCGTGCCCCGTTCATATCCAACCCTACCGTGCGAACAGCCATAAACAACAAGGAGATGACGTACACAGACCTTCATCTGTCGCTTATGGCTCAGGACCTTCGCTACGGCTATCTTGGCAAGGTGGATATTGCAATCCTCGAGGCTATCGACATCACCCCCGACGGAAAGGTATATCTGACAACAGCCGGAGGTATCGGCCAGACTGTGGCCAACCTTGCAAGCAAAATCATCATCGAGCGTAACACTTACCACCATACAATGGGGCTGCACGACGTGTACGAGCCGCTTGACCCGCCATGCCGAAAGGAGATACCAATCTACAATGCGGCCGACAGAATAGGAAAGCCTTATGTTCAGGTCGATCCAAAAAAGGTCATAGGCATCGTCGAGGTGCATCAGCCCAACGAGCAGGTGGTCTTCAAGGAGCTTGACCCTGTTACCCGCAAGATAGGCGAGAATGTCGTTGATTTCATATTGAGCGACATGAGAAGAGGCACAATCCCCGCAACCGGCCTTCCTATCCAGAGCGGTATCGGCAATGTTGCCAACGCTGTGCTGAAAGGGCTTGAGAACTGCAACGAAATACCTCCGCTCGACCTCTATTCCGAGGTGCTTCAGGACTCTGTCATAGACCTCATGGAACTCGGCAGGGTAAAGGTGGGCAGTACCTGTTCGCTCTCTTTAAGCCAGGAGTGCATGAAGCATGTATATGATAATCTCGACTTCTTCAAGGACAAGCTTATCCTGCGTCCGTCGGAGATTTCCAACCATCCCGAAATAATCCGCCGTCTCGGAATTATTGCGATGAATACGGCGATTGAGGTAGACCTCTACGGCTGTGTCAATTCATCGCATATATGCGGCACACGTCTAATGAACGGCATTGGCGGCTCGGGCGACTTCGCACGCAACGCCTATGTCTCTATCTTTACATGTCCTTCGACCCAAAAGGGTGGCATGATAAGCTCTATCGTGCCAATGGTAACGCATGCCGACCATACGGAACACGATGTACGTGTCGTCGTTACTGAATGGGGCGTGGCCGACCTTCGAGGCAAGGGACCCGACGAGCGTGCAAGGCTGCTGATTGAGAACTGCGCTCATCCCGACTATAGGAACATGCTTTGGGACTATCTAAAGATTGCGAAGAGCGGACATGTGTCACACAATGTGGCGGCTGCTCTGGGAATGCATGCCGCTTTTGAGAAAGAGGGTGACATGAGGCTGACCGACTGGAATAAATTCGCTTGAGCATGAACAGGAAAAGGCTTGTTACGGAGATGGGGCGAATGAACGGAGAGGAGTACCGTTCGGCCGAAAAGCTTCCTTTAGTGGTCGTTCTTGATAATGTGCGCAGCCTTCATAACGTAGGCTCTGTTTTCCGTACAAGTGACGCTTTCCGTGTCGAGAGGGTTATTCTGTGCGGAATAACCGCCACGCCTCCGCAAACCGAAATTCATAAGACGGCACTCGGCGCCGAGGATGTTGTCGAATGGCAACATTTTGAGTCCACGGCTGACGCTGTTGCGCTTTTGCGTGAGCAGGGGTATGAGATTTACTCGATAGAACAGTGCGAAGGAAGCATCGCTCTGCAGTCGTTCGCCGTTCAGCCCGGCTGCCGCTATGCGGTAATCCTCGGCAATGAGGTGAAGGGGGTGCAGCAGGCGGTCGTAGATGCTTCTGACGGTGCTATAGAGATTCCGCAATTCGGAACAAAGCACTCTCTTAACGTGTCGGTGACGGCGGGAATGATTATCTGGGAGTTCGCAAAGAAATTAGGGTTTGTAAAGTAATAGGAAAGTCTTATTCAGGGTTGTTCTTGTAGTACTCGTTCCACTCTTCAAGCGCCTTTTGCCAATCGACGGCTTCGCCGTTTGCAATAGCTTCGGCCTGGTTGAGCGACTCGTCGTGCAGCCTCTTTTCGGCATGACGCAGCTTCATGGCCTCAATGGTCGCCTCGTCAAGTATGTGAATTCTGTTACGGCGTACGGCCTCGTCGAGGTCGGCTGGGCCAAAGGCTTTTCCCTGTATGTTGAAGTCCGAAATGTTGAACTCGAACACGGTACGCAGGGTATGTCTTACCATCTTTTGTCCGGCACGGTTGCCTGCCATTTTTCTGCCGAGCAGCTTCCTGATTATATCTATTTCACGCTGTGAAAATTTATTCCTTCCCATATTCTCTTTCGCTTTTTCTTTCAATCATCGGCAAAATTAAGAAGAAAATCGTTATTACAGGCCATGCAAGGCTCTCTATTTGGGCTCTTCTGCCTAATCATTCCTAAAAAAATATAATATTCTCTTTTTAATGATAAAAAATAGTACCTTTGCATGTAATATATAATTACATGAATAGCAGATGAAGGATTTTTTTAAAATACTGAAACGCTTCGTCCCTCCCTACAAGAGATATCTTATACTCTCGTTGGTGTTCACGTTTCTTTCGGCTGTCCTGAATGTATTCTCCTTTATGGTGATTATTCCCATTCTGCAGATACTGTTCAAGATAAACGACACCTCCGGCGTGGAGTTCATCGAGTGGAGCGGCATGAATGGCGGCAACGCTAAGGAGGTGCTGGTGAACAATGCAACATATTTCCTGAATACATTTACTTTGGAATACGGAGCTTCAGTGGTGCTGTTGCTGTTAGGTATATTCCTCATAGTCATGACTCTGCTCAAGACGGCATGCTACTTCGGCTCTTCGGCTGCAATTATACCGTTGCGTACGGGCATTGTCCGTGACATGCGTACGCAGCTGTACGACAAGGTGGTCAGCCTGCCTATCGGCTTCTTCTCAAAAAAACGCAAAGGCGACGTAATTGCCCGCATGACCGGCGACGTGGGCGAGGTGGAGAATTCCATTGTCACATCGCTCGACATGCTTATTAAGAATCCGATATTCATTGTCATCTATTTTGTGACACTCATATATATCAGCTGGGAGCTTACTCTCTTTACGATATGCGTAATACCGGGTCTCGGCTGGATAATGGGCGCCATTGGCCGCAAGCTCAAAGCCAAGTCGCTTGTAGCTCAGCAGAAGCTCGGCGAAACGACGTCGCAGATGGAGGAGACAATAGGCGGCCTTCGCATAATAAAGGCTTTCATCGCCGAAAAGAAGATGTCCGGCCGCTTCCTCAAATGCAGCAACGAACTCCGTTCTGCGACAAGAAAGGTCACTACACGTCAGGCTATGGCGCACCCGGTGAGCGAGTTCCTGGGTACAGTGCTTATTGTAATTGTGCTTTGGTTCGGCGGAACGCTTATTCTCGGAGAGAACTCGCCTATCTCTGCCGCATCGTTCATCTATTATCTGACCATTCTTTACAGCATAATTAACCCTATAAAGGAGCTTTCAAAGGCTTCGTACAACATTCCTCGAGGCTTGGCATCCATGGAACGCATCGATGCCATACTCAATGCCGAGAACCCTATAGCTGACGGCGAAAAGGGCATCGAAATTCCTGAAATGCAGGATTGTGTCGAATACAGGAACATCTCGTTCTCTTATGACGGCGAACGCAATGTGCTTAAGAATATTAACCTGAGAATTCCTAAAGGCAAGAGCGTGGCTCTTGTAGGGCAGTCGGGCAGCGGCAAGTCCACAATGGTGGACCTCATCCCTCGTTATTACGATGTGGAGCAGGGCGAGATAACAATCGACGGTATCAATATCAAGGATATGAAGGTGAAGTCGTTGCGTTCGCTCATAGGCAATGTCAATCAAGAGGCTATCCTCTTCAACGACACGTTCTTCAACAATATTGCGTTCGGCGTAGAGAACGCCACAATGGAGCAGGTTATCGAGGCTGCGAAGATAGCAAACGCCCACGACTTCATTATGGCTACCGAGAATGGCTACGAAACGAATGTGGGCGACAGGGGGTGCCGTCTCTCAGGCGGGCAGCGTCAGCGCATAAGCATAGCGAGGGCCGTGCTTAAGAACCCTCCGATACTTATTCTCGACGAGGCGACCTCGGCGCTTGATACGGAGAGCGAGCGTCTTGTTCAGGAGGCCCTTGAACGTCTTATGAAAAGCCGTACTACGATAGCTATAGCTCACAGGCTCTCGACAATAAAGAACGCCGACGAGATTTGCGTGCTTCGTGACGGTGAGATAGTGGAGCGCGGCTGTCACGAGGAACTGCTCAAACTGAACGGAGTGTATAAACGTCTAAACGACATGCAGTCACTATAAACAAAGGATAAGTATGAAACATGTAGCTGTTTTCTGTGCCGCTTCCGAGTCTATCGACAATGTATATGCCGCTTCGGCATACGAAGTTGGCAATATGCTTGGACGCATAGGAGCCGCCCTTGTCTATGGCGGTGCACGTTTCGGTCTTATGGAGGCGACAGCGAAGGGCGTCAAGGATGCCGGAGGCCGCGTGATAGGCGTAGTCCCTGAAATTCTTGTGGAACGTAACCGTGTAAGCGCTCTTCTCGACGAGCATGTCCCTTGCCGTAATTTGAGTGACCGCAAGGATATTATGCTGCAAAGAAGCGACATTCTTGTGGCTTTGCCGGGCGGAATCGGCACGCTTGATGAGATTTTCCATGTGATGGCTGCATCGACAATCGGCTATCATGCGAAGCGTGTGGTGTTCTATAATGTGAACGGTTTTTGGAACGGGCTGCTCTCGGAACTGCGCCGTATGGAATCGCAGGGCTTTATAAGATGCGACATGAACGGTTGCATGGCTGTGGCAGACACTATTGAGGAACTTGAAAAATATATACAGGAGACGGCATAATGGGAAAGGTTATAGGTATTGGAGAAACGGTGTTCGACATTCTGTTCAAGAACGGCCAGCCTGTCAAGGCTGTTCCCGGCGGCTCTGTATATAACAGCATAATTTCTCTTGGCAGAGCCGGCGTGAAGGCCGCTTTCATAAGCGAGGTAGGCAATGACAATATTGGCGAGATAATACTGTCGCACTTGCGTGACAGCGGCGTAGACGCCTCGTCGGTATGCAGTTTCGCCGACGGCAAGTCTCCTTTGGCGCTTGCTTTTCTGAACGAGAGGAACGACGCTGAGTATCTTTTCTATAAAGACTACCCTAATAATCGTCTTGAAGTCGAGTTTCCCGTTGTGGAAAAGGGGGACATTGTGCTTTACGGCTCATATTTCGTGCTTAATCCTGTGCTGCGTGAAAAGACAAAGGCTTTTTTGGAGTATGCGAAGGAGAGCGGGGCTATATTGTATTACGACGTGAATTTCCGCAAGAATCATGTTTCGGAGCGAATAAAGCTCGGCGAAGCGTTGATAGAGAATCTTGAGTTCGCCGACATTGTACGCGGCTCTCTCGATGACTTCAACTATCTTTACGACATGACCGATGCCGGCAAGATATACAGCGAGAAGATAAAGTTCTATTGCCCGAACTTCATATTCACAAGCGGTGACGGCAACGTCAGGCTGTTTACCGCTAACGGCAATGAATCGTACCCGGTCAAGAAGGTCGATGTAGTCAGCACCGTAGGCGCAGGCGACAACTTCAATGCCGGAGTCGTATATGGCCTGTCGGCGATAGACGCTCGTCGTGACACGCTGTCGGCTCTTGGCAAGGAGGATTGGGACAGAATAATATCATGCGGGCTCGATTTCAGCGCTCATGCATGTACTCTTATCGAGAATTATGTGGACAAGGAGTGGGCCGCGAACTACGGAAACAGATAAAATGAATATATGAAGGGGCTATTTAAAAAAATATCATATTCGCTTGTGCTCATGGCGGTGGTGCTGTTCATGGGCGTACGCTCTATGCCCCATCATCATTGCAATATCGGGTCGGGAACTCATGCGCAGCATGCGGTGCATTTCGGCTTCGGCGACTGCGATAGCTGCGAACATGAGCATGGCGGCGACGAAGAGCACTCGCATACCGGCACTCCCTGTTTCAGCGACTCCCATTTTTTGCGTATAACCGACGACAATTCGTTCTTTGTAAAGAAAGCGGGCAATATGCAGCCGCTGTTCATTCAACCCGACGAGGAGTTGTTGTCCGATAATAATTTCATAGAATATTACGACACCGGCGGCTTTTTCGGTTGCTTCTGCCGGGCTGTGCCCTCAATCTCGCTAAGGGCTCCTCCTGTAGTCTGTTGAGAGATATAAACAGATTATTTACAGGATATAAATTTTACTATGAAGAAATTTTTCTATTTGGCAATATCTATTGCCATTGCCGGCTGTGGAGGTCACTCCCACAGCCATGTTGCAGAGCAACACGAGCATAATCACAATCATGTTCACAGTTTCACGGCATATACCGGCGGCGCTGAATTCTTCCTTCAGCACGAAGGGCTTGCTGTAGGCGAAAAGTCATGCGTCACTCTGTTTGTGACATCATTGGATAATTTCAAGCCAATTGACAGCGAGACGGCCGAGGCGACGCTTGTAGTTGGCAATAAAAGCATGAAAGCTACGGCTAAGGCCGGCAATAAGGGCGTTTTTCACTTTGACTTCGTGCCGGAGCATGCAGGCGAAGCTGTTCTTCACATGAGTGCGGGAGGCGAGAAGGCTCATTTCCCGGTGGACATTCATGGCTCGCATTCGGAATGTGACGGTCATGACCATGCAGAGCATTCTAATGCCGAGGCTCATGCTCATTCACACTCTCACGACCATTCGCATGCGGGTGACCATGCTCATGGCCATTCTCATTCTCACGGGGCTCATCCCGGTCACGGAGTGCCTACCGAAGGCAAGCCCGGGGATGTGGCATTGAGCAAGGAGCAGAGCTGGAAGATAGATTTTGCGACAGCCGTGGCCCACAAAAGTTCTTTCGACGGCGTGGTAAAGGTTGTGGCAAAGGTCGAGGCCGCCCCCGACAATTTCACCACTCTCGTAGCGGCTACAAGCGGCAAGGTGCAGTTCGCAGGCAACCTTGTCGCAGGAAAGAGGGTTACGGCCGAAGAGCCTCTCTTCTACCTTGAGGGCGGCGATGTCACCGACAACGATGCCGCTGTAAAGTATGCCGAGGCAGAAAGCAATTATCATATGGCAAAGGCCGACTATGAGCGAAAAAAGAGCCTTTTCATCGATAAGATAGTGTCGGAACGTGAATATCAGGCAGCCGAGGCTGCCTATCGCCAGGCCGAGGCGCGCTACACGAGCATGCAGCGCAGCTTTGGCGACGGCAAGGTATCTCTGCGTTCTCCTATGGCAGGGTATGTCTCTGCGTTGCTTGTCGCTAACGGCGACTATGTGCAGCCGGGAACGCCGCTCGCTACGGTGCAGCGTGAGGGCAACATGAACATCGTTGCCGAGTTGCCTGCCCGTTATGCCTCTCAGCTGAGGAATATAAAGGAGGTGAATGTGGAGTTGCCTTCGGGCGAAGTCATGGCGTTGAGCGACTTCGGCGGTCAGCTGCTTGCGGTAGGCAGTTCGGTGAACAGATGCAACATGGTGCCTGTAACTCTCTCTTCGGGCAATCTTCAGGGCATTGTCCCGGGAAGCATCGTCACTCTTTACATGACATCCCGTACCGACGGAACGGAATCGGTCGTAGTGCCTCGCTCGGCAATTGTCGAAGAGATGGGAAGCCACTTCGTGTTTGTGCAGAACAGCCCTGTATCGTTCGAAAAGCGCAGCGTTGTTACCGGCCCTACAGACGGCATGTATGTAAAACTGCATAGCGGAGTGCATGCAGGGGAGCGTGTGGTTACAAGAGGCGGGCTCATTCTTAAGCTTTCGCAGGGTGCGGCTGCCCTCGACCCTCACGCAGGTCATGTTCATTAAAATCTACCGCTATGCTTAACAGAATAATCAAGTTCTCTTTGAACAACAAGCTGCTGGTGCTGCTTGCGGTAGTGCTTGTGACGGTGGGCGGCATATACTCGGCAAAGAAGATAGAGGTGGATGTATTCCCCGACCTTACAATGCCGACAGTAGTTATACTCACCGATGCAGCCAACATGGCCCCCGAAGAGGTGGAGCGTCTTGTAACATTCCCCATCGAGACAGCTGTGAACGGAGCTACCAACGTCCGTCGCGTGCGTTCGTCGTCATCGCAGGGTTTTTCTTTCGTGTGGGTTGAGTTCGATTGGGGCATGGACATATATCGTGCCCGTCAGGTGATAAGCGAGAAGATGAGCCTGCTGTCGGAACAGCTCCCGGCAGGAATAACGCCTATGCTTGCTCCGCAGTCGAGCGTAATGGGAGAAATCATGTTCATCGGAATGCAGGCCGACAGTACCTCGATGATGGAGCTGCGTACTCTTGCCGAGTGGATAGTGAAGCCTGCGATACTTGCGACGGGCGGCGTCTCTAACGTCACAATCATTGGCGGCGACTACAAGCAGTATCAGGTGCTTGCCGACCCTGTGCGCATGGATATTTACGGAGTTACAATGGGCGAGCTCGAGGCTGCGGCCTCTGCCATGAGCGTCAATGTGGGTGCCGGCGTGGTGCGTGACTTCGGCAACGAGTATAACCTCCGAGGCATGGGCAGGAGCAATGATGTCGATGAGCTCGGAAGCACTGTCGTCAAGGTAAACGGCGATGCCGCCGTGCGTGTTGCCGATGTTGCTGATGTCGTCATCGCTCCTGCGGTAAAGCAAGGTTACGCCTCGCAGAACGCCGTGCCGTCAATAATACTCTCAATATCAAAGCAGCCGAACATAAATACTCTGAATGTCACGCAGAATATCGAGCGTAATCTCGAAAGCATCGCCAAGTCCTTGCCGGCAGACGTAACGCTCGATACGAAAATATTCCGTCAGGCCGACTATATACAGGCGTCGGTAAACAATGTAGGCAGTTCGCTTCTCGAGGGTGCGGTGTGCGTTGTGCTTGTGCTGTTCCTCTTCCTTACAAGCGCCCGCTCGACGGTTATCTCGCTGTTGGCGATACCATTGTCGTTGCTGGGTACGGTGATTGTGCTGTATCTGCTTGGCATGGATATCAACACGATGACTCTTGGCGGTATGTGCATTGCCATCGGCTCGCTTGTCGATGATGCCATAATTGACGTCGAGAATGTATATAAGAGGCTGCGAGAAAATCATATGCTGCCTAAAGAGCAACGGAAATCTTCTATCTCCATTGTCTTCGAGGCCTCTTCGGAGATTCGTGCCTCTATAATACATGCGACGCTGATTATCATGGTAACCTTCGCCCCGCTATTTTTCCTCAGCGGCCTCGAAGGCAGGATGCTAAAGCCGTTGGGCATCGCCTATCTTATAGCATTGCTCATGTCGCTTGTGGTGGCAATAACGGTGACGCCTCTTCTGTGCAAGCTCATGCTTTCCGACGATAAGTATCTTGCACGCAACGAGAAAAAGACGTGGGTCGATAAGTGGCTTCTTGAAAAGTATCGTGCATCGCTGAAGTGGGTGGTGGCTCATGCGAAGCCTGTGGTAGGCGCAGTTGTTATGCTTTTTGTCGTCTCATTGTTGCTTTTTGCCGGCATGGGCCGTAGCTTCCTGCCGGAATTTAACGAGAAGGCCTTGACGATAGCTGCCGTGTCACGCCCCGGCGTGTCGCTCGAGGAGAGCAATAAGCTCGGTTTTGCCATTGAAAAGGAGTTGTTGCAGATACCCGAGGTGACAAGCACCGCACGCCGTACGGGACGCGGCGAGCTTGACGAACACTCGCAGACGTCGAATGGTGCCGAGATTGATGTGAACTTTGTCCTCTCGGGCCGCAGCAAGGCGGAATTCCTTGCTGAGGTACGCAGTCGCTTGGCATCAGTTCCCGGCGTCGTGACATCTGTCGGTCAGCCGTTGGAACACCGTATCGACCACATGGTATCGGGCACGCAGGCCGACCTGGCGATAAAGATATTCGGCCCCGACCTCAGTACCCTTTTCCGTAAGGGAACGGATATAAAAGAGCTTTTAGCGGCTTTCCCCGAGGTTGTCGATGTGAATGTGGAACAGCAGGTCGAAACACCGCAGCTGCAGATTGTGGCCGACAGGGAGAAGCTGGCGTACTACGGCATTACTATGAGCGAGTTCAACAGTTTTGTCGAGGCTGCATTTCCAGGCAAAAAGGTAGGCAGCGTGTACGAGGAGGAGCGTAGCTTCGACCTCATAATACGCCTTAACAAGGATTACACAGAAACGGTGGACGGCGTAAAGCGGGCGTTGATAGATTCTCCCAACGGCAAGGTCGCTCTTGGCGATGTGGCTTCTATAGTTTCTGTCGGCGGCCCCGGAAGCATAAGCCGCGAGAATGTGCAACGCAAGGTGGTCGTGTCGGCCAATATTGCGAGCGGCGATGTCGCCGGCACAGTTGAGCGTGTAGCTGAGTATCTCGAAGAGAACCTGCCTCTTGACGAGGGTTACCGCCTTGAATACGGCGGTCAGTTCGAGAGCGCCGAATCAGCGTCAAGGACACTCTGGCTCACTACGGCTATTGCCGTTCTGGTGGTGTTCGTGCTTCTTTACAGCGAGTTCAAGAGCGCTTCGCTTTCGTTTGTGGTGCTGCTTAATTTGCCCCTGGCGTTGATTGGCGGAATACTTGCCACGTACTTCACGTCGGCTGTAATGAGTATTCCCGCAATAATAGGACTTATAACGCTCTTCGGAATAGCGACACGTAACGGAATATTGCTCGTGTCACGCTATCAGAGCCTGCGCGCAGGCGGAATGGAGCTTGCGGCGGCAGTTGAAGCCGGCTCTGTAGACCGTCTGACTCCGATACTCATGACTGCGTTCACCTCTGCTCTGGCATTGGTGCCGATGATTATAAACGGCTCTGCGTCGGGCAATGAGATACAAAGTCCTATGGCTGTGGTAGTGCTTGGCGGTTTGTTGTCGTCCACATTGCTGAATGTTTACATTATTCCTGTCGTTTACCGTTGGGTAGTACGCAAAGGGTGGGTGTAACTTATTGATTTTATATATTTCAAGCAGGAAGGGGCATGCTGAGTTATTTCCCTTCCTGCTTGAAATATTATATCCGTATCTCTCCTTTATTATATAAATTCGTTTACCTGAATAATTTTCTTTTTTGCCGTTTAAAATAGCATGTACGCAAAGTTTTATGTTTGATTTAACATTTATTAACAAATACAAGGGGCTAATCTTCATAATTTTACAAAAAAATAGACGGTAAAATGGGTAAAAGATTATTTGTGTCGTTGCTGTCGTTCACGTTGATTTTGGGCATAGCCCATGCTTCGGCCGACAAGAAGATAGCGATAAAGACAGCTGCCGGCGTTTCCGACTGCTCGTTAAGCGAACTACGTTGTGTAAAGTTCGATGACGGTATAATGCTGCTTAATTTTTATGACGGATCTTCTCTTAGCTGGGATACCGACGAGGTGTATAGTCTTACTCTTTCAGGAGAGTCGGGCGGCAATACTACCTCTCTGAGCGTTCCCTCCACTGCTTCGCTGTTGAATATTGCCGACAACAAGCTTGTTGTAAGAACGATAACGCATCAAGCCTTGTTGCTTTATTCTGCCGACGGCAAACTGCTGCATAGCGCCTCTTGCTGCGGCGAGGAGACGATAGACCTCTCCGCTTTCCCGGCAGGTGTGCTTGTTGTTAATATAAACGGTAACATATATAAAATTATTAACCGATGAAAAGGCTATTTATTCTTTCAGTACTCTTTCTGTCGGTGTTCAATTTGCGTGCCGAAAAGGATGTTAAGTTCTACATGAACAGTGGTGAGGTAAAGTGTATTGCGCAGCAGCGAATGGACAGTCTTGTGTTCGACGAGTTGCAGGATATTATCTCTGTAGTCTTTGAAAATCGTTGCGAAACAATACCGATGTCGTCGCTCGACAGTATAAAATTCGGCACCTTGCCGTCAGGCGTCTCTGTTACATATCTTGAAAGCAGTGCGGTTGTCGAGAATCCGTTTGCGTTTGACAGCGTCGCAGTTGCGATAGACGGCGCTAAGGTGACTGTAAGGTCTTCGACGGCACGTGAGGTCGATTATGTTCTGCAAGGCGAAAGCGATAACGGCTGTTTCAAGATGTATGGCCTTAAGAAGTATAATTTATATCTGAACGGGGTAAACCTAACGAACGGAACAGGCGCTGCTATCAACAGCCAGTGCAAGAAAAGGGCCCGTGTCTTTCTTGCAGACGGAACACGGAACGTTCTTGCCGACGCTACGGTTTATCAAGTGGCTGGCAGCGAGGACGAAAAGGGAACATTCTTCAGCGAAGGGCAGATAATATTCGAGGGCGGAGGCTCTCTCTCCTTGAACGGAAACTGCAAGCACGCTATATGCAGCGACGACTACATCGAGGTGCGTAGCGGTGAAATAACCGTTGAGAATGCCGTGAGCGACGCAATACATTCAAACGACTCTGTAATAGTGAACGGCGGCTCTCTTCATCTTAACGCCATGCGTGACGGAATCGACTGCGACGGTGTCGTGAAACTTTCGGGCGGCAGCATAGAGGTTAATGCGGCAGGCGATGACGTAAAAGGCATAAAGGCGGGTCTTGATATCTTCTTTGACGGAGCCGATGTTAAGGTAACTGTTCCCGGCGATGCGTCAAAAGGTGTAAAAAGTACGGGCTGTATGAATATTGAATCGGGGACGGTCACTGTAGAGGCGACAGGAAACACCATTCTTTTAGATGGAGACCCCTCATATGCGACATGCCTTAAGTGTGACTCAGTAATAAACATCAGCGGCGGCAATATTACGCTCAAGGCTACGGGCACTGCGGGCCGAGGCATGTCGGCCGATATCGATGTAAACATCACGGGGGGCGTCTCCGAAATATCATGCAGCGGAAACAGCGGCCTCTATGACCCATCTTTGGCGGGCAGCGGTGCGACCGACGTCGAGGAGAAGAAGAGCTACGTGCTTTATGTAAGCGTTCCGGCCTCTTCGACAAGCAACCGCCCGGGCGGCACTTCGTCGGCGTGGAAGAGTCTATACCTCTATGACAGCGGCAACACTCTTGTAGCGACGCTGACAAGTAGCGTTACTGTCAATGGAACGGCTTTCTACTATTACGATTTCGGCGGAGAGGTTACGGGCAGTTACTATTTCAAGAGCGACGACTACTCAAGCTTCAGGGGAACATATACGATACAGAGTTCTTCATTTACGGGGCTCTCTTCGGACAAATATTATCAGATATCCTCGTCGTACACAACTTCCGGTTCGGTGCGGACATACTCTTTGAGCGATGTGACAGCTAATTACGAGGGCGGCTCTGTATCTTCGGGCTCGGCGACAGAGGCTTCGTATAAGGCTGCGGGAATCAAATGTGACGGCAATCTGCTCGTTCAGGGCGGCACGCATCACATATCAGTCAGCGGCACGGAATCAAAAGGCATCAAGGTCGATGCAGATGCCGTTGTAAGCGGGGGCACTCTTGTCATAGAGACATCGGGTACGGCTAAGGTGGTCGCATATGACCCGTCATATTGCACGGCGATAAAGTGCGACGGCGCTCTTACTATAAGTGGCGGCGATATTGATGTCACAGCGACAGGGCAGGGAGGCATGGGCATCTCGGCCGACGGAGTATTGACTATTGATGGCGGCACGGTAGACATTGTTATCTCCGGTGCGGGCTCATCTTATACTGCCGCAACGGGTACCGACTACTACTCGACCAAATGCCTGAAAGGCGATGTCGCAGTCAATATCCTTTCGGGTACTTTGAACTGTACGGCGAAAGGCAACGGCAGCAAGGCTATTGTGGCTTCGGGCCTGCTGACGATAGGAAAGGCCGGCGATGCGGACGACAACTTGTCAATAAGGGCTATTACGCAGGGCACTTCTCTTGGTACAAGCTCCGGCAGCATGGGCGGCTGGGGCGGCATGGGCGGCGGCATGCAAGAGGGCTTCAATGCTGCCCCGAAAGCAATAAAAGGCGCTTCCAATGTTGTGATAAACAGCGGAAACATATATGCCGGAACTGCCAATGACGGCGGCGAGGGCATAGAAAGCAAGGCTGTTATGACAATAAACGGAGGAGTAATAGAGTGCAACACTTACGATGACGGCATCAATGCGGCCTCCTCTTTGGTCATAAACGGAGGATACATATACAGCCACGCTTCCAATAACGACGGCATTGACTCCAACGGGACAATAACCATGAATGGCGGCGTGGCGTTATCGTCGGGAGCGAATTCGCCCGAAGAGGGCTTCGACTGTGACCAGAATCAGTTCATTATCAATGGCGGAATACTTCTTGGTACAGGCGGAGCTACCAGCACGCCCACGTCTGCTTCGCAGCCATACTCTTCGCTTTCGTCGGTAACCGTTACGCAAGGCAAGTATCTTACCGTAAAGGACAGTTCGGGCAATGTGCTGTTCTCTTACAAATGTCCAAATAGCGTGAACGGCGCGACGGTGCTGCTCTCCTCGCCGGCCTTCAAGGCATCGTCGTCGCATACTCTAATGTACGGCGTGACATCTGTCAGCGGTTATGAAAGCAGCTGCTTCAATGGTGTGTTCTTGACGGGAGGCACTCCCTCGGGCGGAAGTTCCAAGAGCTTTACACCGCAGACCAGATAAAGAAATGGGGGTGACTAAAAAGTAAATTTGGTACCCTAAATTTGGCGACGCTCGTTGTAAAACAACAAAGTAAACTTTGTGTTTAACTCGCTTGCACAAATTTCCTGTGTTACGTTTGCCTTCAAAATCCTCATTTACGCTCAGTAAACTAACCCTTTGTGGCTTTTCCTCCTCGCTACTCGGCAAAGAAAGCAAGCACTCTTTGCTCTCGTTAGCAGCGTCGGTTGCGGTTTTGAAGCCTGCA
>JAFTRV010000057.1 GCA_017462065.1 Bacteroidaceae bacterium
TATACGGAGCTTAGCTTGCGTATAATTAAAAGTGTAGAATCAGAGAAAGGAAACCCATCTTTGAAAACTTTGGAAAAGATTGCTGGGGTTCTTGGCTTAGAGTTAATCATGAGAGTAAAAATCATTAATGAATAATGAGACGAGCATTAGTTTTAGCAAATAAGATAGTTGCGGGCACACTAACCGAAACAGATGACATGCGTTATATTTTCAAATATGACGATGAGTATCTTATCAATCCAGAGATGCGTGCAATATCGTTGGCTTTCCCTAAACGCAAGGAGGAGTATGTTTCTGATGAACTATTCCCATTCTTCTACAACATGCTCTCTGAAGGTGCTAACAAGGCAACTCAGTGCATGACATTGAGAATAGATGAAAAAGATTCATTCGGTTTATTATTAGCAACGGCAAAGCACGATACAATAGGTGCGATAACAATAGAGAAATTATGAGAACGATAGACGTTTGTCCTGGCACACTTACACCGGGATTCGACACATATAGTCCTTCGTGCCTACGAAAAGTTTTCGGAGGCAAAAAGGTTAGTCATATAATGGACTTAACGATAAACGACGACACCGGAGGTGAGATTGTTGCATCTATAAACAAAATATCTATCTCTGGTGTACAGGAGAAGATATCTGCTATAACCATGAAAGGTAAAATCATAATAACCCCTGAAGGAGAATCTGGTCGATATATTATAAAACCTATTCCCGAATATAAGAGTCTTCGCTTCAGGAATAATATCCCGGCAAATGAGCATCTGACCATGCAGATTGCAAGCCAGGTGTATAAAATCAATACAGCTGCGAATGCACTTGCTTTTTTTGCGGATGACAATCCCTTTTACATAACTAAGAGGTTTGACTATAGAGCTGATGGTTCTAAGATTAGGCAAGATGATTTTGCTTCTATAGCAGGCAAAACCGAGCGAAATAGCGGTAGTGACTTCAAATATTCGGGTAGCTATGAAGATATTGCAAAGCTCTTGAAACAAAATGTTTCTGCATGGCAAGTTGAGATGGCTAAGTATTTCATGCTTGTTGTCTTTAATTATCTGTTTAGTAATGGCGATGCACACCTGAAAAACTTCTCACTACAAGAGACCGATGGCGGAGACTACGTATTGACTCCTGCATACGATTTGATGAACACCGCCATACATGTCGATGACGGGGACTTTGCCTTGCTAGACGGGCTGATTCCTGAGTCAGAATACTCGGATGTATATTCGAGAACATTACACCCATGCAAAGACGACTTCATTACTTTTGGAACACGCATAGGAGTTCTACCTAAAAAGTTAACCTCTATTATTGAACTGTTTGCAACGGAGCAACCAAAGGTTTACGAACTAATTGAGAATTCTTTTTTGGAGGAGAAGGTTAAACGTATGTACAAACAATCATACCAGGAACGCTTGCACCGTTTCCAAAGAAGTGATAAATAAATGTATTTAGTTGACAATGATTAGCAATGATTAGCAATAATACGCAAGAAAAATCGTACCTTTGCATTAGAAATCATTTGGAACGCAAATGAGGTAAGAGGTTGAATACTAATCACTTCAATTTGGTTTCTACAAAACTTGAAAATGAACTTGAAAAGCGCGGTACAACACGTATGTCGAAATCGTTGATTTTCAGCACGATGAATTTGTGAGTTTTTTCCGTGTCATTGTAAAAATGCGAGTTGTACCGATTAAGAGGCTAAAACGCTTTCAATCAATAGTGTAAATGTGTTGCATCGAAAAATGTAAATTTATTGAATTTTTCTAAAAACAATTGCTTACATTTGCTTATTGTAAAATTTTAACGCTATGAAACTGGAAAAGGTACTCGACAAACTTAACTCGCTGGAAAAAGGGGCATTCATTAAGTTGATTAATAGTTTTCTTTCGGCAGGATGCAACTCTAAGGAAGAGGTTGAAGAAATTCTTGCCGATAAAGACGGCAACCTTAAGAATGCCGACTCCGTTCAGCTTGCTCTGGTCTACAATCTGGTTTCGGACAAATACGCTAAGTTCATTCGTGAGGAATATACTAAATCGACATCGCAATTGGACATACTTCTTGAACTCATAACTCGTGACGGCAACTGCATCATGAGGACTGAATGGTTCGCTAAGCTGTATGATGATGAGATAAAGAAGCAGAAGAATGCGATAAGGAGTTTTCAGGAAGATCTTGAATCGGACAAGCCGTCCGTTGGCGAGGACAGGGTAAGGGATTATAAGGTTTTCAAAGCCTGTCTCGATGTCGCCTACCATAACGATGAACAGCAGAATTTCGACCCTAAGATATCAACCGACGAGCAGACGATACTCGACACGCTCGCACGACAGTTGGGGCTGTCTCAGGACGAGGTATCCATGATTAAGTATTCGGTGCTTGGCATTCCGAAATTAGGAATAGACGAGGTTATAGCTGAACTTAAGGATAAAGGCATAATATTCTTGTCGCGCAAGACGAATACTATTTATGTCGCAGATGAGATTGTCTCTCTCCTAAGACGAATCAAGGGCAAGGAGGTGGCTGACAAGTTCTTCCGCAGGACATTGCTGCAACTGAAGGAGGCACAGGTTAATCAGATATGCAGAAAGCACGGCATTAACCCTAAAGAGCCGTCACTGCAACAGAAGATAGAAGAGATAATTGCATCGGGCGTCTCTTATTCATCCGTCTTAAAGGATGAAATATATAAGAATGACGCAAAGCTGTCGGAGAAAAAGAGGCTCCTTGCTGAGTTTGTTGAAGAGAAACTTGCAATACCTGGGATAAAAGGTCTTACTATTGACGATAAAGTCGCAAATCTGATTGAGTATTTTGAGAATCTTTATAACGACGAGCGGTTAGGCATCTCGGCTGCGGGGTATGAAAGACTCGCTCATGACTTGGGAGAGTTTGTTCCGGAAGCTAATAAGATAATCAGAAAGACCTTCCAGCTCCAGGAAGAGAATGTGATGAATGGCGCATGCCTGACAGAATATAACATTATGCCGAGAGATATACTTGAGCTTCTCGACCCGGCTCACCTCTCTATGCTCTGTCAAGAAAGGGGCATAAAGACTCGAGGCAATATTATTGACAATATTCTTGCGGCATATAAAGACTCCGAGAACTTGTTTGTCGAGAATTTTGAACTGATAGGAAAACGTGACCTGAACGCCTTGAAGACAAACGGCATAATTGTAAAGGAGGCGGAACTCGGCGTGAAGTTCGAAGAGGTGACAAAGTACATTTTAGAGAATATCGGCTTTGATGTCAATGAGAGGCTGAGAAAGAAAATCAATACCGAAAAGGACAAGGTTGATATTCTTGTCAGCATTGACGATTCCTCCGTCCTTCTCATTGAGTGCAAGACTGTTAAGGATAGCGGGTATAACAAGTTCAGTTCAATATCACGTCAGATACGTTCATATAAGACGCTTATTGAAAACAAGGGCTTGAGGGTGGCGAAGATACTTGTCGTGGCTCCGGACTTCTCGGATGACTTTATTTCGGATTGCGGCGATGATTTTGACTTGAATATATCACTTGTCAAGGCTTCGTCTCTTGTCGCTATATACAAGGCATGCAAGGATAGTGCGGGAAAGAAAGTGACTGCCCAAATGTTGATGAAAGATGTTTTGGTCCAAGAGGACAGAATAATCAGAGCATTAAGAAAATGATAATAACGTGTGTCGTCTTGTTGCAAAACTGCCAAGTCAAGAAGATATACGATGCGTTTTTTCCTCCTCTTCCGCAGCTATTCCTGTTCTCTCTTCCGCATCGGGGTAGGGTGCCGCAACTGTCACTGAGTTGTTGAGCAGGAATATCTTGTTCAATGTCTGTTCAAGGGCCTGTAGGGTTATGTGGCGGTTCTTGGGCTTCAGCTCGCACTCCCATATGATTATCGTGTGCCAGCCGAGCCGGCGCAGTTGGATGCGTTTCTCGACGTCACGCTCTTTGTTGCGTTCTATTTTCCTATTCCAATACTCGATGTTGCTCTTAGGCATGGAATAGTGCTTGCATCCTTCGTGGCCGTGCCAGAAACAGCCGTTGATGAAAATGGCTGTCCTGTATTTGGGCATGACAATGTCGGGCGTGCCGGGGAGCTGCCGCACGTTCACTCTGTAGCGGTAGCCTCTGGCGTGCAGGTAGCGGCGTACGAGCATCTCGGGCTTGGTGTTCTTGCTCTTTATGCTCGCCATGCAACGGCGCCGTTGCTCCTTTGCTTCATTGAGCCTGCTTTCGCTCTCTTTGTGCGTGGGCGAATTCCCACACGCTCGCTTGCTCGCGGCTTTTGTCATATTGTCGGCCATGTTGCGAATATACTCTTTTATGCTGAATAAATTGTGTGCCTGCTTGCATCTTTTTCTCTATTTGATTATTTTTGCTTTGATTAAAGCGGTCTTGAGCCATAGGGCGAATACGGAAGACCAGAGTAATATGAACTTAATTCAACTGTAAGGGGATATATGGAACTGATTTTAGCTATTATCACAGGCGTGGCGCTCGGCGTGCTTGTCGGCTATGTCATTGCGCGCGGCAAGAGCAAAGGGCTGTTGAACGAGGTGGAAAAACTTAAGTGGCAACTGGATAACGAAAAGGCGAATTCGGAGCAGATGTCGTCAAGCCTTCAGCAGCGCATCGCCGACACTAAGAGCGAGGCGAAGGAGCAGATAGATGCCGTTAAGGACGATTGCGAGAAGCGTATCGCCGAGGTGAAGGGCGATGCGGAAAAGCAGAGCCGTGAGGCTTTGGCAACTCAAGAGAAGAGGCACGAACAGGCTATAAAGGCTCAGCAGGAACTCTTCGACGAGACTATGGCAAAGGTGTCGGCTCAGATGAAGAGCGCTACGGACGATATGCTCAAGCAACGACAGAAAGAGTTCGCCGAATCGAGCAATACCAATCTTGGGCAAATAGTGAACCCTCTGCGCGAGACTATCGAGAAGATGAAGCAGACGATGAACGACAGCACGCTCAAACAGACGGAACTGAGTAGCGAGATGAAGGTAAATCTCGAGAATATGATGCGTCACAGCGAGGCTGCCAAGCAGAGCGCCGACGAGCTCGCGCGGGTGTTCAAGCACAAGAGCAAGGTGCAGGGCGACTGGGGCGAGCGTGTGCTTGACGAGCTGCTCGAATCGCAGGGGCTCACGCAAGGCGTGCATTACGAGATACAGGCTACCATACGTGACGTCGCAGGCAACGTGGTAAGGACCGACACGGGCGGCAACCTGCGTCCCGACGTCATTATGCACATTGACAGCAATCGTGAGATTATTATTGACTCAAAGGTGTCGCTGACGGCTTTCATGGATTACATTAATGCTGAGACCGAAGAGGAGCGTCAAAAGTATCTCAAGGCACACGTGGACAGCATACAGAAGCATGTGAAGGAACTGTCCAAGAAGGACTATTCGTCCTACATAAAGCCGCCGAAGGTGAAAATGGACTATGTGATTATGTTCGTTCCGCACACGGGCGCCCTGTGGACAGCGTTGAACGCTCAGCCTAATCTTTGGCGTAACGCAATGGAAATGAACGTGTTCATTGCTGACGAACAGACGCTCTTCGCTGCGTTGAGAATGATAAACCTCACCTGGACGCATATCGCCCAGGCCGAAAATCACGAGAAGGTATACGAGCTCGCTAACGAAATTCTTGACCGTGTAGGCAAGTTCATGGATTGCTATGAGAGTATCGGCGAGGCGATAAAAAAGGCACAGAAGGCTTATGACGAGGGTGGCAAGAAGCTTGCTCCGAGCGGGCAGAGCATTATACAGACCTGCGCTAAGCTCGAGAAACTCGGCGCTAAGCAGAATAAGAGAAACCCGATAAAGCAAATCGAGGCGGTAACGGGAATAGAGTAGCGTTTCGGCTCTTTGTCTCGCTTGTGTGAGAACGTAACTGAATAGGATAATTATAAGCTATGAGACCATATATTATATGTCACATGATGTCGTTGCTCGATGGCCGCATCGACTGTGACGTTACTGAAAAAATTGAGACGGGCAACGAATATTACGACGCTCTTGAAATGCTATCATGCCCCTCTACGCTCATGGGCAGAGTGACGATGCAGATGCATTACGCTCTCCCTGAACCGTTCGTGCCCGAGAACTGCGTGCCTGTTGCCGCTGAGGCTTTTCATAAGGCTGCCAATGCGGATGGCTATCTTGTCGCAATCGACACTATGGGCAAATTGCGTTGGCCGCAGAACGAGTTTGACGGCATGCCTCTGCTTGTTGTCACCTCTGTGGAGTGCCCAAAAGAGTATCACGACGTTCTATCGGAGCAGGGAATATCATGGATTGCTGCCGGAAAGGAGGGCATTGACCTGAGAAGGGCTATGGAAATACTATGCGAGGAGTTCGGCGTTGAACGCTTGAGCGTTACGGGCGGAGGCAATATAAACGCTGCATTCCTGAATGCGGGGCTTATAGACGAGGTGAGCATGATGTGGTGTCCCGGCATAGATGGCCGAATGGGCATGGCGGCGGCTTTTGACGGCTTGGGAATGGACGTCCCCCCTGTAAAGCTTCATCTTGTGAGTGTTGAGAGAATGGGCGAGATAATTTGGGCAAGGTATGACGTGTAATTTGGAACGATTAACGATTAACGATTAACGATTAACGAGGAGCGATTAACGATTAACGAGGAGCGATTAACGATTAACGAGGAGCGATTAACGATTATCGATTATCGATTAGCGATTAAAGCTAATGTCGTCAATAGATGATGAGCAAGTAACGGGATAAACGAATAAGGCTATGAAACGGACTGTTTTTGTATTTCTTCTGCTTGGCTTCATATGCGATTTCTTGCATGCGAGAGAGTATGAGGTGAGTGGGCCGCAAGGCGGTCTATCGATGACTGTTACATTGCCGAAGGGCTTCGATGCTGAAAATGACAGCTGTCCTATGGTGATACTTATGCATGGCATCTTCTCGAGCAAGAATATCACTCCGATGCCTGCGATAGCCAAAGCTCTTGCGAAGGAGGGCATAGCCTCTGTCCGCTTCAATTTCGGAGGGCATTGGAGCAGCGAGGGCAAGATGCAGAGAATGACCATAGAGAATGAGATAGCCGATGCGTTGGCGATGTGGGAATATGCCTGTTCTCTCCCATACGTTACGGAAATAGGCCTTCTGGGACATTCGCAAGGCGGCGTTGTCGCATCTATGACAGCCGGACGCGTCGTTTCGATGGGGAAGTACGGCAAGCGGCCTTCGGGGCTTGTTCTCATAGCTCCAGCATCGGTGCTTAAGAACGCATGCAATAACGGGCGCTTGCTCGGAGCTAAGTTCGACCCTGTTAGTCCGCCGGAGTTTATACGTTGCTTCGGGGTTATGAAGGTCGGCAGGGAGTATATATTGAGTACTCAGAAACTTGATATTTATGGAACAGCCAAGCCTTATGAAGGCCCTGTAATGATAATTCACGGCAGCAAGGACACGCTTGTCCCAATGTGGTGCAGCGAGGAGTTCAAGAATACTTACGGCGATGCGGCCGAGTTGATTGTCGTGGAGAACGAGAATCACCGCATAAGCCGTAAGACGAAAAAAGTAGCCGCACTTGCGGCGTCATTCTTTAAAGAGAACATGTAGCCTTCCGCTCTTGCATGTGTTAAGAAACTTTTGTCGGCCTTGATGCATTGAATATGCCATTTTTTGCTACCTTTGCATTCGTGCAAAGGTTGTTTGCAATAATCGTTTAAGAATATGAGAAGAATACTGTTTATATTGCTTTTGTCAGTTGTGGCGTCCGTGGGCGTGGCGCGTGACAAGAAGACCGGTAAGAATGACAAGGAAAAGGCTCTGCCTGTATACATTTGGGGGGCGTCATTCTCTTTTTCCGACACTATTGTATACTTTACTGAAGTTCAGAAGCTCGACAACGTGACGCTCGTGAACGGCTTTCTGCCTCATCGTCAATACTACTCTTACGAGCTTAAGGATTACATGAGCTTTCAGGAAAATATGCCGGGAAGAATCTCTGTAATATATTTCTCGGAAAAACGTGCCCAGCTCGAAAAGAAAGAGCAGAAAATCAAGGAGCGTCTGATGAAACGTGAGGGCAAGACCGTGCGTTATCTCGGCGACAAGTTCAAGTTCGTGAAACCTTGATGCTGATGCGTAAGCAGATATTTCTAATATTGTCGCTCTTGCTGCTCCTGTCGGGCTGCAACGAGGAGGGGCTGCCTAATATCCCCGCTTTTAAGAAGAACAAGACTGCCGACCGCACCCTCCTTGTCTACATGATGGCCGAGAACTCTCTTAGCGGCATGTATCAGGACTATGCCCAAAGTGATTTGAACGAAATTAAGCAGGGACTGGCCGCTATCGGAGACAACTCTCGCCTTTTTGTATATCTTGACAACAATGATGCGGCTGTTCTTCCGGCAATATACCAATATCATTACTACAACGACATGCTCTACGAGAACAAGGTCTATTCTTTTGAAGAGGACCTCTGTTCAAGCGATACGGCTGTTCTTGGCGATGTGCTCGATTTTATTTTGGACAAATACCCCACGAAAGAGCTCGATATTATAATGTGGTCGCACGCCGACGGCTGGCTTCGCGGCCCCGAGAGAACGTCGCCGCACCGCTCGGTGGGTATCGACAACGGCAAGAACAACTACACCAACAATGTGGTGACGACGATTGAGATGGAAGAGCTTGCGGCTCTGCTGAAAGGCTTGCCGTTGAAGGTGGACCGCCTTATGTTCGACGCTTGTCTTATGCAGTGCGTCGAGGTTGCGTACGCTCTAAGGGACGCTGCCGAATGGGTTATCGCATCTCCGGCCGAGATTCCGGGCCAGGGCGCTCCGTACGACAGGATAGTGCCGGCGTTCTTATCCGGCTACGACGGCGTTGAGGGAATTATGGATGAATACAGCGGCTATTACGACAGTTCCGTGTCGGGCGGGGTAGTGCTGTCGGCAGTACGTACAGCCCACATGCAGGAGCTTGCTGACGTTACGGCGGAGTATGTGAAGAAATATCTTGCTAAAGGCAATTCTAACGTCTATGACGGGATGTTCGCTTACGTGCCGGGCGGAGCATACGATTCTATGCCAAGCTATCCTGCATATTACGATTTGAATTCTGTAATGAAAAGCTGTCTTGCCGCTGATGAATATGCCCGTTGGCGCACAGCATTGGACAAGGCTGTGCCTTATCTTAATGTGTCGGCTACAAAATGCTGGTATTCAATGCTTGTCACCAACAGAAACCATTTTATCGATGTCGATATGGAGGAGTGCTGCGGAATGTCCATGTACGTGCCGCAGGAGGCTGCTTTCTGCGACAAGTTCAACGAAGATTTCAAGACTGCTGAATGGTACAGGGCCGCTGGCTGGGATGTCGCTGGCTGGTGACAATCAGAACTGTACGTGGAACTGTATGCGTATTCCCCATTTGCTTACTCCCGGAAGGTCGGTGTAGGTCAGGCGTCTTACGTAATCGACACGCAACACCTTGAATATGTTCTCGATTCCTACACAAATCTCCATGTAAGGCATTGTGCCGAGATAGTTGTACTGGTCGCTCTCGTAGGGGAATTTGTAGAGGACTCCCGTGTTCAGCGGGTCGGGGCGGTTCTTCTCGCTCAAATGTCCGAACATCCCCTTGAATGTTATGACTTCGCGCCAATTCAGCTTGCGTACGAGCGGTATGCGGTTGAATATGAGGCCGTTCATGTGGTACGAAAGGTCCCATGACGCATATTGGTCGTTGATGAATTCCATAGGGTTCATCAGGTCGAACGCCTCTTTCTGAATTGTGTATGACATGTTGGTATTGGGCATTATGAGCAGAGGGAACGGAACTTTGTTCCACACCTTGCCGGCCTTTATTATGCAGTCGGTGTATCCGAATGCCGAGAACCAGAATCTCTTCTGGAAGCTCGCTTCGGTGTGGTGGTAGTAGAACTCGCTGCCGAGAACATTCTTGAAGCCTACCTTATGCGACAAGGTGAATACCGGTTTTTCGGGCAGCAGGGAGCGTCTGTTCCATTTCGACTGCAGGAACTTCTCCTTCGGGGCGTAACGCAGAACGACTTCAACTTCCGACTGCTTCAGGTCCTTCACGCTGGTGGTAACGGTCTCGCCGTCTACTGTTGCGGTACGCTCGAACTTTATGAAGCGGCTCGGAATGTCTGTTCTGTGCCTTAGTATTACCTTGTAGGAGAAGTGGTTGTGCAATTCGTGCGTGTAGGTGAGCTCGGCCCTTCTCATGTATGCGACCTTGTTGTTGTCGCCTCGCTTAAGGCTCAGCACGAAATTGTCCTTGTTGGTGTATAGGTAATTCTGCCCGTACTGGAAAATGTCATGCTCGTAATTCAAACGTAACGAATGTATGGGGAACTCGTTGGCGTGTTCTTTCTTTTTCTTGAATGAATATTCAATCTCGCCCAGATATTTCCATTTGTTGTCCCTGAAACCGTACGCAACGTATAAACGTCCGAAAAGGTAGGGGCTGAGATAGGCCGATGTCATAGCTCCGGCACGCATTCTGAAGCCTTCGAGGTCGTTGTAGCTGAATGTGGTGTTTACAGGGCCGTAGAAAACAGGCGGGTTTTTCTTGCTCAGCGGTACCCAGCCGGTAAAGAGGAACGACACGCATTTCTCGGTCCAGTAATACCAGGGGTTGGCACGCAGGCGTTCCATCATGCTGCCTACCGAACGCTCTTTTTCGCTTACCGTGCCGAGCGAGTTGGCGCTCCAGAACTCCTTGTCCCTCTTTTCCGACTTTTCGTCCTCGACAACGGGCATCGGGCTCTTGAGAATCTCTTTTGCCTTCTCGTCGCTCTCGAAACTGTAGTCGGCGAATGTAACGTCCCTGTGAGCGTAAAAGCCGTTCGTGGCATTGATGACCTTGAGCTCGCAGACGAGCGACTCGTTGTCGAGCATGCGGGTGCCGTCCTTGAGCCTGCTGAACCTCTGTCTGATGTTCATGTACTCGACAAAGTTCATGTTTATGTCGTGCGGCACGTTCATGTCCACGGCCTTTATGAAGAATGTGGAATCGGCGGTGACATATATGTGTCCGGTAAATCCGAAAGACTCGACATTGAAAGGGGTGAACGAAAGGTCTATGCACTTTTCGCCGTCTATGTCAAGCGTGTCCATTATATAATAACGATAGAAGCTTGTGCCTATCTTTGACAATGGGCTGACGAACTTGCTTCTGAAAATTGACACGTTGTCCTGGAATATGTTTATATCCTTGAATATCTCCTCGTACAACGCTTCTATTTCCGCCGAGCTGAACACGTCGTCGATGCCGTTTCTGCGGCGGCCCATTATGTGCTGCCTGTTCCGCTCGGGGTCTTTCCTGTAATAGTCGGTGCCGATAATCTCTCGTGACGAGATGTTCAGGATAGGCTTGCCCGAAACGAGCGAGGTGTCGATGTACTCCTCAAGGAATTTCAGCTTCTTGCCGAAGGTATTGCCTTTCTTTGCTTCGAAATTGTTGAGCGCGAGGCTGAGCTTCTCGTGTCTTTTGCGGCTGTAAAACGGCTTCTTTTCGGTGGCGTTGTCGTTCCTGCGTTCTATAATCTCCTTTACGAGAATTACTGCGGGGTTGTCTTTTTTGCGGTATTTCTCTTTCTTTGGTTTTATGGTGACCTCCTTGAGCGTATAGTTCATTGGCTCAAGAATGACGTTGATAGGCATCTTGATGATTCTCGAAAGCGGAATCTTTTCCTCCTTGTATCCTATGCTGCTTATTATGAGGGTGTCGCTGAGCGAGCCTGCGTAGAACGAGAAGTTTCCGTTGTTGTCGCTGCTGCATCCGTGCGACGTGTTCCTTATTCTTACCGAGCTGTATGGTATGACCTCTTTTGTCGATGCGTCGGTTATCCTTCCGTATATACGCACTCGTCCCCCGGCTTCTTGCGAAAGCAGGGTGGCAGGCAGCAATATAAGCATTGCGGTGTATATATATATAAGGATACTCCTCATAAATGTTTTTTCTTGTAAAATTATTACAAACTACAAATTTAGGTAAAATATATCTTTTATTGCCGGTTTGTCGCAATCTTTTAACTTAAATTGCCAATTCGCTGCATGATTTTTCGAATCGTTCGCTTAACGGCAAACGTTAGCTCTTTTGTCTATAACAAATAATGTTGAATTTTGCCGTTAATTTTATTAATTCGTAACTTGTTGAGAATTAGCGGCCTTTTGAAATTGTTCAAATTTTCTTCAATTTTTTATGAAAAAAAGGTTTGAAAAGTTTTTGTAGTCCGGAAATTTGCCTTACCTTTGTCATCGCTTTCGGCAATAAAATTGCGGTTAGCTAAGATGATCCTTGACAGCATTCCATACAGACAAGCA
>JAFTRV010000058.1 GCA_017462065.1 Bacteroidaceae bacterium
GTTCGTTCAACAATTTTATCGCAAATGCGCTGAGTGCCATTGCTGCATATTGTTTCTTTGAAAAGAAACCCGCCATTGACGTGGAATTCGTCAATGACGGGCAACTTTCTCTGTTCTAAAATTATATCGAACTCACGTTATATTATATTCTGCGGTATATCGCAAGCAAAATTCGCCTTAAAGGCTTTAAAAAGGCCCATGCGGCGGAGTACCTTCTCCATTTGCGGCTCTCTGTCGAAACGAGCCTGCCTTTTCTTATGAATCCCTTTGCGACTCCGATGATGTCGGGCTCGGTAAACTCCTCAGTCATGCCTAAGGGGTTGCCGTCGCCTTGCATGGTGTATGTGCCGTCGCTGATTCTTATCACTCTGTGCAGGGCGTAGCGTTTCTCGCCGACTCTCGCAAGCACCACGTCGCCAATCTGCGGCGTGCGTGGCGGAGCGAGCACCACCTTGTCGCGCCCGTTCTCCAAAAAGGGCCTCATGCTGTAGCCCTTCACGACAATGGTCACGCTCTCCTTGCCCCTCTCTTTGAACATGCGGGTTATCTCCTGCATGAGCAAGTGGTTCTCGACCTCTATCCTTTTTGCGTTCATCTTATATGCCAAAAGCGTTGCTCGACACCTCTGCCGCCTCTTTGTCGGGGCGGCATGAAAGTGTGTGGACGGGAATTCTCTCCAGCACTTTGGTTATGGTGCCGCAAATATCCATGTGTATCTTCTTGTCGAACTTCAGCGTGCTGCACGAACTGAGCATTATCCCGAACGCATTAGGGGTGCTTTCTCTTCTTATCCTGTTCTCGGGGGCCTGCTCAATAGCCGCCATGCCTGCTATGGGGTAGCTCACGTTCTTGTATACGGGGCGTTTGCCGCTCCACGGCGAGCCGTAGACGTACGGCGTTCCATCTTCGGCGATTCTTATGACGGGGTTGTCATCGTTAATGAGCGTGCTTCCCCCGATGTGCCTTACCCACAGGTCGCTATGAGTGCTTTTGCCTCTTCCGCTCTGCCCGAAGAACATGAAGCCCTTGCCGCTGTTCTCTACAACCGAAGAGTGTACCATGAGTGTATGGTGCGGGGCGGTGCATATCGTGTATATCACCATAAGGGCGTTGTTCATGCCGAATATCTGTTCGTCTTCGGTGCCTCTTGTGGTGAGCGTGAAGTTCTTGCGCTCTGCGTCGCTCCGGAAGAATGCGCACGGAATGCCGAACTCGTTGGATATGAGTATGCAGTACGCTCCGCTCTCCTGTCTGTATACCTCGAACGTCGCCGACGGGCAAGGGAAACTGCCTATCCTGTTGCCTCTCCATGAGGGGATAAGGCTGTTGTCTATTGTTATGCTGAAGAGTGGGGCGTCGCCGTCCTCTGTCGTGAATGGCTTAAGGTTCGGCAGCATTGCGGTTATGTCGATGTCGCTTGTCGCCACCGAGAATGTATGTCCCGCTACGGTGAAGTTGCTTTTTCGCATTTTAAATCAATCAATTGATGTCACGGCCGCTGTAGGGCCATGCTCTTCCATTATCAACGGCAAATTTATGAAAAATAATACTAAAAGTCAATTGAACGGCTCCGTTGTTTCTATTTTTATATTTTATTTGTAACTTTGAAAAGTGCAGAACGTTAAGGCATGGCATATTCGTTGAACATACAAGGCACTCTTATGCATCTCGATGCTCCTGTGGTAATGGGAATATTGAATGTTACGCCCGACTCTTTCTTCGGCGGCTCCCGTGTCGCTGGCGACTCTCTGCTCGCAAGGGCGAGGGAGATGCTCGATGCCGGAGCGTCGATACTGGACCTGGGGGCATGCTCGACAAGGCCGGGCTGTGAGTTCGCTTCGGAAAGCGAAGAGCTCGAGAGGCTGCATGCTGCGCTCGATATTCTCGACAAGGAGCTGCCCGGTGCGGTTGTCTCTATCGACACTTTCAGGGCGTCGGTTGTCAGGGAGTGCGTGAAGGAGCATAACGTCTCTATCATAAACGACGTGTCGGGCTTTGATTGGGATGCCGGCATGTTCGACGCTGTGGCCGAGGCCTCTTTGCCATACGTTCTTACTCATGCAGCCGACGTTACGGGCTGTGCCGCATGCATGCCGGCTGTGCTGCGGCGTCTTTCTCAAAAGATGTGGCAATTGAGACAGTGCGGTCTGTGCGATATTATAATCGACCCGGGCTTCGGCTTCGGAAAGACTATGGAGCAGAACTACGAACTGCTTGGCGGGCTGCGTGACTTTGGCATGCTCGACGCCCCTCTGCTCGTAGGCGTCTCGCGCAAGTCTATGATAACGAAACTGCTCGGGGTAAGTGCCGCCGAGGCACTTGGCGGCACTGTGGCTCTCAATGCGATGGCGCTTGACAGGGGAGCGGCAATCCTGCGTGTCCACGATGTCAAGGAGGCGGTGCAGGCAGTAAGGCTTTGGGAAATGGTAAACAGCAAGGGCTGTTCGAGAATTAATATATAATATATATAAGGTATGTTTTTCGATATTACTATAATGGATATTGTAGACGTGGTGCTTGTGGCTCTGCTGCTGTACTACCTCTATCGTGTGATGAAGGATTCCGGTTCGCTGAATGTCTTTTTGGGAATTCTTATATTCTTCTTCTCTTGGGTACTCGTCTCCGAGCTTCTGCACATGCGTCTGCTCGGTTCTATATTCGACCAGCTCATGAGCGTCGGTACAATAGCGCTTGTCATCATATTCCAGGACGAGATTCGCAACTTCTTCCGTACTCTCGGCTCTCACCGCCGTTTGCGATTTATTTCAAAGTTCTTTTCACGCAAGAAGGACGATACCGACATGGCAGACGTGATGCCCATAGTGATGGCGTGCAATAATATGGCGCAGCAAAAGGTTGGTGCCCTGATTGTCGTTGAACGCAATGTCTCGCTCGACGATTATGTAAAGACGGGTGAGGTTATAAATGCCGACGTCAGCCAGCGTCTTATAGAAGCAGTCTTTTTCAAGAACGCTCCTTTGCACGACGGAGCCATGATTGTCCAGAAAGGGCGTATAGTCGCTGCGCAATGCATATTGCCCGTTTCCCACAACCTTGACATTCCTAAGAAGCTCGGGCTTCGTCACCGCTCGGCTATCGGCATTTCGGAGAACTCCGATGCGTTGGCGATAGTGGTGTCCGAAGAGACTGGCTCGATATCTGCGGCTTTCGGAGGAAAACTTATGCAGAATCTCGATGCCAGAAAACTCGAAGAACTCCTCGCAAAATCCTAATGTCCGATTTTGTTCACTCGCCTTCTTGTTTTTGACAAATTTTTACACTGTTGTAATGTGTTGAAAATCAAGGGCTGTGAAATTTTCTTCAATTTTTTATGAAAAAAAGGTTTGAAAAGTTTTTGTAGTCCGGAAATTTGCCTTACCTTTGTCATCGCTTTCGGCAATAAAATTGCGGTTAGCTAAGATGATCCTTGACAGCATTCCATACAGACAAGCA
>JAFTRV010000059.1 GCA_017462065.1 Bacteroidaceae bacterium
AACCTCAGGGGTCTCGGGCTGTTCAGGCTGCTCGGGAGTAACGCCGTCAATTACATACTTAGAAACAGTCTTCAGACCCGCTACGCCAAAGTATTTCTCAAGGCTGCCGGTAAGGGTTACCAGCTTCTTGTAGTTGCCCGGATTATCAACAAGGTTCAATGCTGCACGCACAGTGCCGCTTGGCAACTGAACAGGCATACATTTTGCAATATCTGTCTCTTCGGGAGCGTCAGCGATAAGCAAGTTGGTTGCAGCAGTTGCTGTTCCGCTGAAGACAGCGCCATCAGTTATAGACATGCCATCAATGGTGCCTACTATATAACCTTTTACAATAGCCGGCTTGGCTGTTCCTGTAAACGCAGCCATAGCCTCTGTTACGGTATACTCCTTAGCCTCTTCGGGAGCTTCCGGCTCAACAATCTCGGGCTTGCCGTGCTGTACTGTAAAATTCTTGACTTCCCAAGTGCCGGACTTTGTTTCGGCTGTATAACGGAGCGCAAAAACGACATTGCTCTTGCCCATGAACTCTGCGGGCACAGCTACGCTTGCCTTTGCGAATGTTACCCAATCGGCACCCTCAACAGTATTGTAAGGGATATTCACCCATGTAGCTTCTGATGCTTCTCCTGCGTAGTCCGATGAAACAAGAAGCTGGTGATTGTCGGCAACCTTGCCGCTCTCGGCGTAACGGATAATATATTCAAATGATACATATGCCTCTGTCTCGTTCGTGAAATCTACAGGAGAGGATACAAGCCAGCTTATCGCAGCATTGTTAGTCTTTGACGCACTGTCATAGCTCGTCGCCTTTGCTGTACTGTAGTCTATTACCCACGGATACTCGCCCAAAGACTCTTCGGGGGCAAAAACGCCGAATTCTTTAGCGAATGACTCGTTGATGTAATAATTTGACGGTTCAACAGGAAAATCCGAAGGCTCATCTTCTTCGGAAATGAATGTGATGTCCTTAATATCCGACACATTGTAGACAATGGAGTTGCCGTCGGAAAAACTAATGTTCATCTTGTATTTTACCTCTTGCGCTGTCGCACCGGTAACGAAGAACATTACGAACAAAAATTTGAGTAAAGTTTTCATAGTTACTGTTTAATTTATAATTAGTAATTAGTTAATATTCAACAATTTGTTTTACCTCTTCGACTCCGTCTATTTGAGATATGCTGCGTATTGCCGCCTGAAGCTCGTCCGATGAATGCACCGGGAATTCCATAGAGCAATAGCCTATGTCGTCACGATTTTCGGTTGAGATACGTGAGAGAGAGAGATGCAGCTTGTTTGTAATGCAATCGACGAGGTCTACAAGCAAATGGTAACGGTCTATTACCATTATCTCGATTTTTACAGGATACATGAATTCCTTGTCCTCCTCGAAATTAACCGCTACGATGTCATCGCCTCGCTGCGATGCCAGACGTATCGCAGTCTTGCAGTCGCGACGGTGAATGGATATCGAGCCGTCGGGGTTCTTGAAGCCGATGACCTCGTCGCCCGGCAGCGGACGGCATACGTCGCAACGGTCGTAAGGCAGCTTGCGTTGCTTGTTCAGGAAGTTGTTAATATGCGATTTCGCCTTGTAGGTCGATACATGCTGCAGCCAGTCGGGCTTGGGGAAAGAGTTCTCGTTGCACCCTATCTCCACTACATCGCCACGCTCAAGCTCTGTCTTTACCGATGAGAGCTGGCCGTTGATGCGGGCATACTGGGCATGCAGGCCGAGCTCGCTATGAATATCGAACGCAAAATCGAGCGCCGTAGCGCCTTTGGGCAATATAATGCCTTTGCCCTCGGGGGTATACGCTATGATGTCGTCGTTGTAGAACGAAGAGGTGACACCGTCCATGTATTCGACCTCCTTGCCGCGCGTAGCCATCTCCTGAAGCACATGCTTGAACTTTTCGAGCCAGTTCGTGATGTTGGTCTCGGTGCTTTCGGCTATACAGCCGTACTGCGACTTGCGAATCATGCGTTCCGAAGATATATGCACCTCTTCCCATGTTCCTTGCGGAGCCAAAAGCTTCACATGGTAGCTTTGATAGCCGTTCTCTTTTGGAGAATCTATGAAGTTGGCGACGCTGCCGGGCTTCTCCTTGAAGCGGTCGGTAAGGATTGAATATATCCTAAGGCTCATGTCCTTCTCGGAATACTCGTGAGTGTTCGGGTATATGATGCGTATGTAGTATTTGTCTTCGACATGCTTGAAGTCGCAGCCTGTACTCTGCATCTTGCGCCATGCATTGTGAGGACCGCGCGAATAGACCTCGGTACGAGCCATGAGAATGTCGTTATTCTCGAGAAGACGCTCAATTTCGAACATGAACGACTTGAGGCCGGGCTCACGCTCCTTCATCTCTTTCTCGAGCTGCTCCTCGATAATGGCATAGTCTCTCGGACAGCGGTAGCGGAACGACAGGTTCTCCATTTCACGCTTTATGTAATAGAGGCCGAGACGGTGTGCGAGCGGCGCATAGAAGTAGTCGGTCTCTCCGGCAATCTTCATCTGCTTGTCGGGACGCATGCTGCTGAGCGTACGCATGTTATGAAGGCGGTCGGAGAGCTTTATCAGCAAAGCACGGATATCGTAGTGCAGAGAGTTGAGCATCTGCTTGTAATTCTCTATCTGGCTTGACGTTGCCGACGAATGCTTTTTCTTTTTCTTTGTCACCACATCGACAAGGAAGGCGACGTCGTCGCCGTACCTGGCACGGATATCCTCTATGGTATACGGAGTATCCTCTACGACATCGTGCAGAAAAGCCGCTATTATAGGGTTTGCGCCGAGGCGAAGCTCTTCGGCGACAATCTTGGCAACGGCGACAGGGTGCATGATATACGGCTCTCCCGACTTGCGGCGCTGCTCCTTGTGCGCTTCACGGGCAAGGAGGTATGCGTCACGTATCCTGCTTATGTCTTCGGCCGAAAGACGGCGTGCAAGGCGTACCAACAGGTCATCGACCTCTGTATCAATCTGTTTATATTCCATAATGCAAACAATCTATGGACAAAATACCATTTAAATCACAAAATTGCTAAAAAATCAGTAATGACAAAAGATTTTTATCAATTTTTACACTGCAAAAAACGGAAAAAATTCACACGAGAATTATGATTAAATTAATTTGGCTATAAAATAAGAAATATCGGTATTATTTATTAATTTTGCAGATTAGAACAGAGAGGCCCGCCGGACGGGCGTATCCATGTAAAGAAACAAGAATAAAAACAAAAGATATGTTAGAACAGATAAGCAACCTGTTTGAAGAGATTAAAGGCACAACAGCATCCAACGCAGAGGAACTTGAAGCGCTCCGCCTTAAATACCTCAGCAAGAAGGGTATAATAAACGGCCTTATGGCGCAGTTCCGTGAAGTGCCTGCCGAGCAGAAGAGAGAAGTAGGCGTAAAGCTGAACGAGTTGAAGAATACGCTTCAGGAACATTTCAACAGCCTGAAAGAGCAGATAGAGAACAAGGAAGAGGAGCAATGCGAGATTGACTTGACACGCCCTTCTTACCCGACAGTATTGGGCACGCGCCACCCTCTTTCTATTGTAAAGAATGAGATTGTGGACATTTTCGCCCGCCTCGGTTTCTCTATCGCCAACGGCGTAGAGGTTGAGGACGACTGGCATGTATTCTCGTCAATGAACTTCGCCGAAGACCACCCTGCTCGCGACATGCAGGATACATTCTTCATCGAGGCTCACCCCGACATCATTCTTCGCACTCACACCAGCAGCGTACAGAGCCGTGTCATGGAGACAAGCCGGCCCCCTATCCGCATCATAGCTCCGGGCCGTGTTTACCGCAACGAGGCGATAAGCTATCGAGCGCACTGCTTCTTCCACCAGCTCGAAGGACTTTATATCGACAAGAACGTATCGTTCACAGACCTGAAGCAGGTGCTGTTGCTGTTCGCTCAGGAGATGTTCGGCAAGGAGACGAAGATACGCTTGCGCCCGTCGTACTTCCCGTTCACGGAGCCGAGCGCCGAAATGGATATAAGCTGCAACATCTGCGGCGGCAAGGGATGTCCCTTCTGCAAGAACACAGGCTGGGTTGAGATTTTGGGCTGCGGAATGGTAGACCCCAACGTGCTTGAGCTTTGCGGAATCGACAGCAAGGAGTATTCGGGCTACGCATTCGGCATGGGTATCGAACGTATAACCAACCTCAAGTACCAGGTGAAGGACCTTCGCCTGTTCAGCGAGAACGACGTTCGCTTCCTGAAACTCTTCGAGAGCGCGAACTAAGCAATGGCTACGACCATATACATGACTCGCCACGGCGAGACGATAGAGAATTCAAAAGGGTTGTTCCAGGGGCAGACGCCCGGGCACCTTTCGGAGCTTGGCATTGAACAGGCACGCTCGCTGCGCCCACGCATAGCGGAGCTTGAATTCGACGTCGTGCTTTGCAGCGACCTCAAACGCTGTCTCGACACGGCGGAGATAGCTCTCGAAGGCATTGAATGCACATTCATAAAAGAGCCCTTGCTGCGTGAGCGTGACCTCGGCAACCTTGCAGGAACGCCAATCAAGGGAGCAGTGCTGAACGAGACTGTCGAGACCGAGGACTCAATGAAAGAGCGTGCCCACAGATTCCTTGACAAGGTACGCAAAGAGTACCCCGGCAAGAAGATACTCGCATTCAGCCACGGTTTCTTCTGCCGAATAATGGAAGCCGAGATAAAGGGAGTGACCCACAGAGACGTGACCCTGTTCGGTAATTGCGAGATAAGAGAATTTAATATATGATATTTATGGCTGCTTGTGCATGCAAGCAGCCATTTTTAATAAAAAAGCAACATGAAAAAACAGATAGCAACATTATTTGCGCTCATCGGAGCTCTAATATTCATTGTTGCCTGCGACAATTCTGACGGGAAAGGCACTAATCCTCTTATAGGGCACTGGTATACCACCTATAATGACAGAGCCGTATCATTAAGAATAGACGAAAATGGTACAGGCGAGGCGACCTTTTATATATACGACGGCCAAAAGTGGGAAAAGAAGAGATCGCTTTTGCAATACACCGTATCGAATAACAATATTGCAATTAAGGCAGGAAAAGATTATACCCTAAGCGGAAGAATGGCAATCACAGGAGCATCGTTTTCAATAACGAACGACAATGAGGTTTCAATGTTCACCGGATATGACGGCAACGAGGAGATAATTGACAAGCTCAAAGCCGACATTGAAATCAATTTCGACGAGAATGGCAAAGATGACAGCTCAACGACAAACCCCGACGGCGAAGAAGATGACGACCCAACGACAATACTGCCACCAGACAATGTCGTACAGGATGATTTTTGGTACAGCGAAAGTGAAGTACGGGCTTTTTTAGCGAGTGCGTATATAAAAACCGTTTCATTTGAAATTTCACAACTCAATATTGAGAATATAAGAATCACAGGAAGGAACTTAACGAATCATGAAGCAACGATAACTGCGACAACGCCGGAAGTAATGGAGTGTTGGAGAAGCGTCTACGATGCAATAGGCACTTGCAATGCAATAATAGAGAATGCCAACGAAGAGTTCGTTAATCTTATAAAAGAAGCCAGAGCCCTGCGATGCCTTTTATATTACAATACTGCACATTTATGGGGAAAGACACCATACATGACTGCAACCGACATTGAAAATGCAGTAAATTCACCGATACTTTCCAAAGAGGAAATATTTGACAGGATTTTAGGAGAGATTGATGAAATTGGTACATTCGAGACAGAATATTCTTCGAACAATTATAGAATAGACGAAGAGACGCTTCGGGCAATAAAAGGCGAGATACATTTAGCCAAAGGAGAATACGAAACCGCATTGTCATATTTCAGAAACTGCACGCCATCGTTCTATTTATCAATGACAGGAGGTTCCTTTGAGAGCTATCACGCCATTTTAGGAGATGAAATAGCACTCTACACCCCTGAATATATCGAATTAATGAGATATGAGGCTGAGAATGCCGAAGAGACGCTATCACAATGGGAAATGAGAGACACGCCTGCATACGGATACTGGGCTATGCTCAAACGCATTGGCAAAGCACAAGGGATTTGCGGTTGCGAGGAACATGAGCTGCTGATGCCTATTCCAAAAGAAGAACTGATTTACAACCGTAACCTGACTCAAAACCCGGGATATTGAATTTATGAAAAAAGCCGAGCTGTATAAAAAGACGATAGAATACTTTGAAGAGGCAATGCCCGTTGCCGAAACAGAGTTGAACTACACCACTCCGTTCGATTTGCTTGTAGCCGTCATTCTTTCGGCACAATGCACCGACAAGCGTGTGAACATGGTAACCCCGGACCTCATTGCCCGTTACCCCGACGCTCACGAGATGGCCCAAGCGCACCCCGACGAGATATACAACTACATAAAGAGCGTTTCGTACCCGAACAACAAGGCCAAGCACCTTGTGGGCATGGCGCAGAAGCTGTGCAGCGACTTCGGCGGAGAGGTGCCCGAAACGCTTGAGGAGCTCACGACGCTGCCCGGCGTGGGACGCAAGACCGCCAACGTGATGCAATCGGTCGTATGGGGAAAGAGCGCCATGGCTGTAGACACGCATGTATTCCGCGTGAGCCACAGGATAGGACTCGTACCTAAGCGATGCACCACACCCTACAGCGTGGAAATGGAGCTGATGAAGCACCTCCCTGGCGATATTGTTCCAAAGGCGCACCATTGGCTGATATTGCATGGAAGGTATGTTTGCAAGGCACGCACCCCCGAATGCGACAAATGCGGGCTGAGGGACGTTTGCAAGGAATATTATAAACGGAAAGGGTTTAAAATGCCATAAAACGGAGGCTCAAACGGAGGCTGTTTTATTTAAAGATGTATTTTTAATAAATTTAAAATTGTTTGTAAATTAAAAATATTATATTTGCAGATGTGCAGTTCTCTGCGGCATGCCGAAAGAGATGCGCAAAAACAGAATATTCATCAATTACTAACATAAAATCAATTAAGCTATGACAATTGACAATTTCAAGTTTGCCGGCAAAAAGGCAATTGTTCGCGTGGATTTCAACGTGCCCTTGAACGAAGAGGGCAAAATAACCGATGATACACGTATCCGTGGCGCGCTTCCCACATTGAAGAAGGTTTTGGCCGACGGCGGCGCTCTCATCATCATGTCACACATGGGCAAGCCAAAGGGCAAGGTAAACGCAAAGTACTCTTTGAGCCAGATTGTAGACGCTGTTTCTGAGAAATTGGGCGTTGCTGTTCAGTTCGCTCCCGACTGCGCAAAGGCTGCCGAGGCTGCCGCCGCGTTGAAGGCTGGCGAAGTTCTTATGCTCGAGAACCTCCGTTTCTACCCCGAAGAGGAGGGCAAGCCTGTTGGCATTGACAAGGAAGACCCTGCATACAACGACGCAAAGAAGGCTATGAAGGAGTCACAGAAGGAGTTCTCTAAGACTCTCGCTTCTTATGCCGACTGCTACATCAACGACGCATTCGGTACAGCTCACCGTCGTCACGCGTCTACAGCTGTTATCGCTGACTACTTCGACGCTGACAACAAGATGCTCGGCTACCTTATGGAGAAAGAGGTACAGGCTGTAGACAACATCCTCAAAGACATCAAGCGTCCTTTCACTGCTATCATGGGCGGTTCAAAGGTATCTACAAAGATTGGTATCATCGAGAACCTCATGGACAAGGTCGATAACCTCATCCTCTGCGGCGGTATGACGTATACATTCGCAAAGGCTCAGGGCGGACAGATTGGCCGTTCTATCGTTGAGGACGACAAGCTTGACCTCGCTATCAGCATCATGGAGCAGGCTAAGGCTAAGGGCGTAAATCTTGTTCTCGCTAAGGACTGCGTTGCAGCTGACGACTTCTCTAACGACGCTAACACACAGGTGTGCGCAGCAGGCGCTATCCCTGAGGGTTGGGAAGGCTTGGATGCAGGCCCACAGGCTCAGCAGGATTTCGCAGCCGCTATCGTAGACGCTAAGACTATCCTTTGGAACGGCCCTGCAGGCGTATTCGAGTTCGACAACTTCACAGCAGGCTCACGCGCTATCGCCGAGGCTATCGGCAAGGCTACAGCTAACGGCGCATTCTCGCTCATCGGCGGCGGCGACTCCGTAGCATGCATCAACAAGTTCGGCATGGCTGACCAGGTTTCATACATCTCAACCGGCGGCGGCGCTCTTCTTGAGGCTATCGAGGGCAAGGTACTCCCTGGCGTAGCAGCTATCAAAGGCGAATAATGCCACGATTCAATAAGAACTAATGAGGGTGACCCAAAAGTCACCCTCTTGTCGTCGGGGGTGAATAAAAAGCAAAGTTCAAGGCTTGTGCAGGCTTCAAAACCGCAGTTTACTGAGCGTAAATGAGGATTTTGAAGGCAAACGTAACACAGAAATTTACTTTTTAGTCATCCCCATTTTATAAAACCCAAGCATGGATGACAAGCAGATAAAAGAGATAAAGGAGAAGGTCGAGAGGCTGCTCGGCGACAACAGGCTCAGACAGGCCATAGAGACACTGGGAACTGACATCGAGAGCCTGCAGGACTGGGACCTGAGAACACGCTACAACGAATTGCAGACAGCATACAAGTATATGCTGGAGTATCTTCGTATGGGCATGCAGGACCCTGACAGAGAGCGGTTGTACGATGAGCTTGTCGGACGTTGCTACACGCTGAATGAGCTTATTTCGGTCACAAGGGAGAGCGAGCACTCGACTAAGGTATACAGCCAGAAGAGCCGCAGATACAAAAACCTTGAGACGTTCGAAGAGATTATCGCAGCGTACAAAGAGAATGCCGAGAACATAAGGCTTGCAAGCATGCTCCCGGCCGATGAATGCAGAAAGGTTTCACAGGAGCTGTGGCATGAACACGAAAGGAGGCTCGCTCAGCTGTGGGAAGCTGTATGGACGAGCAAGGCCTGGACAAAAAGCACAGCAGAGAGGATTGCCGAGCTTGCCGCCGACGAGGAGTGCATGGCTAATGACCGTGCAGCCATTGCCGGCGCAATAACAATGAGCGCCATGAAATGCTTTGAGCCATTGAAGGCCACTACCCTATGCAGGCTCGCGACAAACAGCGACACGGCTGTCGCCATGCGAGCGGCGACGGGGCTTGTGCTTGTTCTGCTGAAGAACGACGGACGCATAAGATATTACAGAGAGATAACCGCCGCCCTTGAGACATTGCAGGAAGACGCTCTGTTCATGAGCCGCATCGAGACGATACAGATTCAGTTGCTGCGTTGCAGAGAGACGCAGAAGATTGACCGCAAGATGCGCGAGGAGATTATCCCCGCCATGATGAAAAACCCAAAACTGAGCGGCAGCAAGTTCAGCATAGAGATACTGAGCGAGATTGAGCAGGACGAGGACAAGAACCCTGAATGGGGAGCGTGGATAGAGAAAGACGAGATAAAAGGGAAGATTGAGGAGATGGCGAAATGGCAGATGGAGGGCGCCGACGTATATATGAGCACATTCTCGCAACTGAAGAATTTCCCATTCTTCGGCGAGATAACAAACTGGTTCCGTCCGTTCGACGCCAACGTACCTGCCATATCGGAAATACTGCCCGCAAATGCAGAGAGCGGAAAGACGCTCATAGGCAGCATTTGCTCGTCGCCCGTATTCTGCAACAGCGACAAGTATTCGTTCTGCTTCACTTTCAAACAGATTCCTCGGGAGCAGCGTGAGGCGTTGCTGGGACAGATTCCCGACGAAGCCGACATGCATGCCGACGAGAACATCGACAACAGAGCGGCTGTAGAGGGAAGACGTGCCGAGACGATAAGCAACCAATACATACAGGACATCTACCGTTTCTTCAAGCTGTCGAACTTCCGTCACGAGTTCGGCGACCCGTTCGCAACACCGTTGAACATGATTGAGAGCCAATCGATGTCGGCTCTCATAAACAGCAGCAATACCATGCTGCGGATATTCCGTTACCTTGTCGAGAAAGGTTACTACAACGAGGCGTACAAAGCTGGCCTGCTGTTCGAGAAGAGCGGCGAGGGCGATGCGCAGTTCTACCAAGAGATGGGCTTCTGCATGCAGAAGGAGCGTAGCCTTGACGCCGCAATAGACTATTACACAAAGGCCGACATAATCAAGCCCGACACCTTGTGGACGCTCAGGCACATTGCGCAGTGCTATCGCATGCAGGGCGAACTGGAGAAGGCGCTCAGCTACTACCAGATGGCCGAGGAGCTTGCGCCCGAAAATCTGTCGCTGCTGCTCCAGACAGGAGAGAGCTTTGCTGCGACAAAGAGATACGAAGAGGCGTTCGCGCGGTTCTACAAAGTTGAGTTCCTTAAACCAAGCTCACGCAGAGCGCTGCGAGCGATTGCATGGTACTCGTTCATCACGGGCAACGACAGCCAGGCAAGGGATTACTACAACAGACTGACCGAGATGCCTAAGGCGGGCTACGAAGACTACATGAACGCCGGACATGTAGAATGGGTATGCAGCAACAAGGCTGTGGCCATTGAGCTATACAATAAGGCAAAAGCGCTGTGCAACGGCACGGCGGACCTCACGGAACAGATAATGCACGACAAGGAGACGCTCATGGCACGAGGCGTAAGCGAGAAAGAGATTCTTATGCTGAGAGACTTGGTAGGAAGTTGATAACGAGTGCCGTTCAATAGATTAACGATTAACGTGTAACGTTTAACGTTTAACGATTAAAGATTAACGAGTAACGAGTAACGTTTAAAGATTAACGTTTAACGAAAAGAGATGCACTGCATGCGGCGAAACAGCTTTCGCTCGAGCATGATAACTACTTTGGCTGGCAGAAACAAAAGCCGATGTTTCTATGTTATCAACTAAAAAAGGGTTATGCAGTGGATAACAGAGATTTTGCGTTCGCACCCCGAGCTTGCGATATATCTTACGTTGGGGCTCGGATTTCTTTTCGGAAGAGTTCATATTAAAGGTTTCAGCTTAGGCATAGTGACAAGCGTGCTGCTTGTCGGGGTCATTGTAGGCCAGCTGAACATCCCCATGACAGGCGCATTGAAACAGACAGCGTTCCTGCTCTTTCTTTTTGCCATTGGCTACAAGGTGGGCCCTCAGTTCTTCGCAGGACTGAGAAAGGAGGGGCTTCCGCAAGTATTCTTTGCGGTCGTCATGTGCGTTTTCATTCTTTTAAGCACATGGTGCATCGCTCTTGTCATGGGATACAACGCCGGCGAGGCGGCAGGCCTACTCTCGGGCTCTCAGACGATAAGCGCAGTGATAGGCGTAGCGGATGATACGATACGCGGCCTCTCAATAAGCGACGCCGAGAAACAGAAGATGCTCGACATTATCCCTGTTGCATACGCTGTGACGTACATATTCGGCACGGCAGGGTCGGCATGGATACTATCAAGGTTAGGGCCTAAGATGCTCGGAGGTTTCGAGAAGGTAAAGGCCGCATGCAAGGAACTGGAGAGCAGAATGGGCAGAGACGAGAGTGACAAGCCCGGTTTCATGGACGCTAAGCGTGAGGTGGAGTTCCGCAGCTACAGGATAGAGAACGTATGGTTCGACGGAGGGCGTAAGGTCGCCGACCTTGAAGAATATTTCAAAGAACAGGGAAAGAGGCTTTTCGTGGAAAGAATACGCAAAGGCAAAAGGATTATCGACGACGTGAGCCCGGGCAAAAGGCTTAACATCGGCGACGAGGTTGTGCTGAGCGGACGATATGAATACACTATCGGCGAAGAGAGGTGGATTGGAGAAGAGGTGGACGACAAAGAACTGCTCAGTTTTCCTGTAATGGTAATTAAATGCACGATTACAGGGAAAAGAGGCAAGCGGGAGTCGTTCAACGGGAAAAGCGTCGCCGAACTGCGTTCACGTCGGTTCATGCATGGCGTAAGCATTCAGAGAATAAGACGCATGGGAATTGAGATTCCCGTATTCCCGGGAACGATGCTGAACAACGGCGACGTGATTGAGCTTGTAGGAAAGAAAATCGACGTCATGAACGCCGCTAAGGAGGCGGGGTACCCCGACCCTGCGACTAACGAAAGCGACATTGTATTTGTTTCGATAGGTATTCTTATAGGTGCGTTGGCAGGCTTGCTCACGCTGCATGTCAAAGGCGTCCCAATAAGCCTGAGCAGCAGCGGCGGAGCGCTTATCGCAGGGCTTCTCTTCGGCTGGTGGCGTTCGCACCACCCCACATTCGGAGCCGTACCCGAAGCGGCTCTGTGGGTATTCAACAATTTAGGCCTTAACATTTTCATAGCTATTATAGGCATCTCGGCAGGGCCCGGGTTTATCGAGGGCTTCAAGGAGGCGGGGTTGTCGATATTCTTGGCAGGAATAGCAGCGACGTCGCTGCCATTGATATTCGGCATATTCGTTGCAGCGAAGCTGTTCAAGTTTCACCCTGCGATAGCTCTTGGATGTTGCGCGGGTGCAAGGACCACTACCGCAGCCATTGGAGCGTTGCAGGAGACGCTCGGAAGCGAGACGCCTGCTTTGGGATACACCGTCACGTACGCCGTGGGCAACACCCTGCTTATTCTGTGGGGAGTATTGCTGACGCTTATGGTCGGATAGTTGAAAGCGGCAGCTTCGATAACGTGCGTAGCAAATAGTCACGTGAAGCAACGGCGAAGATGTTGCCACGTGGGGTGCGATGAACGATTAACGTGTAACGATTATAACGTTTAACGATTAACGTGTAACGTTTAACGATTAAAGCGAAGCTTCGACGGCATGAGCAGCATCTTGTCAAGCGTAGCATCGCTAAAAGTGATGCCGCTTGGGTTGCGGTAGCGAATGCCGTCAACAGATTAACGATTAACGATTAACGATTAACGTGTAACGATTAGCGATTAAAGATTAAACGAGGCTTTGAAAGATAGAAGAAGTTGATTTTATAAACATATAAATATGAGCAAATATTTGATGGACCGCAGTGAGGTCAAGTCTTTTGAGAGCGAGATGGAGAAAATCAGTCCTTTTGAGCTTAAGAACCGTCTTATCGCACTTGCCGATGAGAGTATAAGAAAGTCTACACGGGCTATGCTCAACGCCGGACGAGGCAACCCTAACTGGATTGCGACTGTACCGAGGGAGGCGTTCTTTGTTCTGGGCAAGTTCGGCCTTGAAGAGGCACGCCGTGACTGGCAATGCGAAGAGGGGCTTGCGGGAATTCCTCAGAAAGAGGGCATCGCCGAAAGGTTCGAGGCGTTCCTGAAAAGGAACGGCAAAGAGCCGGGAACGGCTTTTCTTGAGAAATGTTACAGATATATGATTGAGGAGCATGATGCCGATGCCGACAAGCTCGTTCACGAATGGGCCGAGAGCATTATGGGCAACCAATACCCCGTTCCTGACAGGATTCTTGAATATACCGAATGTGCGGTATGCGACTACATTGCTCAGGAGCTGTGTGACGGAAGGCCTCCGCAGGGCGAAATGGACCTTTTCGCCACTGAGGGCGGGACGGCTGCGATGTGTTATATTTTCGACTCCCTGCAGCAGAACAGGCTTCTTAACAGAGGCGACCAGGTCGCTTTGATGACTCCGGTGTTCACGCCGTACATTGAGATACCGAAGCTTTATCGATACGACCTTAAGGTGACTGAAATTCCTGCCGGCGTAACCACTTACGACGACCTGCATCTGTGGCAATACAGCGACAAGGATGTGAGCAAGCTCCGTGACCCGTCATACAAGGCTCTGTTCATTGTAAACCCGAGCAACCCGCCGAGCTACACACTTGCACCGGAGACGGTGGACCTGATAGTAGACATCGTTACACGCTGGAACCCGAATCTGATGATTGTGACCGATGATGTTTACGCCACATACGCCAACGGTTTCCAGTCGCTCATGGCACGCCTGCCACGCAACACGATATGCGTCTATTCGTTCTCGAAATATTTCGGCGCTACAGGCTGGCGTACTGCCGTCATAGCCCTGCACAGGGATAATATTTTCGACGAGATGCTGAAAAGGCTGCCACGCAAGCGCAAAGGCGAACTACGACAACGCTACGGCAGCATAAGCGGCGACATTGAAGGCATGCGTTTCATTGACAGAATGGTTGCCGACAGCCGTCAGGTAGCGCTTAACCATACTGCTGGCCTGTCGTTGCCGCAGCAGATGCAGATGACGCTGTTCGCCCTCTACTCTATCATCGACAAGCGTGAGGGCGACAAGTTCAAGACAAAGATGAAAGAAATAATTCGACGCAGGCTCGAGACATTATGGACCAACATGGGCTTTACTCTGCTGCCCGACCCTTTGCGTGTAGGATACTATTCCGAGATTGACATGCTCGTATGGGCAAAGAGGTTTTACGGGAAGGAGTTCGCCGACTGGCTGCAACTTAACTACAACCCGCTCGACGTCGTGTTCCGCCTTGCGACGGAGACGTCGCTCGTAGTGCTTAACGGCGGCGGCTTCGATGGCCCTGAATGGAGCATACGTGTATCGCTCGCCAACCTGAAGGAGAAGGACTACGCCATTATCGGAAAGCATGTAAGGGATATTCTCGACTCATACGCCGAGAGGTGGAAAAATAGTATGCCGGCGATAGAGAGATAGAAAAAAGAAGATGACTAAAAAGTGTATTGCTGCGTTACGCTTGCCTTCAAAATCCTCATTTACGCTTAGTAAATTAACCCTTTGTGGCTTTTCCTCCTCGCTACTCGGCAAAGAAAGCAAGCACTCTTTGCTCTCGTTAGCAGCGTCGGTTGCGGTTTTGAAGCCGGCTCACCAGCAAAGTCTGGGGGGGGTATAGAATGTTTCATTCTTATTGCAACTTACCCTTAGCCAGTTATCTTTTATTCTCGTTGTTGTCGTTCTATCATGTACTTTTGTTGCACAAAAGTACCAAAAAGCCCCGGCA
>JAFTRV010000060.1 GCA_017462065.1 Bacteroidaceae bacterium
GGAATCTCACTTACAGATAAAACTCATTTGAGAGACCTCTTCGACAAATCAAATATCAACAATGTCAATGAACGATTCGGTTCTAGTGAACCAAGTTTGTTTAATTTTTAATCGTCCACTTTTTTAGTGGACACTAGTGATGACCGTTTTCTTTTTAAGATTTTGGATTAAACTATATAAAACGAACATTGTGAAACGACTATCTATCTTGCTGCTTTTTGCAGCATTATTTACGAATGTTGCCTTTGCTCAGGGCAATAGAATGAAAGAAACCGGTAACGACAGGTTTGCCATTAAGGCTCAGCCCTTTATGGGTTTCTACATTGACATGAACAGGAATCTTATAAACATTAACCCCAGCGCGCCGACAGGTATTAATCTGGGTTTGGAGTTTCCTTCGTCACGTCAGCGTTACTGGCAGCAGTACCATAACGATCCCACTGTAGGTTTTGGCCTTTCGTATATCAACTGGGGAGCCGACAAACCTATGGGACATGCTATTTCGGCATATCCTTATATCTTGTTGCATGCAGCTCGTGCAAAGCACTTTGAACTCAAGTTCAAGCTTGCCGCCGGTATGGGAGTAGTGAGCCGTCATTATTATTCGCACGAGATTAACGAGACTGATTTCAACTCGCCGGTAAATAATACAACGTTCAGTACTTATCTGAACGTGTATTTGAGCGCGGGCTTGGATATGGACTTCCCGATTACACGCAATTTCGCGATTAACACCGAATTCGGTTTCTTCCACATGTCAAACGGAAAGATAAGAGTGCCTAACCGCGGAGCGAACGTATTCTATGGCGCTGTCGGCATGATTGCGACCATTAACCCCGAAGAGGAGAAGGAGCCTATGGTGTTCCCGAATCTGCCGTACCGTTGGAGCCTGAATGTTACAGGCGCTGCAGGCGCAATGCATCTTGACCGTGAGGACAAACACAAGTTCTTTATCGCCTCGCTTCACACCGGAGCCATTTATAATGTATGCAACTGGTATGGCGTAGGTGCGGGTGTCGATGTCTTCTTCAACGACTGTGTAAGTACAAATTCGAAGAACGGCTTTTATCGTGAAGACCTCACGTATACATTTACCGACAAACTGCGTGTAGGTATCGGCATAAACAACGAATTTACTTTCGGCGATGTGACGGCGATTCTCGATTGGGGAGTGTATGTGTTCAACCCTTCACGTAACTACTATAACTCTTATTACCATAGCGAGGAATACAAGAAGTACGGTGACAAGCGTCCTCTTTTTTATAAGTGCAAGGATGTCGGCGTCGATGACGGTTGGAACTATTTCCGTTTCGGAGCGAAGTATCGTATTTGGGACAATATCTATGTTCAGGCATCGGCAAAGATGCACCTGCAGATTTGCGAGTATGTTGAGTTCGGTATCGGATACCGCATACCTTTCCTGAAAAAATCAAAACGTCAGAATGGTAAAGTTCTGTTCCATCACAACAGAAAATGGTGGGAAAAGTATTGATGGATGATATGTTGGCTCAGCCGCAAGGCTGAGCCAATTTTTTTTGAACAAATTATTTTATGACATTTTTAAGATATAAGGTGTCGTTTTTCTTTTCTATTAATGAGCAAGGGCTCTTTTGCCATTAAAAAGATGCGTTTCAAAGATCTGTATACAAAATGGGCTGACCTGATGTAATATAGACAATCGGTCAGCCCATTGCTGTTTAGAGGATGGATTACTTCATCACTTCTGCGATGAATGCCTGCATCTCGGCCTGATGCGCTTCTACGCTCTGCAACAGTTTGAACTGAGCCTTAGAACGTACGAGGTTATGCTCGGGATACTGTATCTTGTAATATGTATCGCCGTTGATGTAGTCGGCCAAGAAACGTACTGTCTGCATGTAGGGGAAGAGAGCTGCCGCATAAGGCAAGTTCTCGACCTCGACAGGGGTGATGAATGACGCGGCGGACTTCAGATAGCCCTTAGCGAACGACTTGAAAATTTCCATGTTGAAGTTCACGTTGTCAAGGTCTTTGTCGTCCTCCTTGCCGGTGTTGGCCGCTGAACGCAGATAGTCGCCGAAATCCGAGAAGATGAAGTTTGGCATAACGGTGTCAAGGTCGATTACGCAAAGCACGTTGCCCTCCTTGTCGAAAAGAATATTATCGACCTTTGTATCGCAGTGGCAGATACGCTTAGGCAGCACGCCCTCACGGTGCATACGCTCGCCCTTGCACATCTCTTCGGCACGTTTCTCAAGCTCATCCACAAGCCACTGCACCTCGGCAAGACGGCCAGCCTTGTTCTCTGCGACAGCCTCGCGCAACTGTTGCAGACGGAACTCCATATTGTGGAAATCTTTGATAGTCTCGCCAAGTTCTGCAGGGATATCGGCCAACATTGCCTGAAAGTTGCCGAATGTCTCTCCCACGATATACGATGTCTCAGGAGTAACAGCGCTCATAGACTCCGTGTCAGGAATAAACTCCATTACACGCCAATACTTTTCTCCGTCGAAATGGTAGTATTTGCCGTCCTTTGCGGGGACGAACTTAAGCACCTTGCGGGCGATATCGTCAGTGCCTGCAGCGACAAGCTTGCCATGTATATGCTCAGTAACAGCGACAATGTTGTTCATAAGCATATCCACATCGGGGAAGATAGCGTTGTTCACATGCTGGAGAACATAATCGGGGGCATCGCCCTCGGTCTTCACACGATAAGTAGTGTTGATTAGACCATTGCCCAGCGGGGCTACTTCAACAACATTGCCTTGAATGTTGAACTGAGAAACAATTGTGTTCATTGGAGTAATATTTAAAGGTTATAAATGTCATGTTACGCAAAAGTAAGAAAAGAAAAGATAATAATCGAAAAAAATAGATTAAATTTGCACACGAAATAATGCACCGGTTATATGCCGCGAACAGCAAAGCGCCGCATTGCTTGCGACGGCGGCATACGAGCATATTCAACAGCCAGCCGGTCTGTCGCCGTTGCCGCAAGGCAAAGGAGGAAAGTCCGGGCAGCGCAGAGCGCTCCACTTCCTAACAGAAAGCTGCTTGCGAAAGCAGAGTAACGCAGAAGAAAATAACCGCCTGCATGCAGGTAAGGGTGAGAAGGTGGGGTAAGAGCCCACCGGCCGTGCAGCGATGTACGGGCCGTGTGTCTTGGAGGCTGCAAGTTCATGTAAACCGGCGTTTGAGGGTCGCTCGCCCGAGCTGGAGGGTAGAACGCTTTAGCGTTATGGCGACATAACGCATAGATGAATGACAGACGCCCTTAACAGGGTACAGAACCCGGCTTATAGGCTGGCTGTTTTGCACAAAGAGGGCGACCCGTTTTTCTTTCGGGTCGCCCTCTTTTGTGTTGAATAAGGATAATCAAGCTCAGTAGCAAAAGAATGTGGGTATAAATAAATTTTGATTCAGTACTGCAATAAATATCTTTAACAAGTATATAGCTTAACAACGTCTGCTTGCTCACTGTTCTTATTCTTAATATCAGCTTTGTTCCTCGCTGTCGCTCGCCATTATATTCTACCGCAGTCCTCAACCTTAAGCTGCCGGTTGTTACAATAAGCAGTTCTTTCTCTCATTACTTTTTCTCTCGTGAAAAAGTAATCAAAAAACGCCCGTCACACGGAAAAATGCGATTAAGTGAGCGCAAAGGAAATTCATTTACTTTGCCGAGCGTGAGCATTTTATCTAAAAATTAGTCACGGCAGCC
>JAFTRV010000061.1 GCA_017462065.1 Bacteroidaceae bacterium
AAACTATCATTGCCTGTATTATATGGAGGGTCAATATAAATCAACTTAACCTTACCCGCATACTTCCTTTTTAGAGAGTGTAATGCAAGCAGGTTATTACCTTTTATGATGAGATTGTCATCCATAGATATACTATCAACTCCGTGTTCTCCATCTACATCATAGCGTTTGAAATTGGTTAGCACCTTCGGCTCCGTCAAGCGATTGATTTCATCTGGAGCAAGAATCTCGTTCCAAAACACCTCGTTTCGCTTTGCATCCTCTTTTGTTTGTCCACCTTCGAGCACACAATCTTTGTATGGCCACGAAAGAACAACCTCTCGACTCTCTGAAAGGAAATCGCCATCTTCGTTGGTCAATCCGACTTTATTTTTGAATGAAGTATAGCTATCGGGCAAGAACCGTTTGTTCATTACAAACTTTTGAAACTTGACCTTATCAAATACCAAAACACCTTCAACCTCCGTAAAGAAATTGCGTTTTAATCCATCGTGTGAAAGCAATTTTGCAATTAACTTGGGATGGAGTGCGAGAGCAGCCTCTACAATTGCATTTTTTAGAAGCACAGCATCTTCAGTGCAATAGGTGCTTTCCATGCGAAGAAGGTTTTCTAATTCTATAAATAGATTCTTGTTGTCCATATTATCGGGTTATTTAATTATCCACTTGATTGTATATTCATCGACTATCTCCATTTTTCCATCAGCAAGTTCATATAAATGGGAAATAATCTTATTCTTATCTTTCTTCAGTTCTTCTCGCTTTTGGTCAAACTCACGCCAAGCGGCATCACGCTTGTCATTAAGGGCATCTTTCTCTTTCTGAATAGCAAGTTTCTTGCGGATATTTCGTTCACACACAAACTCATTATTTTTCTCATCAATAGCCTTATCTAATTCTGTGAGTTTCTGTTGCAAAGCCTTTCGATTATCTTCTGCCCAATTTTCTACTTTCGTTATTTCTGTAGTAATAAGGTCAGAATTACGCAGTTCTAAATTCTCTAAAAGATTATCCTGCTCTGTTTCTATTATTTCACCGAGTTCATCTGCGATTATTGTATCTTGATATGATACTACCTTTGCAGGGAGAGACAGGAGGCGTATAGCAAAGTCACGCTCCATTTTATTACCATACTTATCGGTAGCGGCTAACAATATATGTTCTTCAGCCTCATTCAAAGAATCGTATCTTACTATTCTGAAAGTCAAATAGCCACTATTTCCAATATTTTGCCTGAGAATAGATATGATACCACCCTTACCGTTGTAGTCAAATTCTACAATAGCACTAGGCGTTTCATTTTGTTTAGCTTTATTCACAACCCATTGTGCAAGAGGATGGGATATACGATAGTTATATCCAGCCGATGTGTCTTTGTCAAAGCTATAAGTACCGGTATGTATTCCATTTACAGGTGAGTTGTATAGTGTAAATTCGTATTTAGCATTTGAATTGACACTGATATCACTATTAAGCATGCCACAAGTAAGTTCCCATAAGAGCAAATTATGTTTGTTCAGCAAAGTATTATCCTTCGTTTCTCGAATCTTCAGTTTCTCGATGACCTCTTCATCAAAGTTCTCAAAAAGAGAAACCTTTGTTTGTTGCATACTGTCCTCAATATCATCACGAAGTTCCTCCTGCAAGTTGTCAAAAGCACGATCAATATCCTCAGTGGTGCGACACTGTTGATATATCGCCAAAATGCGTTTTTCAAAATCGACGCCATTATCAATAGAACCAAGTACCTCATCGCTTGCTCCGAATACACCCTTGAACAGATTGAATTTCTGATCCAATAGTTCATATACTCGTTGGTCGGCTCGATTGGATTTATTAATGAAGTTGACAACAACCACATCATATTTCTGCCCATACCTATGACAGCGACCTATACGCTGTTCTACACGTTGTGGATTCCACGGTAGGTCATAATTGACAATCAGTGAACAGAATTGCAGGTTTATACCCTCGGCTGCAGCTTCGGTTGCAATCATTATCTGGGCATTGTCCTTGAAATACTCTACTAATGCCTGTCGCTTGTCTGCCGTCTTCGATCCTGTAATACGACTTGTATTTTTGTACTTTTCGAGCCAGTCGTTATATATCTCCTTTGATTTTGTATCATTATTTGAGCCGTTGAAAAGAATAATCTTTCCTGAATAGCCGTTTTCTTCCAACAGGTTATATAGGTACTCTTGTGTACGGCGACTTTCAGTAAATATCAATGCTTTCCGAGGAGCATTCATGCCATCCATATGTTCAAAGCCCAAGCGTAGCGCATTGAGTAGGCAAGTTCCCTTACTATTAGAAGATATGCCGACAGCTAATTTGTGTATATCTTTTAATTCGTTTATTTCAAGTTTAATTTCTTCAATATCTTGTGGTGTCAGAACTTTCTTTTCCACAATAGTATCTTCTTCATCCTCAGCCTCTTCATCCAACCATTCATCTTGATAATTGTCGTATTCCTCGTAATTGTTACTTAATTCCTCATTGATATTGCAACCATTGCTCGTTATCAAATTCTCCAAACGTAGAATGATTGATTCCAAGGTTCCGGCAATCGCTAATGTTGATGATGCCAACAATTTATACAGAATAAGAGATATAAGCGTACGCTGTGAATTGGGCAATCCAAAACTATCCGTTCGCTCTAAATATTTGTTGATTCGTGTACTGAGTTCTATTTCCTCGGCTGTTGGGAAATATTCTTGCACCAAAGGAATACGATTGGTGTACTTAACATAGGCTTGTACTTGGCTTCTCAATGTACGATGAACAATTGGCAATATACGTCTTCTCAACTCCAAATAAGTATCTTCGTTCCTTAAAGCAACCTTATTGTATTGAGAAGAGAAACTTGCCAAACTGCCGAAATAGCCATTGTCAATTATGGATATTAGCCCATACAGTTCTTTGATGTCATTCTGCAAAGGTGTAGCAGTAAGAAGTAATTTCTTAAATCGTTGCAATCCGAGTTTTAGTGCTAATCCTGTTTTGTTATTGTTGCGATACACATTGCGAAGTGCGTGAGCTTCGTCAATTACAACCAAATCCCAATCGACACGGCTTATATGTTCTATATTCTTTCGAGCAAAAGGGTATGAGCAAATTACAATGTTGTTCGTTGTGTCAAACGGATTCTTGTATGTATTATTAAGAATTTGATTAAACAACTTCTTTTCAAGTATAATCGAAGGAAGGTAAAATTTATCTTCAAGTTCTACGCTCCATTGTTTTCTCAATGTAGCAGGAGATATGATAAGGATATGGCGTTTCCTTTCAGCCCAATGCTGACTGATAACTAATGCAGCTTCAATAGTTTTTCCTAAGCCAACCTCATCTGCAAGAATGGCTCCCATACTCAAAGGAGAACGGAACGCGAAAAGCGCTGCCTCCACTTGATGTGGATTCAAATCAACTTTTGCTTCAGAGAGAACACTTGTAAATTTATCCTCATCTGAAGCATTACGTTTTTTACTTAATTCCCAAGCAAAATATTTCGTTTGGTATGGGGTATATGCCATAGTTATCTTCTTTTTCTCTATGTAAGAGATACTATAGAAGACGGAACTTGCTGATTATTAGATGGTATTTCATTTTGTTTATCTGCTTTTGCTAAACAATCACACACAATTATATGGCTGTCAGCCTTTTTATTGGCTCCAAAATGGTGTTAGTTGCTTTATTTTGCGTAATTTTGCAGTAAATTAAGTATCTCTTACATAGAGAGCAATCTTTTTGCTAAACATCTTCACTTCTTACAAATCCTTTAATATCTGCGCATTTGCTCTGTCGACTACGGCATTATCCAATGATGCCAGATAGATTTGTGTAGTCATCTCTGAATCGTGTCCCATTCCCTCACTGATAACCGAAATAGGAATGTTCTTACTTTTAGCAATGCTCGCCCACGAATGACGGGCAACATATAGTGTTAAGGGAATGGATAGCCCAACCATCTTTGCAATTTCTTTTAGTGTCTTATTGGTACGGTAAAGCATATTCTTATATTGGCTTCTATCGTATGGATATTTGAGAATGGGCAACAAATATGGGCTGCAATAATCAGTATCGTACTTCTCCACAATCTCTTGCATACACCTCTCCCAACGGATAAAGAGTTGTTGCCCGGTCTTGCGTCTGCGGTATGATAGTATGCCATTGGAAAGATCTTTCTTCTTGAGGTACGCCATATCAATGAACGACATTCCGCGAGTGTAAAATGAGAACATAAACATATCCCTTGCGAAGTCCAACGATGGTTGCAATGACAAGTCGAGGTTCTTAATCTGCTTGATAGCTTTTAACGGAATTGCTCTCTTGACAGTCTTATCAACACCGGTATAAACGTGCTTGAACGGATTTCGATTGGTGGTCAAATCCTTTTCAACTGCACGATTATAGACTGCTCGGAGTATTCGCATATAGAACGAGGTACTGTTCTTGGTCAGTCCCCTGCCCTGCAAATATGCCTCATACATCAGCATTAAATCGGAGTCAATATCTTCCAATAACACATCTTTATTCTCTCTAAACTGCATGAAACTCTTAAGCGTGCAGCGATAGGTCTCCGATGTGCGTTGCTTGCCCATTTGCTGCAGGCGTGTTATTACATTCTGCATGAAATTGAAGAGGGATTGCCTGTTCGCACTCTCCTTGAACGCAATGACAATATCATCCGCCGTGTATTGGATACGTTTGCTACCGAGTCGCTCTATAATTGCTTTCAGCCTCTTTACATCCCATTTTATCCTTTCTTCGATAGAATGCAGGTAATTCGCACGGTTGCTGTCGCCTATAACAACGGTTTCGCCATTCTCATTCCACTCATAAGCAAAAAGCCTGTAATCCGTCTTTAGCTGACGGATTACACGGCTCTTGATTATTTGATAATAAACTACGCCCTCCTTGCATTCGTGAGTCGAGGGCCGGAACTTAACTTTTACGTTTGCCATAGAGTCATGGTTTTATCTTTGCATTATCCATTTCCTCTTTAACGGAAGTGCCGGGTTGCTGCATTGCGCTATCGCTGCCTTTGCCGCCGTTCTCTACCGCCGAGAGGAGCTCGGGTGGTATTCCCTCCATTGGGGCTCCTTTGGCAGCCTGTTCTTCGTTGCGTTTTATGGCTTCGAGTATCTTGCCGGCAAAGGGGAACGAGGTGTTCTCGAGCAGGGTCTTCACATCGAGGGCGTTGCTACGGAAGAGGTCCATGAGGAAGTCATTGGCAAGCATCTGGTAGGCAGGTGTGTTGTAGCCGTCGGATATTGTGATGTCTATCTCGCTGTTCTGCACCTTCTGCGGGTTGTACCATTTAGCCTCGTCGGAGTACTGCAAGCCTGCCATTTCGATGTAACGCTGCTCGTTGTAGAACTGCTGAATGGTCTTCATCAGCTTTGTGTCACGACGGCGGCGGAATGTCCTGAAGCTGTCGAAGAGCCCTTTCATGTTCAGCGAGGAGTTCTGTATCTGCTGGGCATAGAGCGATGCCGGAGTGCCCGACTTGGGGGCCTGCCCCTGCATGGCGGAATTGACTCCCGATATTTCGTTTATCAGGCGCAGCTGAAGGTTGAGCAGCTCAAAGTCGCCTGCCACTGACGCTCCGCTGTTGTACTGACGCACTACTCCGTCGATGCTCTGCCCGGGCTTGAGCTTCACGAAAAGCACGCCGTTGTAACGTACGTACTCGTCGATAATCTCTTCACGCGACATGCTCTCGAAAGCGTCGTCATCGACGACAAGCACTCCTTTTGACGATGTCCCTCGGATGAAGTCTATGAGGGTGGCTGTACGGTTTATGGCCCGCTGCTGGTCTATGAACTGCTCCACGAAGTTGCCTAACCGCCCCTGGACAAGGGGATAGAGATGCAGCACATAGTTATGTTCGCCATGCCAATATGGGCTGCGTCCCTCCTGAAGCACGTCGCCATAGGGTGTCATGTAGCGATAGTACCAGAAACGCTCTGTCGCAAAATTGTACTTGATGAGCAGCAGCTCTTCTTCGGCAGCGTTGCGAGACTCCATGCGGCGACGCTCGTTCTCCTCGTCGAACATCCGCTTGCTTTCGGGCGTATATGGCTCGTAGCCCCATGTGCCCCGCATCTCGTCGGTCCAATAGTAGGCATCGCGCGACTCGAGCTTCCAGCCGAGTATGACACGGCATAGCGAGCTGCGGGAGGCTGAGAAGAAGGTGAGGCCGGCTGTTTCGTCACCCTGCACCGCCCTGTTGATAGATATGAAACTGCGGACATCGCCGTATGCGTTCTCTATGAACTCTTTCTTTTGCGGCGTAGTAGCGAAGTGGGCTATGACCTCGTCGAGCGGCAAGTCGAAGATTTCTCCTATGCATGTCACGTCCCACATACGCACGTCCTCGAGGTTGGCGTTGAAAAAGAGCCTCGAGGGGTTTACGCTGTAGACCCACACGTCACGCCGGTCCTTCGAGGGGTTTATTCCGTACTCTACCCTCTGCGCCACCATGCCGCCGTTAAGTAGCATACGCATTGAGTCGGCGTCGAGTTCTTCAAGCTCGTTTATATCGTGGACGTACTCTATCGCCACCGACATCATCTCGCCCACCTTAGCCTCGCCCTGGTCACGGGCGACACAGACAGGACGCATCAGGTTCTGTCTCAGCTGGCCGTCGATGTTGTTGAGTATCGGGGCTATCATATTGTTCTTGAGCGGCACCTTGCCGTTCTTCTTTATCAGTTCGCCCTCGGTAATCTGCGAGAGAGTATCGGGGTCGGTGACAAGGTCGCCCCACTGGTCGCCGTAGCTATACATGAGGCTTCGCCGCAGTTTGCGGCGAGCCTCATCGAGAGAGTTCCAGCAGGCGGCGCACTCGTTGAGGAAGTCCGTAGCCTTCCCAGGAGAGGTCCTTATCGCAGGCCCTACGGGCGAGCCCGCCGCCTTCACTCTCTTATCGAGAAATTTATTCGTTTTCATGAGTCAATCAGTTGAGCTGCTTTTTATCATCATCGGTATTGTAACGCTTTTCGTCCATTTTACTGCGTTTTTCCAAATACTCCTTGCTTTTAATGTATGGCACTTTGTTGTGGATGTATTCGTCGTTGTACACATTATAGGTATTGTATAGCCTTTCGATGTTCTCGGGTATCGTGTAATCGATATCATCGCTCAGACGCAGACGGTTGTCGAACGGATTGTCGGAGTGGTATCGTCGCAATTTCTTGTTTATGATATCGAGCGGGCCGGTAAAATATGGCTCAAGGTCGGCGAGCTTCTCGAAGACTATCTGCTTTTTTCGAGGAACAGCCTCGGTATCCATCGCCATGCTCAGCCTGCGGCCGGAATTTGTCATCGGGAAACGTGCCCTTACGTTCTCGGCCTCCACATTGCCGCTGAACGACCTGTTCTTGCCCGTGAGCTTATAGAAGAGATAGTCATCGTATGTAGGAAAGCGTTCTTTGAATAGTTCGGGCTTGTGGCCGAACTGCACTTTGAACAATGCTCTAACCAGCTTCTTCATATCGCTATCATCAGCAGAACGGTCGTTCTGCGAGAGCATCCTCAAGTATGACTGGGCATCTCTGTATTTCTCCTCCAGTTCTCTCTCGACCGATGCGAGCCTGAGAGAAACGGACTTGCCGAAACCTTCGTACTCCTGAATCATGTTCTGTATAGTGCCCGAGAAGTGTTTTTCTTTTTCGGGCAACATAAAGAAGTTCTTGTTCACGACCACCTCGCCTGTCCTGCCGTTAAAGTATGTGATATAAGGCGAATCGACGACAATTCTCACCGGGATATTGGCGAACTCAGGATAGGCATCGTAGAGGTCGAAGTCCTGAAGTATATCGTTAAGCCTCATATTCGTCGTCAATGGCTTGACCTCGTTATAAATCCTGTTCCACATGACCCTGTCGGCGTCATCCCAGGACCTGAGCGGCTTTTTCTTGAGGTACATGTAACTTTTATAAGCTTCTTGGTTGTTCTTTTCGAGCAGCTCGCCGATGTAATCATTCATCAGCATGCCTCTCTCGCCTGTCTCATACCTCCACTTGCCGTCGGAGCCGCGCTCCCAGCCCTGGGAGAACTTTATATAGTCCGCCTTGTAGCCCTTGCGTTCAAGTTCTTTGGAACGCTCTACGCTCGGCTGCGAGTTGCGGCGCGCCCTACGCATGTTCTCGGCACCCTTCTCGCCTATGAAACGGTAGTAGTAGCCGTCGAGCTGCTTCTCAATCTCGGCTTCGGTCATGTCATACTCTTTTCTTATTCTCTCCTGCTGCTCCTTTGAGAAATAGGGGTACTTGAGCAGCACCTTGTAGGGAAGAATATACGCCGGAGTGTTCTTTATGTAGCCGTCGTCCTTAAGGAGCTCACGCATTTCGCCGCCGTACGCATTCTTGTCGAAATAGCCGGCCTCGTCCTTATGTGCCATCTCAAAATCGCCGAAGACATCCTTGCGGTGCCTTGCGACATCCTTCTTCTTCATCACGTAACGGCAGTGCGCCCTCATCAGCGTTTCGAGTTCCTGCTCGCTTATCTTGCGGTTCTTGCCGGTATAAATATTGAGCTTTACGAGAGAACTCTTTATAAAATCCTTGAAGCTCGCCATTATGCTGCGTTCACGGGCATTGGGGTAGCTCTTCTCCACAATCTTGGCAAGGTACTCTTCGATTACCGTGTAGGCGTCGGCGCCGATGTACTGGTTGCGGGTACGCGAGATGCCGTCAAGCACGCTCTTGTCGGCCCTTTTGTATACCTCTTCGAGAAAATCGTAAAGACGATAGCCAAAGACCTTTCTCAGGCCTCCATGAGCGACAGCCTCATGCACCACTGTCGATTCAAGGTCGCTGTAGCTCCTCATATTGGGCAGGTTTATGAATATCTTGCCCTTATTCTGCCAACCCAACGCCCTCAGCTGGTTGTCGTACTCCATTACAGCGTCGATGTCTTTCATGTCGGGCATCGCAATCTCCCTCTTGTCGGTAATGAGATTAAGCTCAAAGCCGAACTTTCGTGAGAGTTCCTTCGCTCGCTTGCCGTAATATTCTATTTGCTCTTTTGTAGCCGCAGACTCATAGCCGCCCCTTGAACGGATGTCGCTCAGCGAAGGCATGCTCGCTGCAGGAACGGAGCGGCCGCCTCCCTGCCCTTCGTATCTTTTCGCCATATTGAGCCTGTATTCGTTCACCTCGGACCTCTTGACATCGTCGTTGCTGTAACCGTAGAACATGCTCGAGAGGCCTTTGTCGAGCATCTCGGTGACACGGTCGGAGTTTGTGCCACGCTTCAGCATCTGCGCCTCGCTGCGTACATACGCCTCGTAATCGTCCAAAGCACGGTTTTCGGCAGGAGAGCAGTTGAAGAACTTTTTGTCGATTACCGACAGCATGCTTCCCTTTTCGAGACCATGTTTTTTCTCAATTGCACGACGAACATTATACAGCTCCTCAACCATTCCGGGAGCGCTGTATGACGAGCGGTGCATCACCTCGTTTATCATGCTCTGCTCCGCATCGCTCAGCCTCTCTCTATTAGCCGACTTATACATGGCTTCGGCAAGCTCATTGACGTCCACCCCACGCTCTTTGGCATATATGCCCGCCTGACGCAGGAAGTTCTGCGAATTGAGGCCGTCGGTAAGTTCCTTTTCGAAGAAGGCTATTCTGTTACGGCGTATATTGCCTTTCTCGACCATAAGAAAGCTCTTCACATTACCGGCATGAGGAAAATCCCTCTTTTCGATTACCTCGCCGTTGGCATTGAGCATCTCGACTCTCCAGGTGCCGTCATTCTTCTGCCTTGCCGAATAGTCGAACACTGCAGGCGGCGTCGATGTGACCTTATTCTCGACAATGAACATGAGTTTCGATTTTGCCGACGGCGACAGCTTGCGGTTGGACATTAGATTAGCGTAGCTCTCCTTTACGTATTCGGCATTGGCGCTGCCAAGCGATGGCATACGCAGCTCCCTCTCTACGGCGAGCATGAACTCTTCGGGGTCCACGTTAAGTTCTCTCAGTTCCTGTTTCTCGGAGCCGGATAGCTTGAGCTCATCTTTTATACGCCCGTCAGAGGTGAGCTTAAGCTCCATGCCTTTCGGACGCCAATGCGTCATTCTCATGGTGAGCAGAGTCGCCGCGCTCTCGCCGAAGTCGTACAAAAGGTCTATCGGGGCCACTTCGACGCCGTTGGCGATTTTCTCTATTTCGCCGCCGGCCGTAAAGAGCGCCGACTCGGCACTGAGGACGCCGGCCGAGGAGAGCATCTTCTTGCCGCCCGCAAGCCCCTCGGACATTTTCCTGAGCGGAGTGCCAACAACGCCTAATGCCGTGCCCATAGCGGCTCCACGGGCAAAAGCGCCGGCAGCCTTGCCAGGGTTGATGCTACCGTTATGAATTATGTCGTCGGCGACGCTGTTGGCGATGTCGTAGCCGCCTAATGTAAGGCCCTGGACCGAGGAGCTCTGAAGAATTCTGCTGCCGAGACGCTGAGTAATTACCCTGCGTGCGATATTATCGGCGAAACGTTGGTTCATGAAACGGTTCGTGCTTCGTTTCATGACCTCGGAAGCGATACGCTTTGCAGCCGTCGTAGTCGCTTTTCCCGTTAGGTACGAGGCGCCGCCGCCAAAGCCTCTGAAGAAAGGTGCATCGACGAGCAGAGAACCAACGCCGGCAACAAAGTCGTCGAGCCTGTCCGAATCGTAGTTTGCAAGGCCCGCTGCGGCAATCTTGCGATGACTGTCGCCATCGGCGCCTCCTATGCCTAATGACGAGACCTTTCCTGTAAGGGAGTTATCCAATGCCGAACGGACGATATATTCGCCTCTGCTTTTCGGGGTGTTCTCTTCGACGTACTCACCGGTCATACGGTCACGCAACGAGGGCTTTACAAAGTTCTCGGCGTAATCTTCGGGGTCGAAACCGCCGTATGAGGCGAGAGTCGATACCTTGTCGTAGAGTTTATCGTTGTCGATATTCTCTATTGTCTCGTCTATGACATTCATAGGATTGTCGGCACGCAACGACGCCCGGTATGCATCTTCGGGCGATGCGCCGGGCACCGACGCATAACGCATGTACTCCTCCCTGCCACGCTCTTTTGAGGCGGCACGTCGTTTCTCGAAGTCAGCCTTTACCTCATTGTCATAATAGTCGCCTACGACATCGTCGAGGGCTGACTGCGAGAGCGCATAAACCTTTTTGCGGCGTTCAGGAGTATCTTTAGGCAACATATAGCTGCTGAAAGAGTCCTTGAAACGCTTTTCGGACCTTGACGCATCGAGAGGAGAGGCAAGGGTTTCCAGTCTCTCGCTTGTCCTCTTTTTCATGGCGTCCATGCCTGCCTGCATTCCGTAGTCGGGCTTGAAAGTATCGGCATCGGCTGCTAATGATGAGTTATCGACATCGAACGAAGTGCCTAATATCGCTTCGTCCTGTTTTTTCTTTTTAGTGTCACTGTTCTCAAAAAACATAATTATCAAATTTATTTGTGGTTATTCTTTACAAGTAATAGCATCTCGGCGGCAGAGCATTATGAGCGCTTGAAGAATTTCTCTTCTGCGGCTCTTGCCAAAAAACCGTACAGCACGCCCTTATGCTTGTCGCACAGATGAACGAAGAGAGGCGAACGGGAGGGGTTTCCTGCTTTTTTGCCCGAGGATGAGACTTTGGAGAGTATCTTTACAAGCTGTTTAATGTTCCCTCTTTTCCTATTCTCCCGGAGCTTCAGTTCCTTGACCCTTATAAACTCGCCGAACGGGTCGTAGCCCGTCATCTCAAAGTATTTGCCTTTCATAAAGGAGAATATTTATCGTTTGCCCTCACGCCCCCACTCCACGCCAAGCAAGGCGTTCTGAAGCAGATTATAGCCGCTGCTTGCGGCCGACTTCGCCATTCTCTCGTCGAGCGACAGAGAGTTGTACTCGTTGTTCATGAGCGACGACTTGTTTCTCCTGTGCATGGCGTCGATTTCTCTTTTCTTTGCGTCGTTGGCCGATGCGATGTTCGTTATCACATTGTCGAGTGACCGCAAGCCCTGCTCGTTACGTGCAATTGCATGCTCCGCCGTGGTACCGGTGATTACGCCTCGGGCACGTTCCTGCTCATTGTTGCGTTTCAAGGAATTTTCGACCCTCTTGATTGCGGCCTGAGTTGCAGTGTCATTGAGAAAATTACCGTAGTAATTCTTGCGATACCATGTGTTCTCGTCGTTCTTTGCACTCTTTAATAACTGTTCCTGCTTCTTTTTGTACTCTGTTGAGTCAAGAAGCCCTTTAACTGTGGAATAGAGGCCTAATGCCCCATTGATTCCGGACATAACTGTAGATTGCGTCATAATTTTTTTGATGCAAAAGAAATACCGGAAAAGTGCAAGAAGGTTGCTGTAATGACATATTCATTTGAAAAAGAACATTTTGTCAATACAGCAACCTGTAGCGACGCAAAGAGATATAATTTTGCGACTAAAAATAATCAATGATGAAAAGCAAGAAGAATGCCGTTACTCTGAATGATGTCCACAACGAGACTTTGGCACTGTTCCACCGTCTTATCGGACGGTTAGAGAAACTCACGTCGAACTGCGAAGACCCAGGCACAATAAACCAGGCTTTGAAAACCACCGCCGACTTTCTTGTGAAGCTGAATAAAGAAAAGGAGCAGGAAGATGACGATTTAGGGCTGCTCATTCAGCAAACCCTGAAGGGAATAGAATGACGGACTTTTGAGTATCTGTCTTAAAGATACTGTATTCTTGACACAACTCGGAACATTGCGCATATTTCCGATTTATAGACCGGGAACGAAGGATAGTTAGGAGATACGCACCACAGCAAATCGGGGTTGTTGTCATCGACGTAGCAATGCTTCACCATTCTGTTGTCATTGGTAACAATCATATATATCGCTTCGGGGGAAATCTTCTCGAATGAATCAACCCTTACGACACCGACGATATCACCTGAGAATATTTCCGGTTCCATTGAAGTGCCTGAAACAGGGAAGTAAAAACTGGCGTCCTGAGACGGCAGCGATATATAGCCGCTCGGCTTCTCCAATGTTGGGTCGTAACAATCTCTGAGGCCTGCGCTGACAGGCAGGTCTTTATAAAAAGGAACAGCCTCGATGCATAACATCGGCTCATCGTTTCGGTACATGCCGCCATTACCCATTATAAGCCATTCGGGAGAGACGTCGGGCATTTTGTCCAGTATGGCGTAAAGCAGTTCCATAGAGACGTTGCCGTCTTCATTGACCTGGCGGTTAAGCGTACGCTGAGGTATGCCTAACAGCTTGCTCGCCTTGTTCACATTGAGCGACTTAGACTTGAAAAGAGCCGTCACTCTTGCTTTTATTCCACCTTTTTTCATGCCCTTTTTCTTTAAAACAGCCGTATTATTTAGACAAAATCTATAATAGCATATTTTGGCTAAAACAACAACTCGATTGCATTTTTTAGACTTATATTTGTAGCCATAAATGGCTAATCAACCATATTTTTATATCATTTTTGTCATATTGCATACAAAAAAGCAGAAAAAACATGGCTATATGACAAATTTAGCACAATTCCGAAAAACACAAAAATTTAAATCTAATTACTATGAACTTTAAGTATGTTTTCAAGGTTACGCAGGAGAGGTTAATGGAGTGGCTGACGCATCTGTGGTACAAGTTTAGAGGAAGCGGAGCATATAAAAGCAAACTTGTGGAGGTTTACAAAATCAAGAAGCGTTTCATGGACGAGGATTTTGTCAAGGAGTTTCTTGAGGAGCGTAAGAAAGCCGTTGCGCCAGGCAGGTACAGAATAGAGATTGTAACTGACGAAACGCCCGGTGACGACGAGACAATAGGCAGCGTAACGCTGATGAGAAAGAAAAAGGTTATAGACAAAGCGACGCTCGTGACAAAGAAGTATGACCGAGAGAGCGAGAAGCTCATTTATTGGAAATTCTAAAAGAAGAAAAACAGATATACTAAAACAATAAAGACCATGAACACTAAAATTCTATTGACAATACAGCTTATAAGCTTCATCGCTATGACAGGCACCGCCGAACGCCTCTTTTCGGCGGTAGCGCCTACAGTAATATTCCTGCTGTCGTTCATCGCTTTCGTGCGTTGCAGCATATACATCAACAAGAACGAGAAATGGTTGCTGAATGAAGGAAACAAAAACAGATAATAACGGATGACAAAAAATAGACCCGCTTCATATCATATATGGCGGGTCTATTTTTTGTCATCTCAGTCTATTGTTCCATGCGGGCGAGAGGTCTATCTCGAGCCCGGTGAGCATGCTCATAGACTTGAGCGTGCCTGAAAGGGCGAAAATAAAATAGCGATAGGAGCACGTCGGGAAGTTTGGGAAAAGCAGGTCTTGAGACTCATTGCTGCGTTCGCGCCCCGACACTATCTTGAAATTCACTCCGTCGTTGCTGCAGAGCAGGTAGCACGAGAGGAACGGCTGTTCTTTTGTATAGTTGTCGGGCTTTGCCATGTAGCCATGCAGCATTAGTTGCTTTATCCGTTTAGGCAGCTTTGTACCGAACAGCATAGGCCGTGTAAAAAGCGTTACGCCGTTGCAGCCTGTAAACTTATTGCCGGAAACCGATATGCTCGTAAGCCCCTCATTGTGCCCTATTAGCATGAAGTTGTCGGCATACTTCACTGTACCGGCATATATGCCGCTCATCTTGCTCCACATGCCATGAGTGACAGAATAAATATAACAATACTCATAGTACGGGTTAAAGAACATGACCTCGTTCATTGAGGCGTCACGCCCGACAGAAGCCCCCTGTATGTAATCGTTGAACAGTACGCCGTCGAAAAGCCAACCGCTGTTGTTCAGGAGAGAAATACTCTTCAGAATAGGAGAACGTTTGATTATCTCCGTCTCTTTTGCGTCGTAATCGACTGCAGACGACAGTTTCATGCATTTGCCGCCGCTTATAAGCATTACGCCCTGAGAGCCATGAAAGAGCACTCCCGCATCGATTCCGCATACACTTTTGGGGTTCTGACATACTTCGGTAGAGACCGGATAGACGTTGCTGTAAGCCGTAACGCCCGACGTATCGACAGACAGCACCTCGATGCCATGACGTGAAAAGAGATAGAGCGGGTGCTGGCCGAACTGTCCTTCGGACAACGTTGCGGTATTGCTTGCCATGGCGATTATCTTCCCGTTCGAAAGCGAATAGGCTGATTTGGCGTGAAACACGAAAGGATTCTCTACTTTTGATACCTTCATCACATTCGGCTTGTCCTCGTATGGCCTGTACTCCCCATAGACATTCTGCCCGCCCATAACCCTCCACGACGAATCGTACTGCAGGTTCTTGATATCGGTGTAGTTGTCGTTAGATGTGTCGCTGACTATCGTGAATATAATCTTATCGCCGTCCGTAACATTGTTAGGCACAGCGAAAATTCTTAGATTGGCATAATCGGAAGGCGGGAATTTCGCACCGTTGTATGTCCATGACTTCATGCTCTCCGAATATATGACGTTATGCACTCCCGCGGTATTGAAGATAGCCAGCACATCCTCATCCGACACGTAAGGCAGAGGCACGGAATTGGCAAAGGATGCCGTAACGGTCACCTTGTAAGGCAGGCTCCATTTATGCAGGTACTGTGCCTGGTTAAGATACTTGTGCGGTGTCAGAGGCAGGCATTTCATAAAGAGTTCCGTGTCGTCATATATGAACAATGACATCTCGAACGCCCGGGAGTCGGGATAGGTGAGCAGAGCCGGGAATTCGAACGTCCCGTTCCACCCGAGCTCGGGCATCTCGAATTCCTGCAACACGGTAGCCACGCCATCGGGAGTGTTTATCTTTGTCTGCACGACAACCATCTCCGCCACCTTACGGTAACCGCCTACAGGGCATATTGAAAAGGAATCGTACCCTTTGAATAAATATTCACGCAAAGAGGCCACATGAAGCCTGTTATTGAACATATAGCTGCAGTCTGCTACCGTAGCATGCAAAGGCTGCTGAATGTCGGAACTTGCAAGAGACTCCTGAAGCGCCAAGTTCTCGGGCGAGACGTCGTCAATCTTGTTAAGGCAGTTTCCTTCGATATCGAATTCCGCTATCTTGTAGTAGAGTGCAGCGTCACTTATATCATTATAAAGTTCGTCGAGCCCCTTTTCGGTATACAGTTCGTACTCTTCGCTCGTTCTCTCTTTAGTCTCGCTGTCGTAGAGGCTCGCCGATGCCTTGCCGACCTTCTTGCCCATAATGGAGCCGGTTGTAAAGAGGTCGATGCCCGTCACTACGCCCTTCCAATTCTCCAGGGCAAGAGCCGAGAAGCGGAATTCGGGCTTGAAGCCAAGCACCATTGTCCTGAACGCAGAAAAGGCCTGCGTGGCGTCGAGCTGCTCATATACAAGATTTCCCGAATCACGCTCGACTCCCTCAACGACATTCTCGTCGCCTACATATATCACATGAGAGCAGCATATGTATGAGCCGTCGAAAAGACGCAGCCCGAAGCGGAACAAAGCCCTGTCGATATAATGTCCCGACTTATGGCATTTCGATATGCATTCGTCGAAATATCCTTTTGCGCTGCTCGGCCAGAAGTCGGATATATCCGTATCGCTCCTGTTCATAGTGAATTTTCCCTCAGTAACGACCTTATGCGTTTTTGAGGTGTACGTAATGCTTAGGCGAGGGAGCTTAGGACGGTCCCCGAGAAAGCGGTAATTCCCGTCGATGTATAATAGATAGAATATGCCGTTGTCGCACAGGCAACAGGCGACATTGCCGATTATCTCAATATTATTGACCATTGTCAGTCCGTTGAATGCGACCTTTGTACCATCGCTGTTTTTCAACTGCTGCCAATTCTTGTCGTAGAAATCCACCATGCGTGGCGACTGACGCTTTATACAAATATAGCACGAAGCGTTTTCGTGCCAATATATCGCAGTGTATACATGCGGCAAAGAGGCAACCTTCGCAGGCGATGGTATCGGGCGTAGAGAGCCGTTCGCCATTCGCAAGTTCACAAGCTCCATGCACTCGCCTTCGGCGGCAAGAATATTGTCGTTGCTCGTGACGGTTCCTTTGAATGAGAAATTCTTATGCATTTTATACTATTTTTTTAATAACAATTTACGTATTAGGTCAAAAAGGCCTATTTTCCACAATACCGCAACAACTAACGGCAACAGGAGCCACAGGAGAGAGAAAGAGCGGTCATGACCATTCTCTGTGACAGTCCGGTTTACGAATACCGTATCACGTATCACGAGAGTGTCATAACGCAGACGTTCCTTGTAAAGCGTGCGGTATTTAGTAAAGAAGAGCGTGTCGGGTGTCTGCCGTATTATTATACTGTCATGCACCACTACACTATCTGCAAGCACGCTGCTCATGGAGGTGCTTGCAGAATGGGTGTTTTCAGTATTTATCTCTCTTACCCTGCATGATACAGCAAGAGCCGAGAGAATGCTAACAAGTACTATTTTCGTCGCTTTCATGTTTGAAGTAATCGTTCAGGTAGGTGAAACGCTCGACTATTTTCAGGCTCATGACATAATAGAGAAAGTCGAGAATGCGGTAAAGAGTGCTTTGCTCGTTAGTTATCAGTCTGGCATTGCGGAAGATGTTCGTTCCATAGAAATATATTGCGACATATATCATGAACGAGACGCAATGAACGGCTGCCGACTCCTCGCCTTTCAGATGCCCTAACATATATATCGACGTTACCATTACAAAGTATATCGCAGCGTCACGAAAGAAGCGGAAAGCCTTCCTGAAGCTCCAGTCGCGCTTGTTGCTGACATCGGCCAACAAACCGATGATAAAATTCACGCTGAAGAGCAACACAAGACCGAATATGTCGTTCTTTATCGGAAACAGCAGGCTTGCGACATTAGCGACCAACGACGTGAATATCAATTTAAGACTGTCCATAAGCATTTATTTTTGCGGTTTTACGTTTTCCCCGTCGCTTCGTAACGCCATTGCGTATGTCATGAACGACTTTGCCGCATCGTACCTCTCGAAGACATTGTAGAGCAACGAGGCACAGGCATAGGCGACAGCGTCCTCCATTCTCTTGTCACAGCAATCGAGCCCTTCGTCAATATTCATGGCCGATTCATAGACAAGATGCTCCAGGCTGCATCGAGGCTCAACAGGGTACATTCTGAAGAACCACCTGCGGCTGTTGGACGTGAAAGCGACGCATATAGGTTTTGAAGGAGTCGCCCTTGTCGCGGCATTCTGCTGCCTTAGAGCTGCCGACGACGAAGGAGCTGCGGTAACAGTAACGGGAACCTTCCAGTTCGAAAGCTTTAGCGTAACGAGAGAGACGTAGCTTTCGGGAAGAGGGAAGGTCGCGCAGTCATCGGTTATGACAATCGATTCTCCCTCTTTTGGAGAGATACTCTTTGCGTTCACCAGGCCTGTGCCGCTGTTTTTCTGAACGAGAGCCACAGCCTGCGGCAGCAATTCCTTTATTGCCGTGTCGAGCGAGCGGGTGTCGTCAGTTATCAATGATATCGACGGGTCGTTGTCGGCCTCATTGATAAGACGACGCACCTTCAACACAAGATTATCGGTAGTTATCATGGCCAGTTAGGGAATACGACGCCCTTTTCCGCAGCCACAGCCTTTATGGCATTCTTGTTCTGCAGCATTGCCAATGAGCAATTATAAGGAGCGCCCATCAGCACCGTTCGGGCATGTTGCATGTTCGTTACTTCGGGAAAAGAGAGGGCGTCGGACACTGCACTGCCTGCCGATGCATCGTCTGCAGCATCCACGGCTTCTTTCACGATTTCCACTTTGCCTCGCTTTATCTCGCCGCAGCGGAAAGCGTCGCTGTTCTCTATCGCCTTCTGGAAAAGGGCGTTGTCGGTAACATACTGCGCAGGATATACCCCTGTTGAGTTCATGGCACCGCCGGTAAACTCTACACGCACAAGCGCCTTGCCGATACGGAAGTAGCTGTTACGCTCTATCTGTCCATGTATTTCATAAGTTATTCTCTTTTTCATAATTCATTTTTTAAAGCCAAGTACCCGGCATACACTATGCCGAATGCCGGGTACTTAAGATTATTCAACAAAATCACACAAGAATCTCGCCGGTATATTCCACCCATGTGCTGCCGTTGTAAGTGACAACCGTGCCTGCGGTGAACCAGACCTTTGACTCGCCGTTCACGGCGCGGCTGACATCGGCTGTAAGAATTACCACGTCGTTGATGTTCGGCGCCACCGGAAGTTCAGCGGCGCTTGTCACACGTGAAGCGCCCGGAATGTCGCTCTCAGCAGCGGCGCCGTTCACCCAGATGTGAGAGTAGCCCTTAAGGCAGAGACAGTCGATTGTCATCACAACCTCGCGCTTTGCCTCTTCGCCGTCCACATTCTCAGTCTTTGCGTCCTCGTTCTTCATGTAGTAGCGTACAAGGCCGTTCTCATCGATAAGACCGCCGCAATGAGCATAGCCCAGAGCATCGAGCGTCGGGTCATGTATAAGGTCAATATCGCCGAACACCGTGTGTATCTTGGTACATTCGATGCCGAAGACCTTGTCACTTGCCATGCTGATGTTCTTGTGCAGCGTGAGGTCAATCTTCTGAATGTCGTTGAGCAATTGCTTGCCAAGAAGCCAGATAGCCTTCTTCGTGCAGTTGAATCCAGTGAACTTGACCATAGAAAGGTTTATCAAATCGGCGAACGTGATGTTCGAAGAGAGGTCGTACTGACGCTTGAACTGCCAACGGATACCCTTTGAGAAGTAATCCCACTGGTAACCCATAGCGTTGTCCATAGCCTGTACCTTGAACTTGCCCGGCTGTCCTACCCACGCTGTACGGCAGCTCTCAAGGCGGAACTGACGCAAGACAGCCTCGGCAATCTGCGACTCGCTGAACTGGATACGCTTCTTCTGCGCTGCGAAGTAGTCGCTGACGATACTGTTGCAGAGCTGTTTCTGAAGGTACATGCGTTCGGGTACCGGAACGATTGTCGAAGGAGCAATGAACTTCTGTGTCTCGTAAGCTGCAGAAGAGAGAAGAATGATTTCTGTTCCTGCGGGGATTGTAGGAACGACGCAGTAGTCGTCGGTAGCGTTTACCTTAGGACCATTTACGGCCATAGCGATAGGCGCTTCAGTAGTGGCGTTCTTGCCCACGAAGAAGAGCATCAGGTCTACCCCCGGAAGTTCTATCTGGCCTGTCGGGTCGTAACCGTTCACGCCCTTGCAGATTGCAGTGTAGTACTCCTGGAAAATTTTTCTCTCGCCGGTTGTGGAGAATGGTATCTCGGCACGTGTCGCCTTTATGCCAGTGTAGGTCTCATTGGTGTATGCCTTTGAGCGTTTGTCGTCGATAAGGTAATGGTCTACCTCGAACGAACTCACACGCACCTGACGGCGAATCTTGCGTTTGATGGTGTCAATGACACTCTCGTCGCTCGCAATGCCGATAATCTGGTCATCGGCGTCGGCATCGATGAAGTCGCTGCCGAGTTCCTTTGCATTGGATACCGTTGTGGCCTCGCCGCTGCCGTGCGCGGCAAGTCCTGCGATTCCCTTAGAAGCTGCCGGAGAGCCTGCCGGCAGAACATTCACGGCCGCAAGCAAAGTACCTGTAACAGCGTCACCCCAGACAAGGCATGCGACAGCCACGAGTGACATAACCACGAAAAGCGGGTTTTCCTTCACGAAAGAGATAATTTTTTTCATAGTAAAATTTTATAAGTTAATAATTGGTTAATGAATTATGCGTTCAATGCTTTGTCGATAAGAGAGTTGCGTTTACGCTTTGGAGCAGTGTCGGGAGCGATGCTGCTCATTCCCTTCGGCATGCCGTCGCCGAAGTCCTCTTTCATTCTCTGGATGTTGGTATTGCGTCCCTTTATGTCGCCGGCTGCAAAGGCGTCTTCGACATCTTTCTCGTAGGTAATGGCATGGTCGAGAGCCACACATACTTCGTGCGTGTACTTTCCCGACATGACAGGGAAGATTACGCATTCCCAGACTTTGTCCATGAAATCCGAGGCGTCATACCCTTTCTCCTTACAGAAAGATTCGATTACCGGGACGCTCTCTTCGAGGTTCATCTCATACTCGCGACGCTCGTTGGCGATACGCATCATCTCCTCTCGGCGCTCTTCGTCGGCAAGTATTATCTCCTCGTATTCAGGGCTGTCGGTATCGACAGACATGAACGAGCGCCCGAAATAACGTGCCATCGCATCATGCGCATTGCGCTTGCCGTCAATCACGTCGCTGAGAAGCTGTGCCAGGCGGGGGTCACGCTCAAGAGCCTCGGCAAGCTGCTCGTTCTGCTCCTTGTTCATGCGCAGATAGTTTACCAGCAGTTCCTGCGAGAGCGAGTCCGACAGTTCGAAGTCGTTTCCGAAAATAGCCTTCAGTTCCTCTGCGAGGAGTTCATAAGAGCCGGTAGCGGCAGGAGCGTCATGCCCTGCTACCGGATTCTTTTCAACAGCCGCCGGAATATCATCGGCAGCCGTCATGTTCGTTTTTTTAATTTCCTGTTCCATAGTTATTGATTAATTCTTGGGCAAAGGAACAACCGAAAAAGCCCGACAAGGTTGCTGAAATGACATTTAGAAAAGATTGCATGCAATTTACGCAAGCGGCGGAAATCCTCTCATTATTAATATATAGAAGCAGGGCTGGCGTCAGAAATATTCTTTTAAGCGTCATTGGGACAAAAAAGAGCCTTGTTAATAATTCTGTGGCAAAACAGCAATTATTTAGCCGATTTTGGCTATATTTTTGTATGCAAAAAGCAGATGAAAGACACTATGAAAAACTCTTTACGTGAAATACGTAAACAAGACATCGTGAATTGTTTCTACGATTCCTACAAGAAACTAAAGAAAAGCAGACCGTTCGCTACACAGGACGAAGTTATTGAACAGGCAATGAAGAGTGAAGCTCCGCGCTTTTACGTGACATTCGAGAATGCAAGACGTTTCGTATCGTTGCTTTCAAGGAAAAAGAAGCTGCCGATAAGCAACACTAACAAGCTGGCGATGTATAAGGAGATATACCGCAGATACAGCCAGCGAGTCGAAGACATGGACAAGCGTTACAAATACATCATTCTCGAAAGAATTATCGAAGAGCCGGCACCGTCGTTCTACATCGAGGAGGAGACATTCCGAGGGATAGTATACAAGACGCTCCGCAACCGTAGCAGAGTACTCAACTGACATATATTTACGAACAAAACATTAAGCATAGACATGGCAACGGCCACCTTTAACATAAGCAGAGAAAATATTCTCAAACAACTTTACGTAGACAGCGCTTACGTGGCGCAAGCGAGAGAGATTGCAGGAGTTCCCGAAAAGTTATCAAGGCTTATCATGATAACAGAAGACGAGGTTTCCTATTTTGACAGAATTATAAAACAGGCCCTCGAGGAATGCACGGCCGCGATATCGCTCTACCTGGGAAGATGCTCCGCAAAGAAAGGCACAGGGAACAACACTTACATTGCAGAGATTGAGCTGCCGGCGAACTACCCTGCCGAGAGGCTGCAATCGCTTGCGGATGTAACAGAAAGCATTATCGCTTGCCGCTGCCTGCAGGAGTGGTACCTTGCGACAAAGCCCGAAGAGGCCAATATACCGACAGCAAAGCTACAGCAGCAGAAAGAGAGAATGCGTGAGACGCTCGCATTGCGTAAGAGACCAGTAAAAGAATGAGATAACATAGAAAGAGAGATAAACTATGAAAAACACAATATGTATAAAGAGAAGCGAACTGCAACAGCAGATTGATTTGAAGAACTATTACATGGGAGAATCGGCGAAGAGGAAAGATATTGACGCCGACACCATACAAAGCTGCAAGGACGACGAAGAACTGCTTTGCATGCTCATCAGAAGAGGATGCAACGAGCTGGTGTCTGCAGTTGCTCTTCGCTTCCCTTATATAAGTTTCGAAATTGACGATGAGAACATTCTCTTCACGTTCGAAACCGACTACACTCCTCCGGCACACCTTCTCCCGTTACTGCAACAGGCCATTGCCGAGTACATTGCTAACGACACCGGAATGCATTGGCTGCTGATACGCCGCCCCGAAATGGCTCAGACGTATGTTTCGCTGCGGCTTGGCCTTTACAACAACGTACAGCAGCTCTTTGCGAAGATTTATAACAGAAAGAAAACAAGAAGAAGGTCTACGGACTTGGCAGGCATCTAATCGAACGCGACCATGACAGAGAAGGAAAAGATAATTACAGAGAACAAGAAACGGCTGGGAGCAATCTCAGCCGTTTATAACCCTATAACCGGCGAGGGCTCAACGTCGGTACGGCGAAGCCTTGTCAATATCGAAGGTTTTCCGATAGAGAGCATGCGCCTTCCCGTCAGCATGGAAAAGGAGGAGCTTGTCCAAGAGCTGGCAGCGTTGGGCGCCGAACGTTACTTGCAGGAGATTGCCGGCTGCGAGCCATGCAACCGCAACATTATAAAATTATGGCTGAAATTCTGCCTCTTACGCATAAAGCATGACTTCGAGTACTGGGCAAGAAGCATGACGACAATTTCGGACAAAGGCAAAGGGCGTGACACGTCCTTTACTCTCAACCGTCCTCAACGCATATACCTAAAAGCGTTGGAGGAGCTTAGGACAAACGACAAGCCCATAGACATAATACTGTGCAAGGCACGCCAATGGGGAGGCTCTACCCTGACGCAGATATATATGCTGTGGATACAGCTGGTACACCGACGTAACTGGAACAGCGTCATATGCGGCGATATCGAGAAGCAGTCATCGATAGTCGCCGGCATGCTCTCGAAGGTCATATCACGCTACCCGGCTTGGGCTTCCGGCGGCAGGCAGCTCACCACTACCCCGTATCAAGGGGCGCAAAAGACGCGAGTGATAAGCTGGAGCAACAGCCGCTATTCACTCGGTTCGGCACAGAAGCCCGATTCCTTGCGAAGCGAGGACATAAGCATGGCGCACTTGACAGAGGTCGGTTTATGGAAAGCCACTCACGGACGCAAGCCCGAGGACCTTGTACAGTCTATATTCGGCTCTATCGCAAGCGGCCCGTACACCATGAAGGTCATTGAATCGACAGCTAAAGGTGTCGGTAATTTCTTCCATCGCACATGGATAGAAGCCACTGAACGCCGCAACAACTTCACGCCGGTGTTCATTCCCTGGTTCAGCATAGACCTCTACAGCAAGCCTATCGAAGAGAAGGATTACGGCAGCTTCGTCGATAGCATGAACGATTACGAGAAGGAGCTGTTCAGGCTTGGCGCTACCCTCGAAGCCATTTCATGGTACAGAGACAAACGACGTGAGATGCCCGATGAGTGGCGGCTCTTTTCGGAGTTCCCCTCGACAGCCGGCGAAGCCTTCCAAAGCACAGGACGCAGAGTATTCCGCATCGGATACGTGAACGAGACAAGAAAGAGCTGCGTTCCGCCGCTGTTTACAGGCGACATCATAGAACGCAACGGAAAGAGCGAGTTCGTGCCATGCGAGCATGGAGAGAACAGCGAAGAGAATGTCCTGCGTGTATGGCTGATGCCCGATACCGAGCAGCGCATGCGTGACCGCTACGTAGTCACTGTCGATGTCGGAGGCACGGGCGACAAGGCCGACTATTCATACATTGCGGTTGCCGACCGCATCGCCATGCTCGACGGCGGCGTGCCTGAGATTGTCGCATGCTGGCACGGGCACATCGAGCATGACAAGCTCGCATGGAAGGCTGCGGAGATTGCACGAGCGTATGACAACGCCTTGCTTGTGATAGAGGCCAACACGCTCGAGACGGAGGGTACCGAGGGCGATAACTTCGAGTACATCCTGAACGAGATTTCGGGCAAATACAGCAACCTCTACTGCCGCACGTCGTTGCAGGAGGTAAAACAGGGACGCCCGAGACGCTGGGGATTTCACACTAACAGCTCTACGAAGCCGATGGTGATAAACTTTCTCATAAAGGCGCTCCGTGACGGGCTTTACATAGAGCGGTGCATCGAGACAACCTATGAGCTCGACCTTTATGAATACAAGGAGAACGGCAAAGAGATGGGAGCTATCGAGGGCAATCACGACGACAGAGTAATGGCGACAGCCATACTCGTGTGGGTGTGTTACAACTACCCGCTGCCCGTACGCATGAACATCGACAACTGCGGCAACAAGCGAAAGACAAGGATTATAAGCGAAGCGAGCATCTGATATCTGATATTTCCCATCGCCTGGCAATAAATTGGCCTCCAATGTCAAAAACATTATTAAAAATCACTAACTTCGCACTTTAAGCATAAAACATACAAGCATGAAGCGTATATACACAACATTCATAATGGTTTTTGCCTGCCTCGTGACCATGACAAAAGCCTATGCACAAGAAAACCTTTTCAATGCCGATGGCATATACTTTGCCGTTATAAGCGACGTAAACATGGCAGTGGAGGTAACATGCGGCGAAACAAAATATGCCGGCATAGTAAATATACCCCCGGCAGTCACATACAACGATATCACTTACAGCGTCACCGCTATCGGCGAGAACGCTTTTGCCGACTGCGACGGACTGCAAGGAGTTGCTATCCCCGGCACCGTAACCGAGATTAAAAGTCATGCATTTCACGGATGCTCGGCCATTAGCGAAATTACCGTTCCTGCAAGCATCACGAACATAGGAGACAAGGCGTTCGAAGGGTGCAGTTCACTGAAAAAGGTATATAACTTCTCACAGCTCACGTTTGCGAGAATGTCTACATCGCATGGCTACATAGCGTATTACGCCGACAAGGTGGTAAATGCGGCCAACGGCACTGCTATCGGCGATTATATATTCACGACACACGACGGAATTCATACGTTAGCGGCATACACGGGAAACGCTGCGGAAATAACATTGCCGCAAGACTATAACGGAGAGAGCTACACGATTGGCGCGTCAGCGTTCCATGCGAACACAGGACTGTCGAAAGCGACAATACCCGAAAGCGTTACAGCTATCGGGCACTCGGCATTCGGCATGTGTACCGCCCTTTCGGAGATTATAGTTCCTAACAGCGTCGAGAAAATCGGCAACGGAGCATTCGAGGGGTGCCGCAAGCTTTCGGGCATAACCTTGCCCACAGGCATTGAGACTATTGAGGATGCCACATTCTACAATTGCGTACAGCTCAAAGAAATAACAATCCCCAACAATGTAAAGAGTATCGGCAAGAATGCTTTTTATGACTGTAAGGCTCTGAAGAGAATATACAACCTTTCGACATTGACATTTACCAAAGGAATGGCCGACAACGGCTTTGTCGCATATTATGCCGACAACGTGGTCAATGCGCCCAATGGAACAATTGTCGGCGATTATGTATTCTCAACGGTAAGGGGCGTACACACTCTGGTGAAATACATCGGAGACGCAGTAGAGATTACATTGCCCGAAAGCTATAATAACGAACGGTACAATGTAGGCAAAGAGGCCTTTGACGACAGTAATTGGTATAAAAGCCAGCCCGACGGAGTTGTATATATTGATAATGTATTGTATAAATACAAAGGCATAATGCCGCAGAACTTCAAGCTGCGCGTTAAAGAAGGTACCGTGTCTATTGCAAACAATGCTTTCTATGGCAACACTTCTCTTGCATGCATTGACATTGCCAACAGCGTGGCATATATTGGCGAAAACTCCTTCGGCAAATGCGAGAACCTTAAAACGGTGAACAACTTCTCCGAACTGACATTCAGCGCTGGCACTGCTGAGCATGGCTGCATTGCGGAACATGCCAACAGGGTAATAAATGTTCCGGCACCTGACGGAGAGATTGTAGAAGATTTCGTTTTCTCGACAACTGACGGCAAGCATAAACTGGTAAAATATGTCGGAGACGCAAAAGAAGTCCTATTGCCCGAAAGCTACAAGCAAGGCGCATATTCAATTGGCGAAGCTGCATTTCAGGGACATACAGCTTTGGAAAGCATTACAATAACATACAATGTCGCCGAAATCGAGAAGAACGCTTTTAGCGGTTGTAACAACCTTAAGAAGGTAATAAATTTCTCACGATTTAATTCCGAGGCAGGCTCTGGCGAGAATGGCGGCATAGCCCTGCATGCCGAAAAGGTAATAAATGTTCCCGCACCGAACGGGGCATTGATCGAAGATTTCGTATTCTCGACCATTGAAAACGTTCATACCCTCGTCAAGTATGTAGGGGAAAGTACGGAAATAACACTGCCCGGCAGCTACAACGGCAAAGAGTATCTGTTAGGAATGAACATCTTTGACGAGAGACTCGAAATATCGGGCTTAGCAGTAGAAAAAGATAATAGGCTGTACGACAGCAGAGAGAACTGCAATGCGGTGATAGAGAACGCAACAAACTCGCTTGTCCTTGGATGCAAGAACAGTTTTGTTCCACGCAGCGTAACGAGCATAGGCAGCAACGCATTCAAGAATTGCAATGGGATTGACGCCATTGAGATACCATACAGCGTTACGAACATCGATGAGAATGCATTCTGCAATTGCAGCAACCTTAGGAGCGTAATAAACTTCTCGCAACTTGAATTTATAAAAGGCTCTGACGAGCATGGCGGCATTGCCTTGCATGCAGAAAAGATAATAAACGTTCCTGCACCTAACGGAGCGTTGATTAGCAATTTCGTATTCTCGACAATTGACAACGTTCATACCCTTATCAAATATGTAGGCAAAGAAAAGCATGTCGAGATACCTGAGAGTTATAATGGCGAAGAGTTCAAGATCGGCGAAGAGTCATTCAAGGATTGCATAACGATAGAAAGCATTGCTGTTCCTGGCAGCATGAAGAGTTTCGGAAAGAACGCTTTTGAAGGTTGCGCCGCACTATGCGAAGTACATATAACAGACATTGTTTCGTGGTGCGGAATCGAATTCGCCAATGAGAATGCGAACCCGTTGTCACAGGCAAAAGAGCTGTATATGAACAACGAGTTAATCACGAAACTTTTCATTCCGGAAGATGTGGAAACAATAAAAGGCTTTACATTCTACAACTGCCTTCCACTGACCGACGTTACAATTGCGAACGGAATAAAGGATATCGGCGAGTACGCATTCTACGGCTGCGACAACATGGAGAACCTTTATATCAGCAACACGATAAAAAAGATTGGCGACTATGCGTTCAGCGAGTGCAACAACCTAATGGAGATAAAAGCAAGCTCAAAGAAGGCCATTACGGCAAGCTCCAACGTATTCAGCAACGATGCGTACGTCAATGTTATGCTGTTCGTACCCGAAGGGCGTAAATTCGCATACGAGAGGGCTACACCGTGGAAAGGCTTTTATATTGTAGAGATGAACTTTACAGACATTGAAGATATTAAGGCCGATAGTGCCGGTGAGACGAACGATATCTATTACGACCTTTCCGGCCGTGCCGTAAATAGCCCCGCAAAAGGAATGTACATCAAGAACGGCAAAACCGTAATAATACGATAACAGTTATTAAAACAAGGGATGTATCTTTTCGATACATCCCTTGTTTTAATATGTTCACTTATCGCTTATGCCTGCTCGGCGAATTTGCGTGCCTGTTCGGCGATAAGCTCTTCGTCTTCGAAGTAATTTATCTTCATTGCACGGCGTACGTCGTTAAGCGTATCGGCAGCAACGGAGCGCGCCTCTTCGCAACCCCTCTTCAACAGGGCGTACACCTCGGGGATTTTAGCCTCCCACTCTTTGCGGCGGGCACGGATAGGAGCAAGCTCCTCTTCGAGGATAGCTATAAGGAAACGCTTTACCTTGACGTCGCCAAGACCTCCGCGACGATAATGAGCCTTGAGCTCGTCAAGGTTCGGATATTCAGGAAGGTATCTCTCGAAATGTTCGGGACGGCAGAATGCGTCAAGATATGTAAACACAGTGTTGCCCTCAACCTTGCCCGGGTCCTGAACACGCAGGTGCTCAGGGTCGGTATACATGCCCATTACATGCTGTTTAAGCTCCTCCGCCGTGTCGGAGAGGTATATGCAGTTGCCGAGCGACTTGCTCATCTTCGCCTTGCCGTCGGTACCCGGAAGACGCAGGCAGGCAGCGTTGTCGGGAAGCAGTATTTCGGGCTCCACGAGCGTTTCGCCATATATGCCGTTGAAGCGGCGCGCAATCTCGCGTGCCTGCTCTATCATCGGCTGCTGGTCTTCACCGGCGGGAACGGTAGTAGCACGGAAAGCCGTGATGTCCGAAGCCTGGCTAATGGGATATGTGAAGAAGCCTACCGGAATGCTTGTCTCGAAATTGCGCATCTGAATTTCGGTCTTCACCGTCGGGTTACGCTGCAGGCGCGACACGGTTACAAGATTCATATAATAGAATGACAGCTCGCACAGTTCAGCGACCTGCGACTGTATGAAGATAGTGCACTTTGACGGGTCAAGGCCTACCGACAGATAGTCGAGAGCGACCTCTATGATATTCTGACGCACCTTTTCGGGGTTGTCAGCGTTGTCGGTCAGCGCCTGAGCGTCGGCAATCATTATGAAAATCTTATCGTAAAGTCCTGAGTTCTGCAGCTCGACACGACGGCGCAGAGAGCCTACATAGTGTCCTAAATGAAGACGGCCCGTTGGGCGGTCACCTGTAAGAATTATTTTGCTCATACTATTTTATGCTGTTCTTAATTTTTGCGAAGATACAACAAAGAAATGAAAGGGTGAGCAGATTTTATATTTTTTTGCGGCTACAGCCTGGCACATTTCCCTTTTTGCATAAAAAATGGGTTACTTTACTGCAAGGTAGAGTAACCACATTATGGGGTAAAAGACAATAGAATTAGAACTCAACGCTGATATTGAGTTTGCCACCCAATCCGCGTTCTACAATTTCAAATAATGTCTTTAATGTTATGTTCTCGCCATCATTTTCTACTTTTGAAATAAAAGTACGCTTCTTATTGATACGGCGAGCCAAATCTTCTTGAGTCAAAGCCTTTTGCTCCCTTGCAGTGCGAATCTTAAAACCTACACGCAAAGCCTCCAACTCACGCTCCAATCTATCCCTTTCGGGTACACCAATCTCACCATAGTACTGAGATTTAAGTTGGTCTAATGTCTTTGTTTTCATAACTCGTTACTCTCCTTATCCTTATAATATTCATTCATTAATTTTACAGCACGTTCTATTTCTCCTTTTGGCGTTTTTTGCGTTTTCTTTTGAAAACCTGATAACAATACAACAAATTTATTGCCATCAAAGAAACAGAAAATGCGAAAAATATTTGAACCTAACTGCACACGAACCTCAAACAAACCATTTGTTCCCTCAATAAACTTCAAATATTGAACAGGTACGCGCTCAATCTGTTCTATTATATCCAAGACTTTGATGATTTTGTCACGAACCTTTTGTGGCTGTGCTGCGAAAAACTCCTCAAAATAATGCTTGTAAATTATAACTTCTCTTACTTTCACAGCACGAAGGTAATTTATAAATTACATTCGTGCAAGAAAAGAAGAAACTTTTTTCTAAAACAAGCTCTTTTGTGTGGGAAACGGCACTCTCTGTCTTGTTCGGATTTTTAACATAGACTTTGCGTACCGCCAAATTGGGCTGCATTCGCTGTGTAATCACAAATAAATTTGCATTACGCTCATTTGCACCAATTTTCCAAACTCTGCCTGTCTTTCGGCTGTAATAACTCTCTTTGACTTAATTGCTTTGGCAACATTCGCTTTTCGCACCCCACGCGGCACGACTACATCATGCTACGTGCGACCTATCACTGCTCGCATTAATTTCATTGAACCAGCTTTCGCTCGCAGTGAGATTACAAGTTAAACTTGTATCTCGCTCGCTTAATCGCAGCATTGTCGAATATCCACAAAGGGAATTTCGCTATCGAGATTTTTTATGTGCATACAAGGGCAATACGGTAAGGATATAACTCATCAAGGATTATGAGGAAAAATTTACCCTCCGGTCTATAAGAAATTGTTTGGTAAAGCGACAAAAAAAAGAGCGACAAAGAATTTTCAATTATTCCTTATCACTCTGCTTGTCCTTGTGAATATCCGTGTGGTGCTACCTCTGCACCGAAAAAAGCCGTAACCGAAAAGCCCAAGTAGTGCTGTCATCATCAATGGCATACCAAGTGCCGGCACATCACGCATCGGCAGACGATATCCGAAGAGGACGGTATAATGCAAAAGAAACCCCTACAACGCAGGTTGTAGGGGCTTTGAACTCAATAAGGGAAATTACAATGCTTTTTTTTCTTAAAAAGAATAATCGGGTATTACAGCTTTTTTAAAATTCCAACAAGATGTTCTGAATGTCTTTGGGCTCCATCTTTGTTCAAATGATATTCAGAATCATAGAAAAGAGTTTTTGGCATAACAACATCCGATGGGGAACATATAAAAGGCATTTTGTTTACATTCATTATAGAATCAATAAATTGAATATCCAGAATCTTGTTGTTATATCCTGTCTCTTCTATTGCAGGTGGATATAATATTATTTCAGTTCCTTTCTCTTTCATATCTCTTATCTTGGATATGAAATATTCAATAAAATCACTATTTACATTACTCCTCTTATGTTGAATTGCTATAGGGCTGGAAAAACTTGTTTCTCTTTCCCAATGTGCAATAACATCGCCATATTCATTGAATGATTCGTATTGATATATATTTTTACTGTTTTTGAGAACAAGATTAACTAAACTTGATTCGATATTGGCTCTGATATATGCAGGTGTATTATCTATTATACATCTTAATTGCTCTTTGTTAAGAGTGTTTATACATTTCCCATTTGTTAAATAGAAAATATCTGCAAGAGGCTTTTCGCCATAAGCATTCTTGTTAAAGAAATGTTCGTATTCAGGTGATAAAATAACAATATCACCTTCTTTTACATATAGCGATAAAACATCAATTATATATTTAAGACCAAATCCCGCATGTAATCCAAAATTTATGACATCCATATTCATTGAATCGGATATGATTTTCGAATTATATCCGAATGCCACATTACTACCTCCTACAAGAATAATAGAGGGTTGTCTGTTTTCCCTGCTTAGCATATCCTGTTTGACAAGTTGTCTGCGTATGTATCCATGCTTGTTATATGGGAAAATGGAGGTTATTGCTATTAAAGCAAATATGATTATTATAAGGAATAATCCTAATTTTTTACAAAACCTATTCATTTTATATGATTAAGAATCCATTTAAAATTGGAAATATATAAAAGTCTGATTGCTCCTGAAAAATACGATACTCCATAAGCACAGAACAATATATATAATCCATCTTATTATTTGTTTGTCATTCGACAAACGGTAAGTTTCTTCATGATTTCTATACACCCATTCGATGGTGATAAGAATAATTATTCCCATTATACACTCCGCTGTTGTACGTAATTGTACATCATTGAAATTAGGGAAACTGTAACTTCTTATTTCTAAAAGCTTGTAAATAAATTCATATGCCTCATAAATACTTGCACTTCTGAAAATAATCCATCCAATGGTGACAAGAAGAAAAGTAATAAGTATTGAAAACAGATCCTTAGATATTATCTTGTTCTGGATTGTTTCATGTTTTTGCCTATGTATAATGTTAGGGATAAACAATAAAGAGTGGTATAGTCCCCAAAAGATAAATGTCCAATTTGCACCATGCCATAAACCGCTTGCCGCGAAAACAAGCAAGGTATTTGTTATTTGACGTTTTTTGCCACACTTGGATCCTCCTAACGGAATGTATAGATAATTTATGAACCATTTGTTCAATGAAATATGCCAACGTTTCCAGAACTCTGCAATATTACGTGAGAAATATGGGATGTTGAAGTTCTTCATTAATCTTATTCCAAAAAGTTTTGCAACTCCAATTGCAATATCTGAATAACCGGAAAAATCGCCATAAATCTGGAATGCGAACAATACAGCTGTTATTGCTAATGCAGTAGGATTATAATATGAGATATCACTATATACAGCATCAACAATACTCGCAGCGGTATCAGCAATTACTATCTTTTTGAAAAAGCCCCAAATGATCTGTTTACATCCATCTATTGCCAATTCATAGTCAAAAGATCGCTTTTTCATAATCTGAGTTAATAGATTTTCGGCTCTCTCTATTGGTCCGGCAACAAGTTGAGGGAAAAATGAGATGAATGCACAAAAAGCGATAGGATCCTTGCAGGCCTCTATTTGCTTTTTATATACGTCAATGGTATAGCTTAAAGCTTGGAAAGTATAGAAACTTATACCGACAGGAAGTATTACGTCTAATGTTACCCAATCAATAGATATTCCAAAAGCCGATAGGGCGTTTACCAAACTTAGTGAGAAAAAGTTGTAATATTTGAATATGCATAAAATAAGCAGATTGAAAAAAATGCTTAATATGTTTATCGTCTTGGTTATTAAAAGTTTTTCTCTATATCTCTTTATTAGCAATCCACTCGTAAAACTCAAGAATGTTGTACATATTATGAGAAATAGAAACTTGTAGTTCCACCATCCATAAAATAGGTAGCTTGCAATACAAATAAATAAATTTTGCGTTTTTACACTCTTTTTAAAAGACCAATATATAATGAATACTATTGGAAGAAATATGAGGAATTCTAAAGAATTGAAAATCATTGGATGCTTATTTCTTAATATTTACAAAGACATAAAGACCTTTCTCGTTCCGGCGGATTTCCTAATCCGCTGGCTGTGAGTATAAGCATCACCCGATGCGAGAATAGGAGTTTCTTTTTTTTCGGGATTAGGAAATCCCTATACTCAATTACAGGGGATGAATGAACATCCCCTGTGACGGGAGTATCGTAATACTGCTTGATGTGCCTACGACTGCGTGCAATGGTAACGGAGTCGAGGACTTCAAAAAAATCGAAGTCGAGTTCTTGGAGCAGCTTTGCTGTGGTACGCTCTTCTGCCGGTATGCGTGTCCAGCTGTTATACGCTGCCTGTGCCTGTCGGAATATATCGTCAATGCTACGCGATGTGTTCAGCAGGGAGTCGATATTTGCGCTGTCGCCCTCGTATGCAAGTTGCAGTTGGTTTTTAAGATCGTTGAAGCGGTTGTTTACGGGAGTGGCCGAAAGCATAAGCACTTTGGTCTTTACTCCTTTGCATATAACCTTATTAAGCAAGCGAGAATAACGGTTCTCACGTTGGTTGCCGTCGTCATCTGTTGTAACCTTGCCACCGTTGCGGAAATTGTGGCTCTCGTCGATAACGACAAGGTCATAGTTTCCCCAATTTATCTTGTCAAGGTCGTACCAGTTGGAAACACCGTGTTCACGCGATAGGTCGGTATGGAAAAGGACATCGTAACGCAAGCGGTCTTTCGCCAATGGGTTGTTTATGTAGTTACTGCGGTATGTAGTCCAGTTGTCATAGAGTTTCTTGGGGCAAAGTACAAGCACGTTGCGGTTACGGTTCTCATAATACTTCACTACCGAAAGTGCGGTGAAGGTCTTTCCCAAACCTACGCTGTCGGCAAGAATACAGCCGTTGTACTTCTCCAGTTTGTTGATTATGGCAAGTGAGGCATCGCGCTGGAAATTGTATAGCTTGTTCCATATAACGCTGTCCTTGAAGCCAGTTGCCTCGTTAGGCAGTACATCTTCGGAAATATCTTCCAAAAACTCGTGGAATATATTGTAGAGTGCCACGAAATAGAGAAAATCGGGGGCATTCTCTTTGTATGCGTTGGTGATGTTCTCTATTACCTCGTCGGTAACGACCTGCAATTTGCCGGTGTCGTGCCATAACTGCTCGAAGAGGGTGAGATATTGCTGTGAATATGGTGCGTCGAGCTTGTTTATCATCGTGTAGGCATTATCGCCTCGCTCACAGCCAAGTTCTACTGTTGTAAAGCCGTTCAACGGCATATAGGACTTGTCATCGACATTGGCAAAGCCCATCATATTCTCACCTGTCCTGTTGGACTTGAAGCAGGCTTTCTTCTTTATCCACTCGGCGCACTCTTTGGCAACGGCACGCTGGGTAAGTTCATTGCGGAGCTTTACTTCAAACTCGGAGCCGTAAAGATTGCGTTCACGGTTGAGACGCGGAATGTAGAATTCACGCTTCTGCTTGCTTGCCTTTTCGGTGGTAAAGGTGGGAGAGGTAAACACAAAACGTAACTCTTCAATATCTTTCAACTGCTCTTTCAATTCCTGAAAAGCATAGATAGAGAAGCAGGAAGCTGCGATAGAGAGTTTGCTGCCCTCGCGCAACTCTACAACTAAATCTTCTTTTAGTGTTTTGTGTATATTGTCGATTATCTCCATTCCCCAACCATTGTGCTTAATGCTCTTTTGGTTACGGACTTCTAATAACCTGACTATTATGTTTTAATTAGATATGCCTATCGGACACAAAAAAAGCGTGAGAGTCCATACCTGTTACTCGTCCCGCTTTTCGAGGCTCTGGAATGCCCTTCACTATAGAACGAGCAACGCAGAAGCCTCACGCTGTATGTATATAACAAACCTATACACCAATAGTTGTCAATGATGTATGGACATCAACAACCATAGTGTAAACGGTATGCATAGACACACCACAAGGCATCTACCGCTGCTGCATTCTTGACAGTGAATGAAATTTTCCAGATTTCGAAAAGCCAAGAAAGAGCGTTAGTAAACGCTTTCCAATAAAATTTGCACCCTCCCACATAACCCATATCGGGCTTCTGCAAGCGATATGCAAATGCAAAAATATGAAAAAAACGTGTTAGTGCAATAGTTAAGGGGGAATTTTGTTAAGTATCAAAAGTGGTATTAGGCAGATTTACCTTTTTGAGCCGATACATGATGCCCTACAGCCTTGTAAAGAGCCTGTATAATGCCGACAGAGGAGTAAGCCACCGTTTGAGCCTGCGGCTCAATTCCATTGGCGACAGCGACTCGAGCAGAGCCGTTCCATGCGAGAGGAAGCTATTTTCAGCAGACTTGACAGTTCTTTTATTGCTTTTTATCGTCTCGCACAGCTCCTTGTACGAGGATATGTTACTAAAGTCATTCATCGTCGGTATCCTTTTCATAAAGTATGCGACAGAGCCTCTTCACGGCAACATCGACAAAGAGCCTCACTTTAAAGCAGTATACAATCGCCGCCGACACCAAGAGCAATGCCAATGCCGACAGGATGGCAGCCGGCAGCCCTGTCACCGGAGCGAGCAGAGCCACCATTGCCACAAGCCCGAAGATGAATGCGCAGAAGAGGAGCATGAACATTACGAACCCGCAGGCAACCTCTCCGAAAAGCAAGGAGAGACGCTTGACCAATGTCAGCTTGTAACAGTCAATGCTCCTTGACGCATAGGCGCGCGCATCGTCGTGAAGAGCCTTGAAATTATCTCTTAACCCCATTCGGCTACTCCTCTACAGTTACCTGAACGCTCTCCTTGCAGTCGCATCCGCCGCCATACTTGGCAACGGTCTCATCGACCTGTCTCTTCACATCGTCAAGCTTCCCTTTGATGTCATTACGCAGTTCCACTCCTTTTTTGGGAGCGAAAAGCAACGCCAGCACACTCCCCGCCAACATGCCTCCGGCAAAGGCGATAACATTACACACTTTCATAACGCACTTATTTAAGTTAATAAATTCCCGGACACCTTCCAACGGAATCAAGTCGGCAGGAGCCTTGCTGCAGGGATATCAAAACGCCATTCAAGCCCTATTTTCGCCTTGCATGCAAAAATAAACTTTCCAGTTTTGGCGTTTAGATGTAAATGCACTACCTTTATTGTGCCTTTACGCAAAGGCAAGCAGCATTGCGGCCACGGCTCCATTCGCTTGTTCATCCTTTGAAAGGCCCGGTTTAACACTAAACATTCCCATTATGAAAAAGTGCGCTGAATTTATAGTTTATTCTCTGATTATAGCTTTTTTTTCGTGTTGCGGAACAAAGAGCAAGGAGGAACGCAGTTCTTCAATAACGACGACACCGTTCGAGCTGCACGAATCGTACAGGCTCATTGAGCAGGCCGAAGAGTCGCCGCAGCTCAGCATCGACATATCATTGACGTTGGTTGAGACCGGCGACAAAGAGGCCGACGAAAATATAAGCCGCGCACTGGCATGGACGCTCTTTGAGAGCCCTGTTACCGAGAAGAGCGAAAAGCCTCTTGCCGAAGCATGCGGCTACTACGTCGAAAGAATAAAAGAGGAATACCATGAACTGCTCCCCAGCTATATCGACACCAGAGAGAGCGGAGTTCCCGAAGTGTGGTTCAACAACTACTATCTGATAAGCAGCGAGGCATCGACAGGCTACAAGGGGTACATCAACTACATTATACAGTGGGAAGAGTACACAGGCGGAGCGCATCCTATGAGCAACTGCACTGCGCTTAACTTCAACCCTGCAAACGGCGAAGAGATTGTACTGGAGGACATTCTCAAGGAAGGCTATGAAGAGCCGCTCATATCAATCCTTGAAAAGAGCCTCGCAAAGCAGCTCAACGTCGAGGATATCGACGCCGTAAAGGCCAAAGGCTACATGTACGGCGATGCCGACATGTTCGTGTCGAACAACTTCATACTTGAGAAGGAGCGGATAGTATTCATATACAACAAATACGACCTTGCCCCCTACTCGGCAGGCGAGATAATGATTAACGTAAATTACGACGAAATAAAAAAACTGATGAAATAATGGATGTCATAAGAAAATATTTCCCAAATCTTAGCGAGAAGCAGGCCGCACAGTTCGAGGCTCTTTACGACCTTTATTACGACTGGAACAGCAAGATAAACGTCATATCACGCAAGGATATCGAGAATCTGTACCTGCACCATGTGCTGCACTCGCTCGCTATCGCAAAATATATAAAGTTCAAGCCCGGCACTACGATAATGGACATGGGATGCGGAGGCGGCTTCCCAGGAATTCCGCTTGCCATAATGTTCCCCGAAGTCAAGTTCCACCTTGTGGACAGCATCGGCAAGAAGGTGCGTGTAGCCGCAGAGATTGCCGACAGCATCGGGCTTGAGAACGTAAGGACAAGCCATAGCCGTGCCGAGGAGATAAAGGACAAATACAGCTTCGTGGTCAGCCGTGCGGTGATGCAGCTGCCCGAGCTTGTCAAGATATGCCGCAAGAACATATCAAAGGAGCAGAACAATGCGCTGCCTAACGGCATTATATGCCTTAAAGGCGGTGACATGACAGCCGAGACAAGCCCGTTCAGGAAGTGCTGCGAGGTCGTGGAGATAAAGACATGGTTCGACGAAGAGTTCTTCAAGGACAAGAAAGTCGTATATGTACAGATATAATAACCGACAGCGATGAACATAAAGATTTTTGTCGTGAACCCCATTGAGGTCAATTGCTATCTCTTGTGGGACGAGACTAACGAAGCCGTGCTTATCGACTGCGGAGCATGGGCTGCCGAAGAGAGTGAGCGTATAAGACGTTTCGTGCAGAGCGAGGGCCTGACCATAAAGCACTACCTGAACACGCACCTTCACTTCGACCACATTTTCGGCAATGCCTATGTAGAGCAGACCTTTGGCTTGAGGGCCGAGGCGAGCGACAAGGACTGGAGCTGGGCCGAAACGATAGCCGAGCGTGTCGCACGGTTCGGCATACGATACAGCGAGAGCGTTCCGCCGCTCAGCCGCATTCTCGGCGACGGCGACGAGGTGAAGTTCGGCAACGAGACGATAAAAACGCTTGCAGTCCCGGGACATTCTCCCGGCAGCCTCGCCTTCTACATCGAGAAAGAGAAAGCAGTGTTTACGGGCGATGCATTGTTCTGCCAGAGCATCGGCCGCACCGATTTCCCCGACAGCAACCATCAGGAACTGATAAAATCAATTAAAGAGAAACTCTTCACCTTGCCCGACGACACCGTTGTCTACCCCGGGCATAGCGAAAAGAGTACCATAGGCTTTGAAAAAGAGTACAACATGTATGTGAGGTAACGTATAAAGCGAATGCCGCCAACATTCAGTTTTCCGTTTACCCTTAGTCACCCTTAATTACCCTTAGCTGCCCTTAGTTTGCAGCCGTTATACGTTTATCACTTAACCAGTACCTTCCTGTCATTCTTAATGTATATACCCTCTTTCGGGGGTTCATTCAGCTTTATTCCTGAAATGTCATAGACCGGCTGACCGACAGCGGTCTCAGCATCGGCCACATCATTGACAGCCGTAGTTGCCAAATAATTCGCAATGTCCACGTCCAAGGCGGCAGGGAAAAGACGCTCTGGGTCATAGAACAACGCACAGCTCTCTATCATGCTCTTAACCGAAGCCAGCACCTTGCCTTCAAAGATTTTCCAGCCGTTGAGATACAATGTCACAGGCTTGCTCAGGTCAAATTCCTCTTCGTTGAGATATATTCTCACGACTCCCTTTTGGGCATCATAGTATTCTTTCTTGAAAAGCATCGGTATACTGCCCTGAGTGTATGTTGTCGTGTACTCGACACTCCTTACGTCGAGGTTTATTGTATTGCCAACTCTTTTATATTCGTAACAGGCTCTTGAGTTGCTGTTTTCCCTTGCGTCCTCAATAACCTGAAGGTTGTAAAAGGATGTACGGCAACGCCCGTACATGTCATAGTTCTCCCATATGAAGAAGTCGGGATGCGGGTCGCGCGTGTATTGTGCCAACCACGGCGTCGTAGGCGTGTAGTCTATGCCATGACCATAGCCCGGTATAACCTCTATGAAGTGGTTGAAGTAGCCGGGATACAAGCTCGCGAGACTGTCGGCGGCATTGAGAGCGGTACGTGTCAGAAGGTTGCGTCCGAAGCCGTCGTCAAGTTCGCCGGTACGCAGCGAGAATGCGATATTGGCGACATTCTCCATTGGAGCGTTCTTCAGAGGCTCACCGCCTGCCATAGGACCGGCTCCGGCAAGGTAGTCGGCATAGAACGACGCCAATCTCTGGCTGCCATAGCCGCCCTCGGATATTCCGAAGAAATATATCTTGTTCGCATCGACATTATCATTCACAAATGCAAGACGCAACAGCTTTTCCCATGCCCATTGCTTGCTCTGTATCGCCCAACGGTAATATTCGCCATAGGCGTTCGGTATCTGCGGCACGAAATATATCGCCGGAGAATAGAAACGACGCAAGCAGAGCCCTATGCCTGTCTCCCACTCCTCGTTCTTATCACCTGAGCCATGCATATACACGAAAAGCGGATACTTGCCGCGGGTGAGCGAAGGATATTCGTTGCACCCGAAATAATAAGGCATTGTCGCGTTCTGCTCAAGTTCCGAGGGGAGTTGCCATGAGCCTGTTTTCCTGTTTTCAAGCAGGTCAAGCTCTATCAGTTTTTCCTCGTCGTACCCTTTGACGATGCTTTTCCAGATATCCCAAATATTTTCCCGCATGCTTGCGATATCAGTATCAATTACCGCATCCCCATCATCGAAACTGTGAAAACCGTTCGACAAAGAGGCGTTGAAGTATCGGGCCACGGAATATTCATCTATGCTTTGTGCATTGACGAATGCGAACAGAAAAGGAATCAAGACAAAAGCGACAGCAGTTTTTCTCATATTATATTTATATAAGGTTTATAAGCCTTCTTTTAACAGCTTCCGTATCGAGCAGAATTTTTATGAACTCCTTAGCCGCAGTCTTCTGATAAGCGCCTTTAAGGCTAAGCAGCGAAGCCTCCATTACGTTGCCCGGGGCGTCGAGCGGTATAGCCTTGAACCGGTTCTTGCCAAAAACAGCCGAGGTTGAGAGTATTGTGGCATAGTTGCCTGTAGCAACCATCTGCAGCAGAATGTTCGTCTCGTTCAGCTCAAGCTTAGACTTAAGCTCAATGTTCATTCCGTCGAGCAGCCTGTCGAGCATCATACGTGCCTGAAGCCCTTTCGACGGCAATATGAGAGGCAAGTCCTTTAGTTCTTCGAGCTTAATTCTTGTCTTAGGCATTATATGGTAATCCTTTTCAACCACCAGTGCGAGCATGTTCTCGAAGAGAGGCATGGAATCGACATCGGGTGCATCAAAGAGAGGCTTGTACGAAAGAATGAAATCGACCTTATGTTCCCTTAGCAGGCTCAGCAGTTCATCGACCGTCTTGTAGAATATCTCGAGCTTAATGCCCGGGAATTCTCTCATGAAACTTATAAGCCCCTCGGTAAGCACCGTGCTGAGACTATAGGTGACGCCCACCCTTAGCGTACCGACCTTGACATGCTGCAGGTCGTGCAGACGCTGCACGCCGTCTTCGGCATCGAGTATTGTCTTGCGGGCGAAAGGAAGAAATTCCTCTCCCGCTTCAGTGAGGGATATATGACGGCTGCTGCGCAGGAAAAGTTCAAAGCCGAGTTCGAACTCAAGCTGCTTTATCTGCTGCGAAAGCGTGCTTTGCGTTATATAAAGATGCTTTGCCGCAACCGAGAAATTGAGATATTCGGCACTTTTTACAAAATATTTCAGCTGACGAAGTTCCATTGATAATAGTTTAGAGGTGCGAATATAATAAATCTGCTCCACATAATGAGTTATGCGGAGCAGATTATTTTAATTATTTTATTTTTAGAAACCGATGAATATCAGCATTGCGTATCCGAGTACAAGCCCCATGATGCCGACAATGATACCCACCTTCATCATATCCTTCTGCTCTATGAAGCCTGTAGAGTGAGCGATGGCGTTAGGAGGAGTGCTGATAGGCAAAATCATTGAAACTGATGATGCGATAGCTATACCTACCAACATGGCCTGAGGACCGCCATAGCCGTCGAGCGATGTGCCGAGACCGCTTGCAACAACACCCAACACAGGAACGAGCAACGATGTCGCAGCCGAGTGAGAGATGAAGTTAGAGAAGCCGAAGCAGATGAGACCTGCAAGCACCATTACAACAAGCGGAGAGAAGTTGTCGAACGGAACAGACTGAACGATAAGGCTGCTCAAGCTCTCAGAGCCCTCACCCTTGTAGTTAAGAGCTACGCCGAGAGCGAAACCGCCGGCTACCATCCAAAGCACGCTCCAGTTGATTTCCTCGAGGTCGCGACGGGTAAGAATGCCCGTAGCGCAGAATATTGCGATAGGAATCATTGCCACAACATTGGTGTCGATGCCCCACATGTCTGTACCGAACATCCACATGAAAATAGTCACGACGAAAGCGATGACAACAGACCATGTCTTGTAGTCCCAGCGAATGTCACCCTCAATCTCAATCTTGATATTCTTCTGCTTGAATGGGAAAAGCACTCTCAGAAGCAACCAAGAAAGAATAAGAAGAACGATAACGAACGGCGCCATCTTGATAGTCCAGTCCACAAAGCTGATACCTATGCCCTGTGACGAAAGATAGTCGAGAGCGATCATGTTAGGAGGAGTACCGATAGGAGTAATCATACCGCCGAGGTTAGCACCGACAGGAATTGCCAAAGCCAAAGCGATGCGACCCTTGCCGTCAGCAGGCAACGAGCGGAGTACCGGAGTGAGGAACGCCAGCATCATCGCAGCTGTAGCCGTGTTGCTCACGAATGCCGAGAAGATAGCTGTTACAAGAATAAAACCGAGCAGCACAATCTCGGAGCGTGTTCCAAAAGGCTTGAGCAGCACACGTGCCAGAGCGACGTCGAGCTTAACCTTTGTCAAACCGATAGCGAGCACGAAACCGCCGATGAAGAGCATGATTGTCGGGTTAGAGAAACATGCGAAGATGCTCTTGAAAGGCACCAAGCCTACATTGCCCTCAGGACGGAGGAATTCAAAAGCGCTGGTAGATACCGTAAACAGCATTATGGTAACCACTACCATTGATGTAACCCATGAAGGCATAGCCTCGGTAAGCCACATAAGCGCCGCAAAAACAAAAAGAGCAATGATGCGCTGATGAATTACAGTAAGGCCCTCGATTCCGAAAGACTCTGTCGGCAACATTGCTACTACGATAGAAATTACAGCAATAAAAATAAGTTTTATTGCATTAAGAGGCAGCTTCCTCTCTCTCTTGTGGGATTTGTTCTTCTGTATCTTCTCAAGAACGCTGTATCCCGGGAAATTTTTAAACATAGATAGATTTTATTTAATGGATATTATTTTTCAAAATCAATATGCCCTAAATTTTGCACAAATTTACTATCTATAATTTTTTTTCACAGAGGTTGTTCATTTGTTTTTACGATAGCACGTATCGAAAATCCTAATACATATCAAAAATCAGCAGTTCTACATAATTTCATCGGGCAAGATTGTTACGATATCAATTTAAATAAGTACTTTTGTACTTAGGCCAATATCAATTCCGCCGAATGAGCATTTTAAAAAAGAGATATATAGCACTTATAGCATTTATTGCTTGCATCACGGCATCAATGTCGCAAGGGCGCGGCGACTTCAGATACTATACGCAGCTGAACACAATCGCATCATGGGGAGATTATGCCCCTTACTGGTTTACAGCAAACAACAATGCCATTTCCTCGGTCAGCAGCATTAACGGATACGCCCGTTACGGAATGGGATACAGAAACACGTTCGGCAAGAAGAATGATTTCAGCTACGAGATAACGGCGGATGTCGTCGCCGGCTTTAACCAGGCGTCAATCGTAAACATTCAGCAGGCATACGGAGAATTGAGCTGGCGTTGGCTCACTTTGTCAGTCGGCAGCAAGGAGAGAGGCAGCGAGGCGGAATATTTTTCCAGAGAGAGCATTAGGGGCGGCTGCTACGGCAATACTGTTGAACGCTACCCCAGCCTATTCACCAACCGCTTCAGCAGCTTAGGAAGCGGTGGCCTGACATTCAGCGGCAACAGCCGACCTATTCCCCAGGTAAGGATTGAGATACCGGAGTTCCTCACAATCCCGGGGACAAAGAACTGGTTCAGGATAAGGGCCTACATCTCATACGGAATATTTTCTGACGGAAAGTACCAAAGAGAGTTCACCGACAACAACCCTAAGATAAAGTATGGCGAAAACATACTCTATCATGGCAAGGCCGGCTTCATAAGCGTAGGCAACCCGTCCAAGTTCCCGCTGACATTCGACGGCGGCCTTGAAATGCATACGCAGTTCGGAGGAACAATGTATAATACCGGATACAAGACCGTTAGAATGCCCCACCGCTTCATAGACTTTATAAAAGCTTTCATTCCAATGGGCGGCAGCAAAGATACGCCATTGCCAGAACAGACAAACATTTCAGGAAGTCAGCTCGGAAGCTGGCACGCTGCATTCACGCTGCACACAAAGCCATTGGAGGTGAGAATATACGGAGAACACATGTTCGAGGATTATTCCCAACTCTTCTTTTTCGAGTACCAGATGAACAAGGACGGCAAAAGAAGAACGCTCATATACCCCTGGCGTGATTTTCTTGTAGGCATCAACATCAGAAACAAATCGAACATTCTCCCTTTCATATCGAACATAAGATATGAATTCCTGACTACCCGCGACCAAAGCGGTGCCTTATATCATGACCCCTCGGCGAACTTCAACGACCAGATGGACGGTTGCGACAACTACTACAACCACGGCATATACCCCGGTTGGCATCATTGGGGCTTCGGTATCGGCAACCCGCTTACTTTCTCCCCCGTATACAATACAAACGGAAGCCTGCAATTCAAAGGCAACAGGCTCATAGCTCACAATGCGGGAATAAACGGAATTGTAGACTGCAGATTGCCCATTGCATACAAGCTCAACTACACCTACAGCGAGAACTGGGGAACATACACAAACCCGTTCCGCGAGAAGAGGTATACGACATCCATCCTTGCTGAGGTAACATGCATGCCTAAGAATGCTAAATGGCTCGGAACGCTCTCTTTCGGTTACGACAAGAGCAATTTCATAGGAGAGAATATTGGTTTCATGATTACGCTCACCCATGTCGGAGCTTTTTTCAAATAGTGAAATGAAATGAAAAGAATAATAACATCACTCACAATAGCTGTCGTGCTGCTAAGCTCATGCGTCGATAATGTATATATCAACGGCGACCTTGACGGAATGTGGAGAGTATCAAGAATTGAGGGCCTTGCCGGTACGGCATACCCAGAAGACATCTATTATTCCTATCAAAGCCACATGTGCCAAATCGGGAAATATTTCAATGACAGAAATCCCATATTGTATTTAGGCAATTTGTATTACAATAACGATACAATCATCATGAGTGATTTCAGGAAATATCTTGAAGAAGACATAATTTGTTCCCAGGAACACCTAAACATGTTTCATATATATTCAGACAGTGCAGTTTTTAAAATAGAGAAATTGGACGACAACGTTCTTGTATTAAACAAGGGGAATATGAAGTATTTCTTAGACAAATGGTAACCATTCATCCTCATAAGACTATTTTTGTCACCAACCGTTCTTTAAAACGAACAGATAAAATCTTGCACTCATTAAATTCGTTATAGGCCTCTGACGAATAGCCATCACTAATTTCAATAAACTCGTGGCCTTCAAGCTCAATAATGCCCTTAGATGTAAAGACAACATTCTCTTTTATTGAGATATCTACATCCTTTGCAAAGTGCAACATTGCAGTAGAGCAAGCATTTCCTGAGATATAATCATAAATGACCACGCATGAATCACTCCATTCAAAACGTCTTGTATGAACGACTCCTTGCTTTTTATACCCGTCATGCGATGCGGTAATGTAATTTTCTCCTTCTGACACGTCGAACACCTTAGCCCTCCTTCCACAGCGGAAAGAAGACCATACACCGCTTGAATTTGAATCGTTTACAACTACGGTATTATGAGCCGATGTAGAGCGCTCATACAATCTGCGTTCACATACATCGTAGGTTGAGATACCTGTATCAATAATAAAAGGTTCTGCCCCAATTCTCATCTCAAAATTAAATGTATCGGCGTGAGTATGTCCGGGAATATATGACGCTTTAACATTAGCGATGTCAATACGCAATTCATACTTTCGTGTATTTACGGCACGGTATCCCGACTCTTTCAAATCCATATTGGACGCTTCCACGCCTAATAATGAAGCATAGTCATATATGTCGTCAAGCGATGGCGCTATACAATTTGCCGAGTCATTGAAAAGGGGATATGAACCATCAGAATACGAAATGCTCTTTATCCAGCCTAACATTTTTGATACTAATTCAGACAGGAAAGTATACAAAATAATCTGCTGCGAAAGAATGTCATTGTTTTTCAACAAATTAATCAGGTCAAGTTGTCGCTCGAGAATAATGCAATGATACATCGGAGACTGTTCAAAATTAGCTCCGTCCGCAAGAGTCTGCTTTTTAAGTTCTTTCATCAATAGTCCTGAAGACTTTCTATACATTTTAGCGTCTTTAAAATATACAGAAAGCCATACAAGGGCGAAAAAATCTTCAAGCAGATGATTACCACCGAGATGATACTCAATATTTGATGCAAGAAGCCTGTATTGTGAATATAACGACGCATCAACTGTTCTTTTTTCCTCTTCCGAAAATTCAGTTATATTGAATGATACGAATTTAATCCAATTCACACAACGTAATGAAACGCAATATGAAGCAACACCCGTGTTATTGCAATGCTGTGATTCAATGAATCTCATAATCCATTTTTTACCTTCATGAACATTCATTGATGGCTGAAGCAGAAAATCCATGTAATTGAGATTGAAATTCCATAATGCACTTTGCGTTCTGTTCTCCCACCCCGAGAAGGCATCGGTCACATTTATGAAAGTCATCATGTCCCCTTTGCAAGACTCGAACTTAGGTATAACCCTATCAAGACTTACCGCAGCACCCTCTTTGTAAAGATTGAAGCGGCGCCTTTTATTGAATGTCTTATTCCAGGTTGTTCTTATCCTTGAAAGTATCTGAAAACTGAACTGTTTGAAGTTCATGTACATGATTGTCTCAATCAACAGTACTATTCTATTCATTTTCGCTTCCATTAAAAATATTGTTGTATATATTCATCATAATATCAACAGAAACATTCCATGAATATTTCTCCACGACATGTTTTCGTCCGTTCTTGCCTATTTTACAAGCCTCGCTTCTATGATTCAATATATAAGACAACGATTTGTATGCCATTTCCGCATTCTCTCTCTCAACAATCCAACCAGTCTCTCCATCCTTAACAATTTCACAAAAACCATCGGCGTCAGATACAAGAACAGGGACTTCGCAAGCCATAGCCTCTAAAGCAGCGACGCCAAAACTTTCTTTACGAGAAAGAGCTGAATAGACATCCAAACGTGACAAGAAATCCGGGACATCGGCATTCGGTACATAGCCAACGAACTCGACATAGTCTTCAATACATAAAGACTTTGCTTGTTCCTTAAAATCATTCTCTTTTGGCCCGCTACCGGCTATAAGCAACCTTATATCTGATGACATGTTAGCTTGCTTCAATCTTGCAAAAGCTGATATTAAGATATCTATCCCCGAATTATGATCAAGAGTCTTTATTGTTCCAACCGTGAAAGTATCCGTATTCTTTTTATCATACGTAATTGGTGAAAATTGATCCGTATCTACGCCAAAAGGAGTAACGGCTATCGGCTTATCAGTATATCGGGAGGCTTCGCATGCCATACAGTTACTGGTTGATAACAAGAAGTCTGATTTTTTAAAATTGTACTTCAATAGGCTGCGATGCAATGGAGAGACTTTTGGAAAGTAGTAAATATCAGACCCCCACATGGATAGGAGTGTTGGTTTTACTTGTGCCAACGAAGCAAGCAGGCCGTAGCTCGTTGCGATATGAGCATGCAGAATATCAGGTTGGAACTCTCTCACGCACCTTCTCAGCAAAGGGTATGCTCTCAAATAGGAAAGCTTCTCAAAATGTCCATTAGACCTTTTGTTTCTGATTCTATTGTATATGCCTGTCGAATATACATTGACCCCCAATGCGTTGTAATAGTTCAGCTCTGCATTATTTAGAGTAAAGAGCGCGACCTCGTATCCACGTTTCACAGTAGCCTTTACCCAACGCATAGTATGATTGCTCGAAGAGTCGGCAAGATACAAGACCCTTTTCTTGCGTCCGTATATACCAGACCACCCGCTCGTCAATATTTGCCTGAAATCATCATATGTAACAGAGTCCATGATTACAGAATCAACAGTCAGTCTGTTTATAAATGATTTTCTAAAATACACAGGACAGCCCGTTTTTCTCAATATACGCTTTAGATAATGCTTATACAGGAACCACCATGTTTTATAGAAAAGACTCCCGTAATTATGACGGATATCAATTAACCTGTTCAGGTTATGAATATATAATTTACCGGGATATTTCTGTCTGTTTATAGAGGAGCCTACTTTATGATATATGACAGAATTTACTACACAGGCCATCTTTACGCCATTCCTTTTCATGCGTAACGAAAACTCAAAATCCTCTTCACCGAAAAAGAACTTTTCCGTAAACACATTACCCTGTTCGTCAAGAATGTCTGGCGAGAAGAAAAGCGCGCAGCCTGTAACAAATGTTATATTTTTATGCGACTTCTCGATAACAGAATCTTTTCTTTTATTTGCGTAATAGTATTTACGGAACCCTAAAAACAGCTTTCCTCCCGCATTCCAGACAAGTTCACGATTCTTATTATATAAAATCAACGGAGTAAGAACTTTATAGCCTTTATTTACATTCCGGAACTCCAAAAGTCTTGACAAGAAGTCTGGAGTAACAATTGTATCATTATTCAAGAGCAAAAAATATTCCGGATTGAAATGCCTTGAAAAACGAAGAAGGAGGTTGTTGCCACGACTGAAACCATTATTCTTGCATAGATCATATAGAATTACAGAACGTTTTACAGGTATGAAATCGCATATATCTCCAAATGTTACTTGCTTGAAATCTACAGAGGAAGATCTACAGTAATCGCCAATTACGCTTATAGAATCGTCCCCTGAACCATTGTCACCAACAACAACGAAATAGTCGTCGTATGACATAGCTTGCAATGACCTCAAACATTCTACCGTATCATTCGAGCCGTTCCAATTCAATATTAATATACAGACCATGTTCTTAATAATTCAACAATTGAGACCTTATGGTTTTATCTTAAAATCCTTGTACCTTTTTAACGACAACAAACATAGTACAAACAAAAGCGTTTCAGCCCACGTCCATGCTAACGAAGCCGCATAATATGAGTACTGCTGACAAGTTGCAAGCATTAACGCCACTGATGATATTCCGGCTACCCATATATTCCTCTGAAATGTACCTGAAGCTCCAAGATTAACTAGTCCTACAATACCCGCAATGTAGTTCAGACAACCGAAAAACAATGCAGGCAGCATAAGCAGCAGTACCCATTTTACGATTTCTACAGGCAAATCCAGATAGGCAGCCACTAAAGGATTGCAGACTGCCAATATTAGCATTAAAGGCAACAAAACCAATGACGCCCACTTTAGAAGGCGTTTAAGCACCGTCACGTTGTCAGCGGCTACGCCATTGTAGAACATTCGGCTTATGTAAGGATACACCGCCATAGGCAATGCGTTGAAGAGAGTCTGAACTGCCTTCATTATTTTTTCAACAGCACCGAAAATACCGGCTGCGGCATCGCCCACAAATATTCCCAACAAGAACACATTGGAGTTTCTGTATACCTCTATTCCGATATTTGAGATAAAAATTTGCCAACCTTCCTTAAGCTGTTCCTTTATTTCGGCAAAAGTTGTAAGACCAAGCTTTACGCCAAACTGACGAACAGCAATATATATACTTGTCACACCTGATGCAATGTACCCCAAAGAATGAAGCAACAGCACGTAAACATATTGGTCCGGGGACTTTATGAATACAAATATGAGTGCGGCAAAGACCAATTTCGAAACAACAGTCGCTATTGTCATATATTTCATCTGTTCCATTCCCTGAAACAGCCATGAGGGTATCAGAATGTCTCCAAAAACCATTCCGAGAGCAAACAGATACATAAGGACATCACTGCTCTCCATGAACAAAACAACTAAAAGAAAGCCTATCGACGACGCAACTAAAGTCAAGATGAAACGTGTCCATATTGTTGCATTGAAGATAGCATTCACCTTCTCTATATTATCACGGTTTACGGAGATAAGACGAGTCGTAGAGAATTTAAAGCCATAATTCCCGAACAGTAGCAGATATTGTGCAATTACATATACAAACAGGTATGCTCCGTATTTTTCTTCTCCAAGTATACGCAAAAGATATGGAACAAGAAACAGAGCTATAATATAGCTGATTCCGTTTATAAGCGACAATGAAAAGAAATTCGCTATGATTCTATTATACCTCTTTATACTAGAAAGCAACTTCATAATTAGTCTATTGTCTTTCAATACATATTAGAATTCTATGCTTACTTCTCTATCGTTCTCAACAAAACGCTCACGATGCTCATCAATTACAGGATTAAATACTGAATAATACGGCAAATATCTTATATATGCTCTTGTATTTGGATAAGCTTCAGACATATCTTTTGTGTAAAAACGTGACATATTAAATAAGAAAACAAAAAAAGCAAAGAAGCCTACCATATATGATATCTGGTACCGCCTGAACTCCTTATTTAAAATATAATATATAGTATTGACGATATATATAATAATATATGGCACAAAGTAATTATTAAATCTTCCGAATATAAAGAAATTCAATGCAATTGCATAAAATATTACGGTTCCCATAATCAGTGGCGTGAAATCAAACCGGTCACCAACCTCATGCTTTTCACGTAACCATATCATCCCCAATATTGGCAAGAATTTGAGTATCTCTGCAAGCATTCCCATAGCATTGGGAGGGTCATCGTACAGATAGCTCTCAATAAGAGCTATCAGTTGTTGATTAAGTCCTAAAAGGCCTAACAGCAACTCTGGAAGATTTATTATATTGATAATGACAATGATTGAAAGAAAAATCACCACCAGCAATTTCCAAGATGGCCTCCTGAATAGATAAAACAGAGGCAACACTATCATTATTGCGGCTGAATAGTGAATAAGAATACCTATGGCACTCATTATAAAATATGGCACCCATCTTTTATTAAGGAAAAAAGAGGTTGATAACAACAAGACACATATAGATAATGACTCACGCATTATCTCCATGTTAAAATAGCAGAAGTAACCTAAATAATACAACAATATTGCCGTAAAATAGTATTTGGGACAATATTTGCGGAAGAACCAAAAGAATATAGAATTTACAATGGTTGCATGAATTATCTGGAATAATGTAAAATCATCATATATACTACGTGATATCGCATTTATAATATACCAGAAAGGGTTATATTTTGCTGTTTCAAAATCAAAGTATTTGAGTTCGTCTAATTTCGGACACTCATCAAACATGGACATATACATCAAAGTATCACTTCCGACCCTATAACGTAATCCTGCAAAGAGTATCAGCAATACTAAAATTGAATAGTACCACCACTTCTCTCCACCGGTTTTTGCCATTAAGTCATATTTGACAACAGGAATGAGCAGAAGAACAAATACAATGAGATATATCACTTTTTGTTATATGTTATAATAGTACGAAAAACATTCTTTATCTTATCTTTAAACAAAATATATGAGACAGAGCATATTAAGCCCAAGAATGCGTATATGGCAAGAATATACAGTCTTCTCATTGATGATGGCAATGCAGGAACCGCGGCAGGCTTTAATGTGGTGAAAGCAGGAGTGTATTCCTGAACTTTAGCTTTAGCAAGCTGCAACTGTTGCGCCCATTGGAGATAAAGCTGGTATCTCATTTCCTTGTCTGTTTCAAGACGTTCCTTTTCAACAAGATAACGTTCCAGATAAACATTCTGATTACGGTCACAATATATTGCATACTTTTCCTGTGCAGTATCATATTCACGCTTGGCCTCGTCGTACATGTTCTGAATATACTCACAGTCTGCTATAGATTTTCTTGTTCTATATTCCGTTATATTCTGCTGTAGCCTTGACATGATTGTATCGGCCATAATTGCAGCTATTAATGGATCACGATCGGTGAATGAAAGCGTTATGACATTTGTCTTCTTATCTACAAAAATCCCTATCTTCCCATTTAACTTATCAACAGCGCCCATCTGCTTTTTAGATAATTGATAGGGATTGAAAACCGCTATGCAACTATCAACTTTAGAAAGTCCGGTCCAAACCATGAAGTCGTCTTTGGTGTCAGCTATCCATTTCTGAATGTGCTCAAACCATGAAAGTTTCTGTTGGTTTGTAATGTAATAGAAGTACGTAGTGTCAATATCGTTTTTAGGAGATACCACGTTTACATTGAAGAGGGAAGAGAGAAATGGAAGCGACTGAATTATATCGGGATACAACTCGGGGTAAATAGCATCTTCATCAGTCACAGTGTTCATATTTACTCCGAACATGTTTGCAAGAGACCCGAGCCCGGCACCTAATTGCGACGAACTTGAAGTTTCTGGCGCCACTACGACCTCTGCGGTATAGTCTTTTACCGAGCCAATTGCAACAACAAGACCGAATATAATAAAGCAACCGGTAACCACAGCTACAAACTTCCACTGCGATACAACCTTTGCGAACATGTCAAGAATGTCAGCCTCTTTAAGCAATTGTTTCTTTTTGTCAGATGTTTCCATATTCAGTCATATAAATTATTTAAACAGGCTAATCAATGATATTATCACGGTAGCCAAAGATGCCGAAGACGATGTCAAAGAGAATATCTCTGCCGGGCTCCATGCTTTGCCTACAGGTTTGGTAGGAATAATTATCTCACAACCTGGTTCAATTTTTGTGGAATATTTCTTGGCACGGGCAACCGTTCCGTTCTTGTAAATGACTATAGCTTTTGACTTCTTTGCCTTTTCGCCATAGCCTCCGGCCTGATTGATGTAATATTTAAGTCTCTTGCCCTCTTTGAATGATACGGTATTAGGGAACATAACGTTACCGCTTATCGTTACAGTATTCTCAAATTCCGGTATTATCAAGCGGTCGCCGCCCTTCAGCAACAGGTCGTATTCACCGCCGGGCTGTTTCATCGCTTTCTCAAGTTCAATGCCAACCTCTTGAACATTTGCAACGGAAATATTCTTGACATCCTCAGGCAACATCTGACGCTGGACAATCTTGAGCGTCTGTTCCATTCGCTCACGATCGGCATCAGCGAGCTTTCTCTCAAGACGAGCGCCTTTTATATATGCGCTGCTTGTAACTCCGCCGGCTTTTTTCACAAGATCGCTCAGTCTTAGGTTCTTGTTGTCTATTGTATAAGTTCCGGCAAAAGCGACCTCGCCTTCAATAGTAACATTGGATTCTGAGAAGTATGTAGGAGAACGGCGTATGTATATAGCGTCGAAAGGCTTCAAAACAAACTTATTGTCACCGATAATCTTTAAATCCTTGTCTATGTCGAATGAGAAAACGCTCGCTATTGTATCTATCGACTCTACGGCATAAGGATCGTAATTCTTACGTACCACATCTACACGCACTGCAGAAGCTTTTTCAGTCAAGCCTCCTGCGATAAGCACGAAATCCTCGATACTTGCATTGGAGAGATATCTGTATTTGCCGGGAAATGCAACCTCGCCATAGACATCAATATACTGCACGCTACGTTGGTCTTCTATTGAATTTACAAATAAAACATCATTGTTTCTCAGTTCAATATCATCGGCTGTTCCGTTCATAAGAGAATTCAAGTCTATCGAGACATTTTCCATTGTCATATCAGGAAGACGGCGATTCAAAACTGCACGGTTCATGAATGCTTCAGGTTTCAAGCCACCCGCTATTTCAATAAGTTCCTTTACAGTAGAGACTGTTCCAAGCTGGAATTTGCCTGGACGATACAAAGCGCCCTTTGCTTCAACGACATTCTCGTACGTATTCGCTATAGTATCGACCGTCAAAACGTCTCCGTCCTTTAACAAGAATGTTTCGCGGCCATTCTCATCCAAAGTAAATATTTGCATCTCCTTCTCACCATTACGTTCTATTCTCACATCATTACGAAAGGCATTGCTCGCAAAACCGCCGGCAAAGCCAAGCACGTCTGCGGCCGTTTCTTTATCAGAAGCCTCGTAGTACATAGGACGCTTTACGCCACCCGTGACGTTCACAAGCGATTTATAAGTAGATACCGTAATAACATCTCCGTCTGCAAGGCTTACATCGCCATCAGTTTTTCCATTAAGCAGATACTCGTATATGTCAAGCGAAGAAATCACCTTATTATTGCGTGAAAGCTTTATATCACGCATTGTACCTATCTCGGTAACACCGCCTGCCAAGTAAAGCGCATGAAAGACCGATGCGAACGAAGACACAGTGTATGTTCCGGGATTTTTCACCTCGCCCATAACACGTACCTGAATAGAGCGAGCCTGGCCAAGGGTCAGTTTTATCTCGGAATTGGGATTGTCTCCTGATATGCCCGAATATATCTGACTGTATTTCTCCTTGATATATTCGTTGGCTTCTTTTACATCCTTTCCATTAAGATAAACAAGCCCCAGCATCTCTACATTCACATAGCCATCGGGCGAAATATAGTCACGGAAAGTCGATTGAGACGCTCCCCACACATCAATAATAACCTCGTCACCAGGACCTAAACGGTATTTTTCTGGAGTCGCAACATTCAAATTGGGCTCAAATACCAGTTGTTTGTTCGCAAAAATGTCGTGTCCGAAAATATTTATTTTCTTTTCGAGAAGCATACCGGCCAACTCAACAGAATCAGGAATGACGACGTCGAGCGAATCCACGGTGTATGCAAGACCGCTGAACTGCGACTGCGTTCTTTGCCTTGTCGGAACTTCGGACAAAACACCAAAACTCGTGACAGAATTAGCATTGCCACCTTTCTTTGACGCCAAATAATTCTCTCTCACCCTTTTAAGTTGAGCTTCTGTAACGCCTTTCTTCACCAAATCGAGAACGATTTTGTTTTTGTCAGTACCTTTTGCTTGCTCCTCCATGATATACATAACCAGTTCCTCATCAGTCATGACATCATTTGAGACAACACTTGAGGCTGTACTTGAAGTTAAAGAACTTTTAGAATTCTTTGATTTCGCATCCTGCAATTTAGCCTTACCGGACTGAGCAAATAATGACTGAGATACAAAAAGCAGCAAAAAAGCAAAAAAAGTAATTTTTCTTATTTTAGACATAGTCATGAAATTTGTCATGGATAATAGTGTTCAAGGTTACGGCAAGCCGAACAGCCGCTTCCGTCTTATTTGCAAAGTTAGCACTTTTTTCGGGCAATGGCAATATTATAAATAAAAAAGTGACTATAAATAAATAAAAACAACTATATTTGCAGAAGATGTTAAATTGCGGCTGTATGTGCATGCATTCATAAAAAGGGATGATTTTGCGTCAATCGGCTGAACAGAAAGAAGCATTAATAGAACAAACCAACAAATACCATACAAATGAAAGCATTTGTTTTTACAGGACAAGGATCACAATTCAGCGGCATGGGAAAAGAGCTGTACGAAAGCAGCCCTGTCGCAAGAGAATATTTCGAGAGAGCCAATGAGATTTTAGGTTTCCGCATTACCGACATAATGTTCAACGGCAGCGACGAGGAGCTTCGCCAGACAAAAGTAACGCAACCCGCTGTGTTTCTGCACTCTGTGATAAGTGCGTTATCGCAGGGCGAAGAGTTCAAGCCCGACATGGTGGCAGGCCATTCGCTCGGTGAATTGTCGGCATTGACAGCAGCCGGAGCATTGTCGTTCGAGGATGGCTTGAAGCTTGTCTACAAGCGTGCCCTCGCCATGCAGAAAGCATGCGAGATGCAGGCGTCTACTATGGCAGCGATCTTAGGACTCGACGACAAGACCATAGAAGATGTATGCGGCAAGGTGAGCGAAGGCGGCAACGTCGTGGTGGCGGCCAACTACAACTGCCCGGGACAGGTTGTCATATCGGGCGACATCAAAGGCGTAGAAGAGGCATGCGCCCTCCTGAAAGAGGCCGGTGCGAAGCGTGCCCTGCCGCTCAACGTAAGCGGAGCGTTCCACTCCCCCATCATGCAGCCCGCAAAAGAGGAGCTCGAAGCGGCGATAAACGAAACGGAATTCAAGGCACCCCGCTGCCCTGTATACCAGAACGTGGACGCCATGCCGCACACCTCTCCCGAAGAGATAAAGAGCAACCTTATATCGCAGCTCACCTCTCCCGTACGCTGGACGGCAACCATTCTTAACATGATAAACGACGGAGCGAACGAGTTCACCGAGTGCGGCCCGGGCAACGTTCAGCAAGGGCTTATAAAAAAGATTCAGGCAAGCATAAACGCATAAACCAATAAAGAAGGAACAGACTATGTCAAAGATAATAATATACCAGCTGGTGCCTCGACTCTTCGGAAACAGCAATGAGAATTGCGTTCCCGGAGGAACAATCGAGCAGAACGGCTGCGGCAAGTTCAACGACATCACGCCAAAGGCGTTGCGTGCGATACGCGACCTCGGCGCCACACACGTATGGTACACCGGAGTGATTGAACACACCACACGCAGCCGCTACGGCAATTTCGGCATACCGGCCGACCACCCCGCCATTGTCAAGGGAGAGGCCGGCTCGCCCTATGCCATAAAGGACTACTACGACAACGACCCCGACCTCGCCGTGAACGTGGAGAGACGCCGCGAGGAGTTCAAGGCCCTCATTGAACGCACACACAAGGCAGGCCTAAAGGTCATAATGGACTTCATCCCCAACCATGTGGCGCGCCACTACTGCAGCGACTGCACCCCAAAGGGGACATACAGCTTCGGCGAGCATGACGACAAGGGCGTCTTCTATGCCGGACACAACAACTTCTACTATTTAGGCGACAACTCATTCGGCTGCAACCTCGATGCGAAGGAGTGTGCCGAAGAGGAGTACACCGAGACACCGCTCCGTGCTACAGGCAACGACTGCTTCGGAGCGCCCGGACGCAACGACTGGTACGACACCGTAAAGCTCAACTATGGCATAGACTACCGCACAGGCAACCGTTGCTTCTCGCCCGTCCCTGACACATGGGTGAAGATGCTCAAGATTTTGAGGCACTGGGCATCGCAGGGCGTCGACGGCTTCCGTTGCGACATGGTAGAGATGACGCCTGTCGAGTTCTGGCAGTGGGCGGTAGCCAAGATTAAGGAGGAGTTCCCCGGCATAATATTCATCGGCGAGATATACCAGCCGCATATATACCGCTCATTCATCAGAGAGGGACATTTCGACTACCTTTACGACAAGGTAGGCCTTTACGACACCCTGCGAGGCGTGATGAACGGACAGACATCGGCGAACAACATCAGCTATGCCCTGCAAAGCACATCGGACATACGAGGCAACATGCTCACCTTCCTCGAGAACCACGACGAGCAGCGTATCGCATCGGACTTCTTCGCCGCCAAAGCCGAGCGTGCATTGGCGGCGCTCATCGTCTCAGCCACATCGGGCACAGAGCCGTTCATGCTCTACGCAGGGCAGGAGCTCGGCGAACGAGGCATGGACAAGGAGGGTTACAGCGGCGTAGACGGCAGAACGACAATCTTCGACTATTGGAGCGTCGATACGTTGCGTCGCTGGAGAGGCAACGGCGACTACAGCGGGGAACAGCTTACCGATAAAGAGAAGTCCTTGCAGCAGTTCTATGCACGCCTGCTCAACCTCTGCAACAAGGAAAAGGCACTCTCAAGCGGAGCATATTACGGCCTGCAGTACGCCAACCCCTACAGCGACAGCTACGACTGCAACCACATATATTCATACCTCCGAGGCTATGAGAACGAATTGCTGCTAATAGTAACGAATTTCAGCGAGAACGACAAAGAGTGCGGCGTGACAGTTCCCGAAGAGGCTTTCGCATACTTCGGAGCAACGTACAAGGAGGGAGCGCTGAAAGCTACGGAACTTTTGAGCGGAGACATTGTTGAGGTTACATTCAACCCGTACGACAGGACAACCGTAACAGTTCCTGCCAACAGCGGAGTAATATTGAAATTCAAAATGTAATATGAGAAAAGTATTTACATCAATAGCAATAATGCTCACGTGCATTACCGCAAGTTCGCAAGTATTGCTCGACTATGAGACAATCGAGGGCATTGTAAAGAACGAGCGTCAGTACTTCGACGACATCGTGAACATATACAAGAACGACGACCCTATGATAAGAGTCGATGACATCGCTCTCATATATTACGGCCAGGCGTTCACCGACAAATACAACCCTGGCAACGACGAGAACGAGAAGAGGCTCAAGCAGCTGCACGACGAGGGCAACCACGCCGAGGCGTACAACACCGCAAAAGCCATTCTCGAATACAACCCCGTGAGCCTTAACGCCCTCTTCAACCTGCTTGTAGCCTCGAAAGCCCTCGGCAAGAGCCATGAGGAGTTCGAGTCGTACGCAAAGAAGTATCAGGGAATACTGGGCATGATTACCCAGTACGGCAACGGACGAAGCAGCGACAGCCCGTTCAAGGTCATCACCCCCGACGACCAGAACTACGTGCTGTTCCACGAGCTTGAGATACAGAGAGAGATTTCACGCGAGCTCGACCCTGAGACCCTATGCAACATAATAGTCGTGGAGCCCACTGACAAATACCAGGCAAGGCGAGTGTATTTCGACCTGAGCCTGTTTCTTAAGCACGTCAAGAAATAGTAAACAAACCTTACAAAAACAAAAGCGGCTAAATTTTAGCCGCTTTTGTTTTTGTCATTGGCAATCAGGGCAAATCCCTTTCATCACGCACGATACCTCCTCTACGGCAAACCCTTTAGGCGTCAATGCCGGCATTGCGTCAATATCCTTTATGCAATAAGTCCTCCCGCAGCGGTAACAAGTAAAATGGACATGATTTAAAAACACTCCTTGTTCGTTGCCGGCACAGAGGCAATAGAGCTTCGAGCCGCATCCGTTATCGACCTCATGCAGTATCCCGTGCAAGAGAAACAGGGTCAGGGTACGGAACAGCGTAGACCGCTCGACAGTCTCAAGCGACGCCTCCATGTCGGCGAGCGTGAACGCCCTGTTCTGTGCCATTATATGCTTCAGCACCATAAGGCGTATCGAGGTTACCCTTATCTTGTGTTCAACAAGAATGCGTTCCAACTTTTCCATACTTTAGGATTATTATTCACGATGCTAAGTTAGCTCTTTTTTATATTCCTCAAAGCGTTGCCGACCAATTTTAAAGCGGCGACAAAAATCGACACGGAAACCAAAAGGCTTACAAGGGGGTCAATAAGGTCAAAGCCTGTAAAATACACCACCGCACCGGATAGAAGCACGCCTGCCGAGACAAGCATGTCGCTCAATGCATGAAGATAGGCGACCTTAATATTTATATTCCCCTTTTCGCAGCTCTTCGCAAGAACAAAAACCGTAAAACCGTTTATGACGATTCCGGCCGTCGCCGCGAACATCACGACACACCCTTTTACCCGTGACGGAGCGAACAATGCTCCGACGCTCTCGTAGACAATCGCAAGCACAGCGGCAAGCAACAGAAGCCCGTTGGCAAGAGTTATCCAATTTGAGAGTCTTTTAGTGTTCCTATGCCGTTCGAGGCCCACTGCCACGAATGAAAGAAAAAGGCCGAGCACATCGCCCAGATTATGCCCCGCATCGGAAAGCAGAGCCGACGAGTTGCCGTATTCGCCCGCCAAAGCCTCGGCTGCGACGAAAAGGATGTTCACTACTATGCAAACAAGAAGAATAGCTGGAGAGGCGTTCCAAGCCTGATGACTGTGAGAATGATGATGTGACATATACTATTTGCTTTTGTTTGCAAATGTATATACTATTTCGTGCAAGCGGGTTGCAAAAAAACTCATGACCGCGGGGAGTAGCCATGAGTTCTTTATCATACATCACCTTTTATCATTCATACAGGAAGAACTGCGGGCGGCCGTAGAGACGGAACTCCTTGATGCCGTTCTTCTTCTCCGCATCATTCATGTATATGCGGAATGCGCTTACCGTGCGTATATTGCCCAAGTCAATGATTACCTGGTGAGGCATGTCCTTCGCCTCGCCGGCAGCCGAACGCCACGCAGTACCCTCCTTGCCGTCAATCATATTTTCGGCAATGCCCTCAATGGCACTCTCGGTATTCGTATGCACGATATTCCATTTTCTCTTGTTTATTACGTTACCGCCCTCATCAAGCAGCTCGACCTCACAAATAGCAGAGCTATTTCCGCCGTACGAGCTTTGAATGTCAATGCAGAGGTGACGCAGAGTCTTCGTTCCGTCGAACTTGAACTCCTGCCAGCCGCTCTTCTTGGCAGCCTTGCCCTTGAACACGCCGTCGAACTCGTCAAGAACAGGAACACGATTATACTCACGGGCCACCTTGAACGAGTTCTTGTCGGGACCCAGCTTGTTGAGTATCGGTTTGTCCACGCCGCACAATGTACGCTTGCCGGTAGACTCCATCTCGAATACAACAATCTCGTTCTTGCCTTTCTTGAGCCATGGAGCGGGCAGATACATCGTCTGCTGAGGACCTATGCCCCAGAACTTGCCGAGAGACTTGCCGTTCACCCACACAGCGCCCTTGCCCCAGCCTGTCATATCGATGAATGTGTCGCCCACCTTCTCAATCTCGAACGTACCGCGGCAGAAACCGGGCTGGTTGCCCTCGTGACGCAAGCGGGGGAATACGAACTTAGTCACGTCGGCACGATGCAGAGGCAACGATGTTATAGTCCACCCCTTCAGCTCCTCGCCGGCGAGAGTGACACGCTTTGTTATACCTTTCAGGTTGTTTACAAGGTCCTTGCCGTAGTTCACACGTCCGCCGTTCTCCACGAGTATCTCAAGAACAGAATTAGGTTCTCTTACGTCAAGCTGAAGGGCGTCCTTTCGGAAACGTCTGTCAAGGCTTCCGACGACTTCGCCGTTAAGCAGCACCACTGCATAGTCACGCAGCTCGTCAATGACAAGCTTGCCGCTGACAGGAGCAGGGATAACCGTCTCGTAGTGGATATATCCGTAATCCTGGTTCATATCCTCCATAGTCATTGTCCTCTCAGACTTCACCCTGTCGCCGAACGCCGTTGAGAGAGGAGCCCACTCGGTCAGCTCCACCTCGGCGAATGTCGTCGTCGGGTTATCGGCGGGGACAGGAGGCAGAGTCATGCCCTCGGGAAGGTTACGCTGAATGACCTCTCTGAAAGCATGGTACTTAGGATAGGCATTGCCGTACTCTCCGAGCGGAGCGTCATAGTCATAGCTTGTAGGCTGCGGCTCGTAAGAGCCATTGTTCGTGTTCGCTCCGTTGGTATAATGGAAGTTCGTTCCGCCGTGGAACATGTATATGCTCACCGACACGCCGTTCTTGAGCATCCAGTCGAGTTGCTCGGCAGGTTGCTTATAATCGACAGCCGAGTGAGGAAGCCCCCAAACGTCGAACCATGCAGGATAGAACTCCGCCACGAAATAGGGGCCGCCGGGGTAGAAACGGTCGATAGAGGTCATAATATCCTCGCCAACAGCGCCGTTCACTGTAGGAAGAATGCCGGGAATATATCCGTAAGGCATCTGTCCCGAGCCGTCGCAGGTCATCAAAGGAACATTGAAGCCGGCGTTCTTTATCATTTCGGCGAGCTTGCCAAGATAGACCTTGTCGTCGCTGTATGAGCCGTACTCATTCTCGACCTGCACCATTATTATGTTTCCGCCGTTGGTGACAGTATGCGGCGCAAGCTCCTTGCCAAGAGCGTTCAGGTAACGCTCGCAAGCTGCCAGGAACGCAGGATTATCGCTACGCCATTTCATGGTGCTGTCCTTCTGCAGCCAATAGGGATAGCCGCCGAAGTCAAATTCGGCACATACGTACGGACCGGGACGCAGAAGCACGAAGAGCCCCTCTTCGGCAGCGATCTCGACAAAACGGGCGATGTCGGCCTGTCCCTCAAAGTTGAACTCGCCGGGCTGCGGCTCATGAACAGCCCAGAAGACATACGCCGATATTGTGTTCAGGCCCATAGCCTTAGCACGCTGCATACGGTCTCTCCAATACTCGACCGGAATACGAGGATAATGCATCTCGCCGCATATCAGCTGCACCTTTTCGCCGTCATAGAGGAAGCTGCCGTCCTTGACCTCGAATGAATGAGGCTTCTTGCAGCAACCGCCCGCAACGAATGCGACAGCAAGCAACATCAGGATAATACTTTTTCTCATAGTAGTGTCATTATATTATAAATAGGTATATTTTTTATAAAGGTAATGAAAATTTCCACTAACATGCAAATATATAGTGAAAATGAGCCATAAAAAAAATAGGCCCCTTCGAAAAGGAGCCTATCTTATAATCAACTTCTAACGGATTAAGCGTTAACAGTTGCCATGTGAGCGATGAGGTCGAGAACCTTGTTAGAGTAGCCAATCTCATTGTCATACCAAGAAACAACCTTAACGAAAGTATCTGTCAAAGCGATACCAGCCTTAGCGTCGAAGATAGAAGTACGTGTATCACCCAAGAAGTCAGAAGATACAACTGCGTCCTCTGTGTAACCGAGCACACCCTTCAATTCGCCCTCAGCAGCCTCCTTCATAGCAGCGCAAATCTCTGCGTATGTAGCGGGCTTAGCCAAGTTCACTGTAAGGTCAACTACAGAAACATCGAGAGTAGGAACACGCATAGACATACCTGTCAGCTTGCCGTTCAATGCAGGGATAACCTTGCCTACAGCCTTAGCAGCACCTGTAGAAGAAGGGATGATGTTGCCTGCAGCAGCACGACCACCACGCCAGTCTTTCAAAGAAGGACCGTCAACAGTCTTCTGAGTAGCTGTTGTAGAGTGAACTGTAGTCATCAAACCGTCTGTGATACCCCACTTGTCGTTCAACACCTTAGCGATAGGAGCAAGACAGTTAGTTGTACAAGAAGCGTTAGAAACGAACTGTGTACCCTTAACATAAGTCTTCTCGTTTACGCCGCATACGAACATTGGAGTGTCGTCCTTTGAAGGAGCAGACATAACAACGTACTTAGCGCCAGCCTCGATGTGAGCCTGAGCCTTGTCCTTAGAAAGGAAGAGACCTGTAGACTCAACAACATACTCAGCGCCTACCTCGTCCCACTTCAAGTCAGCCGGGTTACGCTCAGCTGTTACACGGATAGCCTTACCATTAACGATAAGCTTGTTGTTCTCAACGTCAGCCTCGATAGTACCCTCGAAGATACCGTGCATTGTGTCATACTTAAGCATGTATGCCAAGTAATCAACCGGGCAAAGGTCGTTGATACCTACAATCTCAATGTCGTTTCTTGTCTGAGCGGCACGGAAAACGAAACGGCCGATACGGCCAAAACCGTTAATACCTACTTTTGTCATAATAAATTTATAAATTTAAAAATGGTTAAAAAATACCTTAATATTATTCGCAATTACAATAGACTGCCGGGCTGCATGCTACAAAAGCAAGCGCTGTTATAGCAAAGAGAATCAAAAACCTGACAACCTTCATACCTAATAATTTATTTTCGTACTTTATGTGCTACAATAGTGCAAACGAGCAAGATGCAAAGCTTGCTTTAGCATATTACAGCGAGTGCAGCCTATTTTCGCACTTTCTAGTGCAAATTTAAGAAAATGTTTTCACATTAAACAAGAAAATCGATTAAATATTCGCAAACATTTTACGCAAAAGTGATGCAAAGGCTAACATACGCTCCCCAAAAGAGATACACGCATGGTAATAAGGCGTAAAAAAACTGCCGGGCGAGTTTAATTTTTATCAAACATTATAACTTCTCCGCTTGTAGAAAAAAAGAAAAAAAATTACTTTTGCACAGCAAAACAGATAACCCCAAAATATTCAAGAATATGAAACAGGACATGATTGTCATTTTAGACCTCGGCAGCCACGAGAACACCGTGCTTGCGAGAGCCATACGTGCATTGGGAGTATACAGCGAGATATACCCTCACGACATTACAGCCGACGAGCTGAAGGCGCTTCCCAACGTAAAAGGCGTTATCATCAACGGCGGTCCCAACAACGTCATCGACGGCGTAGCTATCGATGTCAATCACGAAATATACGATGCCGGCTACCCTATCATGTCGGCAGGACACGACAAAGCGTTGTGCGACAACAAGATTGAGCAGATAGGCAACGACGTGGACGCTGTAAAAGAGGCAGTAAAGCCATTCGTGTTCGACACCTGCAAGGCCGAGCCCAACTGGAACATGACAAACTTCGTCAATGACCAGGTAGAGCTTATCCGCCGTCAGGTAGGCGACAAGAAAGTGCTGCTCGCCCTTTCAGGCGGCGTAGACAGCTCTGTCGTAGCGGCTTTGCTTCTCAAAGCCATTGGCGACAACCTCGTATGCGTACATGTAAACCACGGTCTCATGCGTAAGGGCGAGAGCGAGGCGGTCATCGACGTATTCAGCAAGCAGCTTTGCGCCAACCTCGTATATGTAGACGCCACCGACCGCTTCCTTGACAAGCTCGCAGGCGTTGCCGACCCCGAAGAGAAACGCAAGATTATCGGCGGCGAGTTCATCCGAGTATTCGAAGAAGAGGCACGCAAGCTCGACGGCATAGACTTCTTGGGACAGGGCACCATCTACCCCGACATCGTGGAGAGCGGCACCAAGACCGCCAAGATGGTCAAGTCGCATCACAACGTAGGCGGCCTGCCCGAAGACCTCCGTTTCGAGTTGGTAGAGCCTATCCGCCAGCTCTTCAAGGACGAGGTGCGTGCATGCGGCCTTGAGCTCGGCTTGCCTTACGACATGGTATACCGTCAGCCGTTCCCAGGCCCCGGCTTGGGAGTACGTTGCCTCGGCGCCATTACACGTGACCGTCTCGAGGCTCTTCGTGAGTCAGACGCCATCCTGCGCGAGGAGTTCAAGAACGCCGGCCTCGACAGAACAGTATGGCAGTACTTCACCATAGTGCCCGACTTCAAGTCAGTAGGCGTACGCAACAACGCCCGTTCATACGATTGGCCCGTCATCATACGTGCCGTGAACACAGTCGATGCCATGACAGCTACCATAGAGCAGATAGAATGGCCCATATTGTTGAAGATTACCGACCGCATACTCGCCGAAGTCCCCAACATCAACCGAGTATGCTACGACATGTCCCCCAAGCCCAGCGCAACAATTGAGTGGGAGTAAAAAACAGCGTTTTTTAAGCATATTTCAATAGCCTCAACAACAAAAAAGTTGAGGCTATTTTATTGATATACACCCTCCAGACCATTCTGGAGGGTATTTTAACACTATAGTTAACGAATGTAAATTGACACCACTTTTTGACACCAGTAGCAGTTGCCACCATTTGAGCAGATGAGATTTTCCTGGTACCTTTGAAAAAAAAATCGAAAAAAAATGCTTTTACCCCTTGACTTTTCTATAGACCAAACAT